>JBBIVT010000239.1:0-2013 GCA_037439565.1 Acidobacteriota bacterium | reverse complement strand
CCAAGTCCGCCACCCGTCTTACGAACGAACATTACTTCGATTTTGAGCGTGTCGCCGATGCGCAGATTTCGCCCGACGGCGCGCACATCGTCTATTCGCGGCAGAACGTGAACCAAATCGAGGACCGTTGGGACTCCTCGCTCTGGATCATGAATGCGGACGGCAGCCACAACCGGTTCCTGACCAAAGGCGCAAGCCCTCGCTGGGCGTCCGACGGAAAACGTTTCCTTTATATCGCCGAGGGCGAGCCGCGCGGGCCGCAGATTTTCGTCCGCTGGATCGACGCCGACGGCGCCGGCACGCAGGTGACCCACGCGACCGAGAACGTCGCCGACGCGCATTGGTCGCCGGACGGCAAGTGGATCGCCTTTTCGATGTTCGTGCCCACCAAGGAAAACTGGAACATCAGCATGCCGCCCGCGCCCACCGGAGCCAAGTGGACTGCCGCTCCGCGCGTGGTGGATACGCTGCATTACCGGCAGGATCGCGTGGGCTTCCTGCAGGACGGGAATACGCATCTCTTTGTGGTTTCCTCCGAGGGAGGCGCGGCGCGCCAGCTTAGCAACAGCCAGTGGAGCGCCGGCTCAGGCGAATTGCGCAGCGGCGTGCAAATGGACTGGACGCCCGACAGCAAATCCATCGTATTCCAGGGCGATCGCGTCACAGAAGCCGATCTGCACTATCAAATCTCGGAGCTCCTGGTGGCCGACGTGGCCTCCGGCGCGATTCGCGAACTGGTTTCCGCGTCCGGCAACTGGGGCCGGCCTTCGGTTTCGCCTGACGGAAAGACGGTCGCCTTCACCGGCTATCCGCACACAAATCACACGCATTCCGTAGCGGATCTGTACGTGATTCCGCTCGCCGGCGGCGAAATGAAGAAAATCAGCGGCAACTACGACCGCGATCCTCTGAATCTGCGCTGGACGCCGGATTCCTCCGGCCTGTATTTCGAGGCCGAGGATCACGGCTCCCGCAACATCCAGTACGCCGGGATGACGGGCGGCGTCAAACCGGTCACCACCGGCGTGCACGTCCTGACCATGGACTCCGCGTCCAGTGACCTGATGGCCGCGGGCACCGAAACCGATCCGGACAATCCTCCCGATGTGGTGCTCTACAATCTGCGGCGCTCCGGCGAGAAGAAGAAGCTCACCAACGTCAATGCCGGGTTGCTGGCCGGGAAGCACCTCGCCAAAACGGAAGAAATCGACTTCAACTCAAGCGGAAATGCGAAAGTACAGGGCTGGGTGGTAAAGCCGCCCGACTTCGATCCGAACAAGAAGTATCCGCTGATCCTGGAAATCCATGGCGGGCCGTTCTCGATGTACAACGTCGGGTTCAACTATATGTTCCAGAACTTCGCCGCCAATGATTTTGCCGTGCTTTACATCAATCCGCGGGGCAGCACCGGTTACGGCACGGCGTTTTCAGGAGGCATCGACCACAACTATCCCGGCCCCGATTATGACGACCTGATGGCGGCCGTGGACACAACCGTCGGCAAAGGCTTCATCGATACGACGCGCATGTATGTGTCCGGATGCAGCGGCGGCGGAGTGCTGTCGAGCTGGGTGATTGGCCACACTGACCGGTTTGCCGCGGCGGCCGTGCGCTGCCCTGTGATCGACTGGCTCAGCATGACCGGCAACACCGACATTCCTCTGTTCACCTACAGCTTTTTTGAAAAGCCCTTCTGGGAGGATCCCAGCCAGTGGCTGTCGCACTCCTCGGTGATGACGGTTGGCAAGGTGACCACCCCGACGTTGCTCATGACCGGCGTGCTCGACCGCCGCACCCCCATGCCGCAGACCGAGGAATATTACGCCGCGCTGAAGGTTCGCGGCGTGCCCGTCAAACTGCTTCAGTTCGAAGGCGAGTACCACGGCACAGCGTCGAAACCGACGAATTTCATCCGAACCCAGCTTTACATGATGAGCTGGTTCAAAAAATACGCGCGAACCGCGAGCGGGCAATCGACGGCGGTAACGACCGGCGGCAGCCCCGAGGAGTGAG
>JBBIVT010000238.1:0-2023 GCA_037439565.1 Acidobacteriota bacterium | reverse complement strand
TCTACATCCTGCGGCTGCGGCAGAAGATCGAACAGGCCGAGGAGTCGACGTTCATCCGCAGCGTGCGCGGGTTCGGGTATAGCTTCAACGCCGAGGCTCCGCAGGAGCAGGTGCAGTAAAGCGACCTGTGGGTGGCGCCATGCGCCGCCCGCTACTTAGTTAGCCGCCTCAGCCTCGCGAGGACCTCTCGCTTTTCCGCCGCGAGCACGTCGCCCTTGTAGAACTCATAGGCCTCAGCCGTCTGATATTCATCCACCTTGGCGAATCGGACCGCACCGTTTATCATTGCGTACACAGCGATCTTGACGTGACTCGGCGCTTCAGCATAAGGAGATCTTTCCGCCGTCACGAACACAGGCGAGGGCATCATGTCGGTCCAGATCGCAAAGCGGGCCGAGTACGATACCTGCACCGGTGACTCGAAGATGTCTTCGAGGTTATCCCCGTCCCCAGGCTTCAATAGCGCGAAGTGAATGCCAGATGATCCGCCCGGCGCAAACAGCAACGCTGATCCTCCATCGCCCAACGCAATTACCCTCGTATACGGCGTTCTGCCAAAATCGCCTGGAGCAGTGTAGCACTGGCGACGAGGCGGGCCTTCGATGCAGATCGCGGCAGGTGTCCCCGGGTCCGTCCCGTCGTCTACCCAATGGCCCATCTGAACAGTCACTCTGCGTCCCAAGTACGTCGGAAACGGCTGTGCGATGGCGGTCAGGGAGGCCGTTAACATGAGAGCAGCGGAAGCGTTCATTATCGATGCCTTCCTGAATTATAAAGCTGTTATCATTCAAGTGAAATGCCTGCCGTCACCATCAGGAAAGGGCAAGTGAAGATCCCCACGCGCGTTCGCAGGAAGTGAATTAAGCGTTCAAAGTACAATAGAAAAAGGAGTCTCCTCCTTTCTTCATGCAAAATCTTCGCCAGCAGCAGCTTTATGACGCCCTTGCCTCGCGCATTCTGATCATCGATGGCGCGATGGGGACCATGCTGCAGGCGTATCATCCCACGCCGGCGGATTTTCTCGGCCTGGAAAATTGCAGTGAGATTCTGAACCGCACGCACCCGGAGTGGATCAAGGCGATTCACCGCGCGTACCTCGAAGCCGGCGCGGATATTATTGAAACCAATAGCTTTCAAGGTTCGCCCCTGGCGCTGGCCGATAATCACCTGGAATCGGCCGGACGCGAACTGAACGTTGCGGCGGCGAAACTGGCGCGCGAGGCGGCCGATGAATTCTCGACGCCGGAGAAGCCTCGATTCGTGGCCGGATCGCTGGGACCGACAACGAAATCCGCGGCGCTGCGGCATGCGTCGTTTGAAACGCTGCGCCAGAGCTACTACGAGCACGCGAAATACTTGGTGGAAGGCGGCGTGGATTTTCTGCTCATCGAGACCGCGTTCGACACTCTGAACATCAAGGCCGCGCTGATCGCCATCGAGCAACTGGAAAAGGAACTGGGCCAAAAAATCCCGGTGATGGTGTCGGGAACGCTGATGGAGTCCGGCTCCATGCTCGGCGGCCAGACCATCGATTCGCTGTATTCCTCGATCGCCAACCATGACCTGCTCGCCATCGGGTTGAACTGCGCCACTGGGCCGGACCTGATGACGGATCACATCCGCACGCTGGCCGCGATGTCGGGCAAGAGGATCTCCTGCTATCCGAACGCCGGCCTGCCGAACGAAAAAGACCAATACCTGGAGACGCCCGAATCGCTGGCGCACCAGTTGGAGAAATTCGTGTCCCACGGCTGGCTGAACATCGTGGGAGGCTGCTGCGGAACCACGCCCGCGCACATCAAGGCCATCGCGGAGATGGCGCAGGGCCACGCGCCCAGGCAGATTCCTTCGCCCGCGCACCGCGCTTATTACTCGGGCATCGAACTGGTGGAGGCCGAGGATTCGAACCGGCCGCTGATCGTGGGCGAGCGCACCAATGTCATTGGTTCGCGGCTGTTCAAGCGGCTCATCGCCGACGAAAACTGGGAAGAGGCGAGCGAGATCGCGCGCTGGCAGGTGAAGA
>JBBIVT010000237.1:0-2034 GCA_037439565.1 Acidobacteriota bacterium | reverse complement strand
CGCTCGCGTCCTCCCCGCCGAAGGCGATATCGAGCGTCGCGATCCCCAGGTGCTGAAGGAACGGCGTGAAATCGGACCCGCTGCCGAGCGCGCCCAGCATCACGTCGCGCTTTTCGCGCGCGGCCCGCTTTTCCTCCGGCGGACCGTACACGATCATCGCCGCGCGATAGCGGTCCAGCGAGGAAACCTTGTACGCGGGATCGTTCACGTCGCGCGCCGCCTCATTGGCGAAGTGCTCCAGCGTGTGGGATCCGTTCAACTGCACAAACCCGCGTCCATTGGTGTCGGAATTGATGTACGCCACAGCGTGTTGATCGAGTTCCTTTTCATGAAACTCGGCCCATTCGGTGGAACCCAGCAAAATCGGCTCCTCGCCATCCCAAACCGTGTAGACAATGGACCGCTTCGGCTTCCACCCGTCCCTGACCAGCGCGGCGACTCCTTTCGCCTCCGCCATCATCGGCACCAGGCCGCTCAACGGATCGGACGCGCCGAACACCCAGCCGTCGTGATGATTGCCCCGGATGATCCACTCATCGGCTAACTCGCCGCCCGGCATCCGCGCGATCACGTCATAGGCCGGCGTCAGCTTCCAATCGAATTCCAGGGCCAGATGCACCGTCGCCGGGCCGGGGCCCAGATGATAGGTCAACGGAAGAGCGCCGCGAAATTCTGGCGGCGCGACCGGCCCGCCCAACGCTTCCAACAGCGGCGCCGCATCGGCGTAGGAAATCGGCAGCACCGGAATTTTGGTGATGGTCTCCGCCTTGTCGCGCGCCAGTCTCGGCGCGTCTTTCGTCGCGCCTATGCCTGGCGTCAATGGATCGCCGGGATACGTCGGCATATCGAGCACACTGCCGCGCTGCGCCGCGTCGGCCGGCCGCCAGCCGCCTTTCGGATAGCTGTCGCCCTGAAAATAGCCGTCGTCCCTGGGATCGGAGTAAATCAGGCACCCGATGGCCCCGTGCTCGGCTGCGACCTTGGGTTTGATGCCGCGCCAGGATTGCCCGTAGCGCGCAATCACGATCTTGCCCTTCACGTCGACGCCGCGCTCGGCCAGCTTTTCGTAGTCGGCCGGCAGCCCGTAGTTGACGTACACCAGTTGCCCCGTCACATCCCCGTCGATCGAGTACGCGTTGTACACCGGCAACTGATCCTGGCGCACGCCGGACGTTTTGTCTTCCGCCAACACCGGCTCTTCCAGCTTGGCCGTGAAGCGCCGCGGCGAGGTCATCTCAAGGACGCGCTTTTTCGGCGTCGGGAACAGCGGATAAAACGTCTCGATCTGCGTCTCATATCCCCAGGACCGGAACTGCGCAGCGATGAACTCGGCGTTCTCCTTTCCGGCGGGCGACCCCAGGTGGTGCGGCTTGGCCGAAAGCCTCTGGAGCCACTGCTGCATCAGGCTCCGGTCGAGCGACGCGTCGAACTGCTTTTCCCGGGCCAACTCCGCGCTGGCCTCAGGGGCGCTGAATCCGATCAACCCCGGCGCGGGCGCCTGGCCGCGCAATAACATCATCGCGGAGGTGAGGGCGATGGCTCTTTTCAAAAGATTCCGCATGCTTGCGCGATTATCCCACGGCGAATGAATCTTTGTTCTCTGCGTGGATCAGAAAGAATCTCACGCCGGGAGGCGCGGAGCCTACTGCCCCATCGCGAACGCCACAATATCCGATCCCGCCGCCACCGCGAAATACTGTTTGTGGTCGAACACGTAGGTCATGGGCGACGCTTTCCACCGGGCGTTTAATGGAAAACTCCACAGCACGCGCCCATTTTCCGCATCTACCGCCATGAATGCTCCGCTGTCTTCGCAGAAAAACACCAGGCCGGTTGACGTCGCCAGCGTCCCTCCCCAGGATTCCGCTCGTCCCTTCTGCGGCAGTTCCCACTGAATCTTCCCGGTTTGAATATCGATCGCCCGCAGCACTTTCCGCGGGACATCGCCGGGCGCGCCGCGCACTGATCCCGCGTAGTAAGCCTTGCCCGCTGCCCACGCCTCCTCGGACTTCACGAAGACGTTGCACTTTTCCA
>JBBIVT010000236.1:0-2204 GCA_037439565.1 Acidobacteriota bacterium | reverse complement strand
TGATCGGCTACGACAACATCGTGCCGGTCGCGCCGCTGAGCCCGGCGCGCGTGCCACCCGCCAATCGCGAGCGGGCGCTCCACCATTGGGTGCGCCAAATGGCTGCATCGCAAGGATATACCGAGGTCTATAATTACTCGTTTATCAGCGAGGAAGCGGCCCGGAAGTTCGGCTTCACGCATCTGGTGGAAGTGGCGAATCCCATCGCCAGCGATCAGAATTACCTGCGCCCCAGCCTGCTGCCTGGGATTCTCAAAAACATCGCCGATAATGCGCGGCACTTCGATTCGTTCCGGTTCTTTGAAATTGGCAAAGAGATTCATCCCGAGGGCGAGGTGCCTCACTTCGCCGCAGTGATTTTCGGCAAGGAAACGGGCCTTTTCGAGCTGAAGAGGCTCGCCGAGTGTCTGTTGCCAGGCGTAAAAGCCCAGCCCGCCAAGGCCCGGGAGTATGAGCATCCGCAGCGTTCGGCGCTGATGGGCGATGCCGGCCGGTTATTCGAGTTTCACCCGAATATGGTGGAAGACGGGCGCGCGGCTGTGCTGGATCTCGATCTGACGCGGCTCGATCGTCCAAAGGACGTTCGCTATAAGCCTCTGCGCCGATTCCCGGAGAGCGCGTTCGACTTGTCGGTAATCGCGCCCGTGCGCATGCTGATCGGCGACGTGGAAGCGGCGATGCCTAAGCTGCCGGAGATTCTGTCCATCGAATTTCTGCGGGATTTTTCCCTGCCGGATGGCAAACGCAGCCTCAGCTACCGCATCACGCTGGGCGCGGCGGACCGCACGCTGACGTCGGAGGAAACGGGAGCCATCCGGGACCGCATCATCGCAGCCGTGAAGCTCCACGGCTGCGAATTCAGAATGTAATCAACGTTTCGGGCCAAGGCAACGTATCTTCTTATGAGTGGCTGAGGAGATTGCATTGGCGTGGTTCGAGCGGCTGATGCGCGTTCATGAGCGCATGGTGCTGGGCGTGGCCTACCGGCTTCTGGGGCGCATGGAAGACGCTCAGGATGCCGCCCAGGAAGTGTTTCTCCGGCTGTTTCAGAAACGGGATCAGATTCAGGGCGACGCGAAGCCGTGGCTATACCGCGTCACCGTGAACGTGTGCAACGACTGGCATCGCAAGCGCGGGCCCACGGCGGACCCGGATGAAAACGCAGCCGATCCCGCAAACGACGCATTGACGGCGATCACCATCCAGGATCGCAAACGGCTTCTGGCGGAGGGATTGAAGGCGCTCGGCGAGCGGGAGCGGACGGCCATCGTGCTGCGCGACATCGAAGGGCTGTCCACGCGGGAGGTTGCGAGGATTTTAGGAATCGAAGAGGCAACCGTGCGCAGCCAGATCTCCGTTGCGCGGGTGAAATTGGCGAAATATGTGAGGAAACGGTCATGACCTGCCAGGAATGCGAAGTGTTGCTCGGAAATGGAGAAGATGCCCGCCAGCATCTGTCGTCCTGCGCGGAGTGCCGCATGCTGGCCGAGGATCTGCGGCTGAATGCCACGGCGTTGCGGGAGATGCGCGTCCGTCCGGCTCGCTGGCCGTGGGCTGCGGCAATGGTGGCGGCTGCGGCGGTGGTAATGACGATCGGGATTTCGAGAATGGCGCCAGATCCCAAGCCGGTATTCGTTGCTGAAAAAGCGGACAGACCGCTCCGTCCACAGGCGGTGGAGAAAAGCGCCCGAGTGGATATGAAGCTGGGACAGAATGGTCTGTCCCCTTTTTCAGGCCGGCCGTCCAGTGCGCGGCGTGAAGCCCGGGCCACGGAACCCCTTAAAGTAAAAATGTTGACGTCCGATCCGGACGTGGTGATTTATTGGATTGTCGATCGAAAGGAAGGAACCGAATGAGAACGATTTTGGGTGTGGCGCTGTGCTCGATGCTGGCGTGGGGTCAGGATGCCGCGCCGAAGGTGGAGAGGAAGCTGATCCAGCTCCACTATATAGACGCCAACCGGGCGCGCAGCTTGGCTGGCGTCTTCGCCGGAAGCAATTTAACCCTCGAGGCAGACGATCGCTTGCACTGGATAGCGGTTCGTGGACCGGCCGATATGGTCGCGGCGTTCGACGACGCGGTGAAAAAGCTCGATGTCGCGCCGCTGGGTTTTGAGCTGACCGTTTACCTGATTTCGGCGTCTACTCAACCGGGCGATCATCTGCCCGAGGCCCTGGCGTCGACGGCGAAGCAACTGCACTCGG
>JBBIVT010000235.1:0-2264 GCA_037439565.1 Acidobacteriota bacterium | reverse complement strand
TCGCCGTCTACATCGAAGCGTTGGAGCAGCGAATCCTGGATCAAATACTGCTGCGCGCGCAAATCGCCGGACCGTTCTTGTTGCGTTCAGTCGAGCCTCCGCCGTCCGCCGCGGAAGGCAACAAAGTCCGCGCCCTGCGCCGCGTCGGCAAGCGCATCGCGATTGGTTTCGACAACGGCGTCTGGTTGGTGCTGCACCTGATGATCGCCGGAAGACTCCATTGGACGGCGAAATCCGTGAAGCCCGATGGCCGCCGCGTGCTGGCCGCGTTCGAGTTCGGCCCCGGCACCTTGACGCTCACCGAAGCGGGGTCGCAGAAACGGGCATCGCTGCACGTTTTACGGGATGAAGCAGGATTGGACGCACTCGATCCGGGCGGAATCGACGTCTTCGCCGCCACGCCAGAGCAGTTCGCCGCGCGGCTCACGCAGACGAATCACACGCTGAAGCGCGCGCTCACCGATCCGCGCCTGTTCAGCGGTATCGGCAACGCATATTCGGATGAGATTCTACATCGCGCGGAGCTCTCGCCGATCCTGCTGACGCAAAGAATGACCCCGGAGCAGCTCGAGCATCTGCGCCACGCCGCCCGCTCAACATTGATCGAATGGACTGACCGCCTGCGCATCGAAGCGGGCCTGAAATTCCCCGAACATGTCACCGCGTTTCGGGAGGAAATGGCCGTCCACGGACGGTACGGGCTTCCCTGCCCCCGCTGCGGCACGAAGGTCCAAAGAATCCGTTACGCCTCGAATGAGACGAACTACTGTCCAAAGTGTCAGACTGGCGGAAGGCTGCTGGCAGACAGGGCGCTGAGCAGATTATTGAGGGAAGACTGGCCACGCACGCTGGACGAGCTCGATGAGGTGCGTGTCGGCCTTACCTGACGCACCGCCGCCCAGAAATATGGAATTCGGACCTTGCCGTGTTACCGCTTCCCTAATTTCCCCACGCGATCTCACCAGATGTGCAACACCCTACCCACGACCCCGGGGACAAGCTACAATGGAGCCCGCGCCCTAGCGTGGCGGAGGCATGGAGATCGCGGACACCAGGCAGAAGGGCGTAATACCGGAACTCGACGGCACTCGAGGCACCGCCATCTTGCTGGTCCTGATATTTCACTCCTACTTGATCCTACCCATTCCGTCCCTTTTCGGCCGGCTGCGTCTCGGATATCTCATCGGGACGGGTTGGTCGGGAGTTGACTTATTTTTTGTGCTCTCAGGCTTCCTGATCAGTGGAATTTTGCTCGATTCATTGGGGAGCAGGAATTTCTTCTCCTCTTTCTATGCCCGGCGAATCTTACGTATTTTTCCGCTGTATTTCGTCACGGTGCTTTGCTACTTTCACATCGCTCTTCCCCTGGTGCACGATTACGGCGGGCCCAGACGAACGGATCTGGACACCCCCCTGGAATGGTGGTTTTGGTTCCATCTGGCAAATTGGCCGATTGCGCGCGGCATGCCGGCGGGATGGCTCGAACACCTCTGGTCGTTGGCCATCGAAGAACAGTTTTATCTGTGCTGGCCGCTGGTGATTTTTTTCGCCGGGCGGCGTTGGATGCCCTGGGTTTCTCTCGCCCTGATGGGCGTCTCCTTCGCCTCCCGCTGCGTATTTGCCCATGGCGTCACGGGATTCTGGGCATTCTGGTTCATCTACAAATTGACGCCCTTCCGCGTCGAACCGCTGGCGCTCGGATCGCTAGCCGCGTGCGCGGTCCGCAGCCCGGCCATACTTTCTCTCCTTCGGAAACCGCATCTCCTCGTCCTCATCGCGAGCGCCGGAGGATCTATCTTGCTCGCGGTGCTTTGGACAGGTAGAGATCCTGGCTTCGCCGCCGGAGCGCCGATGGTGACCTTTGGTTACACATCCCTGGCGCTAATCTACGTGTCCGGGGTTCTCTACGCCCACATGTGCTCCGGCGCGTCCCAATGGCTGGCCACCGTGCTTCGCAGCCCTTTGCTGCGAACCTTCGGCAAGTACAGCTATGGAATTTATGTGCTGCACGTCCCTGTTTACCGGATCTTCGGCATTTGGGCGAAAAGGGTATCCGCTCTGCTTCCCCGGAGCCTCGATCCGCTGGCATGGATAATCGGGCTGGCGATCGCCATCGGACTGTCATTTGGCGTTGCGCTGATCTCCTGGAATCTGCTCGAAAAGCACTTCTGGCGGATGAAGCGGAGGTTCCCAGCCGCGCATTGAGGAAATGGTGGCCGAAGTCGGGGTCGAACCGACACGTTCAGTGAAGAACGCCAGATTTT
>JBBIVT010000234.1:0-2343 GCA_037439565.1 Acidobacteriota bacterium | reverse complement strand
GCTCGACCGGGAGCGCAAGCAGAAGGGTCCGCGTGGACCTCTGCACGGCCTCCCCATCCTGATTAAAGACAACATCGACACCGGCGACAAGATGCAGACGACCGCCGGATCGCTGGCGCTGATGGGCTCGCCCGCGCCGAAGGACGCCGCGCTGGTAACCCGGCTGCGCGACGCCGGGGCCATCCTGCTGGGTAAAACGAATTTGAGCGAGTGGGCGAATTACCGCTCCAGCCATTCCACCAGCGGATGGAGCGGACGCGGCGGCCAGACGCGCAATCCTTATGTATTGGACCGTAATCCCTCCGGGTCGAGTTCGGGATCGGGCGCGGCCGTCGCGGCCAGCCTGTGCGCCGCGGCGGTGGGCACGGAGACCGACGGCAGCGTGGTGTCTCCGGCGTCGATGTGCGGCATCGTCGGCATCAAGCCGACCATCGGCCTGATCCCCGGCCAGGGGATCGTACCCATTTCGCATCGCCAGGATACGGCGGGACCGATGGCGCGCACCGTCGCCGACGCGGCGCTGCTGCTGGGCGCGCTCGCCGGCGCCACCTACGGGCGCGCGCTGGATCCGAACGGTCTGAAAGGCGCGCGCATCGGCGTGGCGCGTCAACTGTTCGGCTTCAACGACCAGGTGGACGCGATTATGGTGGAGGTGCTCGGCGTATTAAGCAAGCTGGGCGCGGAGCTGATCGATCCGGTGAACATTCCCGGCTTTTCAAAGCTGTCCGAGATGGAATCGGAAGCCATGTCCTACGAGTTCAAGGCCGATCTCAATGCCTATCTGGGCGCGCGCGGCGGCGCCATGCTCACGCTGGCCGATCTGATCGCCTTCAACGAAAAGAATCGCGCCCGGGAGATGCCTTACTTCGGGCAGGACTTGTTCACCAAAGCCGAGGCGCGCGGGCCTTTGTCGTCGAAAGCGTACCGCGATCTGGAATCGAGGCTGGGCCACGCCGCGAAGGGCGACGGCATGGACCGGGCGATGGTCGACAACAAACTGGACGCAATGGTTGCACCCACCGATTCGCCCGCCTGGCCCATCGATTACATCCTGGGCGACCACCAGGTGGCGTATACGTCCTCGCCCGCCGCCATCGCCGGATATCCTCACATCACCGTACCCGCGTTTCAGGTCCAGGGCCTCCCCGTCGGCTTGTCGTTCTTCGGCTCGCCGCGCACGGAAGTCAAGCTGATTCGCTACGCCTACGCGTTCGAACAGGCGATGAACGCGCGCAAGCCGCCGGAGTATCTGCCATCGGTGAAGGCGTAGGTTTGCTTGTGTAAAATATGGGAAGAGGACGGGGAAATCATGGGTTCGTTTTTGCATTCCTTTTCGTTCCACGCAGGAGCGAAGCTGGCAAAGGCGGTTCTCAAGACCGCATTTCTGTTTGTACTGCTAGGCGGTTCCGGGATCTGGGCGCAGGATTCCATCACCAACGACGATATTCCCAAGCTGGTGAAGTCCGGCTTGAGCGAGGAATTCATTCTCAACCTGATCGACCGGCAGGGATCGGGGCTTTCGAGCGACGCGTCCCGGCTGATCGATCTGAAGAATAGCGGCGTGAGCGAGCGCATTATTAGCGCCGTGGCCAGGAAGAACCCGCCGCGGGAGCCCCTGACGAGCTATGCGCTGATTCAGCTCGCCAAAGCGCAGTTCAGCCAGGGTTTCCTGCTCGACCTGCTTCAGAATCAGCCGGGCCAGATTGACACGGATCCATCGCGGCTCGTCGAAATGAAGCGGGCAGGATTAAGCGAGGCCGTGATTGCCGCGGCCGTCCGCAGGAGTCCGCCGGCCGCGCCCTTGACCGGCGACGCGGTAATCCAATTGGTGAAGGCGGGCTTCAGCGACAGCTTCATCATCAATCTTGTCAACCAGCAGCCCGGGACGTTTACCCCGGACGCTGACAAAATCGTCGAACTCAAGCAGGCGGGCGTGAGCGAGAAGGTTCTTAGCGCCATGATCGCGAGCGGCCCCAGCCGCGTGCTGCCCGCCGGCTCGGAGATCACCATCCGGCTGATCGACCAGATTGATTCGGAAAAGAATAACGTCGGCGACGAGTTCCGGGGGAGCCTGGAAGAACCGATCAGTCTGGGCGACGAAGTGATTGCGCCCAAGGGCTCGGACGTGCGCCTCAGGCTGGCTGCGGAAAAGGAGTCGGGCAAGCTGACCGGTAAGGCGGAGCTATCCGTGGAACTGATCTGGTTCACATCCCGCGGAAAGACCGTGCCGGTGACCACCAGCAGCGTGACCAAGGGCAGCGGGTCGCGCGGCGCGCGAACGGCGAAAACGGCCGCGGCCGTAGGAGCGCTCGGCGCGATCATCGGAGCGCTCGCCGGCGGCGG
>JBBIVT010000233.1:0-2591 GCA_037439565.1 Acidobacteriota bacterium | reverse complement strand
TGCGCATGCTGCCTCCGTACATTTTGACTGAGCAGGATGTGGATCGCGCGATCACGGTGCTCAATCGCGTGTTCAAGAAGGTGAAAGTCACAGCGTCCTAAGGAACGCGAGCAGCGCCTTGCGATCCTCGGCGGAGAGGTTCAGTCCGAACGCGTGGCCCTTCACCGCGAAGGGCTTTCCCTGATTCGGGTTGAACCCGGTCGGCACGTAATCCTCCCGCGTGCGCTTCGGATCGAGCCAGTCTTCGAGCGTCGCGCACCAGCCGCTGTGCCCGAACATGCCCCGATACCAGACGCCCTTGAGCGATGGAACCTTGTAGTATCCGGTTCCGCGCCGCGTTCTCAGCGCGAGCCCCGGATCGGTCCCCACCGAAATGGGAAGGATGTTGTACGTCTTCTCCGCCCCCGCCGGCGGTGTAAACCCTTTCGCGAGCGTCAGCTTATTGTTGGTGTAGAAAGGCGGCGTGTGACAGGTGGCGCAACCCTCCCGCTCAAAGACCTTTTGTCCCCGAGCCGCCGTCGCATCGAACTTATTTGGATTCGCGGGAGGCTTCATGGAATACACGTATAGCCCGAGAGCGTAGAGTTGCTCATCGCTATAGCGGCTCTGCGTGCCTGGGTCCGGTAGCGTGTCGAACTTCGCCCCGCCGCTGCCGATGAAGCCCGCGTGGCTCGAAAGCAGATCCTCTCCCTGGTTGATGGCGGCGTAGCGCATCAGGTCTGCGGTGGAGCGGTGTTGCTGGAGCCCCGTGTGGTCCAGATACGCGCGGTCCTTCACGCCGATGATATCCGGGATTTGCGGCGGCGAATCGACGCCGGTTCCAAACCGCGCATCGACCCCTGGCGGAATCGCATCCATACTCACCATCAGATTCTTTGTTCCTTTGGTGTAGACGTCCATTGGATCCGGCTTCAGCCACGGCGCGCCGTAATCGCCTCGGCTGATCCTCTTGACCACCTCCAGAGGCATTTTGCGGAAAACGTCGGCAAACGTGCGATCGATGGGAAAATTGCCTTGCGCCCCTTTGACCGGTACGCCGTCCGCCGTCACGCGCGTATGGCAGGTGCTGCAGCCGAAGGCTCCGATCTCGATCTTTCCCTTTTCGCGAATCGTGTAATAAAAGAACGGCATGATCCCGTCTTTGGTCACCGGCACACCCGTCTTGCGATACCAGGCAGGATCGCGCACGTCCTCAACCGTGTACCCTGCTGCAGGACCGAAAACCGCTGGAGAATCGAACGCCATCTCGCCTGCCTTGATCCAGTCCGCCTCCGTCGCGAGCGCCGGAGCGTGACCCTTGTCATCCCACAGAATCACCGGGTCCTGCTGGCGGAGCCGCTCCATATAGCCTGAGGGCTCATGGCCGGGCGCGTAGATCGGGTACATCTTGAAAATCGGCCGCACCGGGATTTTGTAGTAATACGCGGCGGTGACGTGGCTGGCGGAGGCGGCGGGGTTCACCAGCGGAATCTCGAGCGTGGCGAGCGCAGCGTCGTCCCACGTCTTCGGCACATTAGGCTTGAAAGGCTGGCTCCGCGCGATGTCCGTCGTGGCAACGGCGAAGGAAAAGAGCAGGAAGAGGCGACGTAACATAGCCTCTCATTTTAATACGAGCGCCGCGACTCCTTGCGTCGCCGCCGCCTAGTCACGCTTCATCGTCACGCTTGGTCGTCACACTTCATCAAACGACGTGATCCGCGCCACCCCAACATCGCGAGCCCGACGCCGACCAGCCAGCCCGGCGAGGCCTCCGGCGTGACTACTTCAGTGAAACTAACGCCTCCCGAGTAGGCCACACCCGTGGTCGCCACCGCGGAACTGCTCGAGTGGGCAAACAGACCGTCCGCGGGCAGGAGAAAAATGTCGCTAAAGGTAGGTTGGGCGGACGCGCACTGCGTCTCCGTCGTGGTGTCGCAGAAAATGATCGAGAGAACCCAGCTATCGCCACCGGTCAACACATTGGACACAGGCGCGGCGAGCCACCCGACGTAGCAGGTGAGCGAAGTAGGGCTGCCCAACGCATTGGCAACACCCGCCGGCGTCGTGATGTTCCAGCCGCAGCCGCTCAGAGGAGTGGGAGAGTACTCCACCGAAGCGATGTCGGAAAAGTCATACGTTCCACCCAGGAACGTGACGGTGAAGTTGGTAAACGTCTGCGTCACCGGATCATAAGTGATGCCGGCGCCACTCGGTTGGCCCGTTGAAACGTTCACCGAGAAAACGGGAGAGGTCGTGGACGTAACCGCAATACCTTGCGAGAAGGTCGGGTCGAATGTAATTGTACCCGCGGGCAGCAGCCGCGCCGCCAGCATCAGGCTAACAACAAGGAGTCCATCGCGCATGTCGTCCCGCAATGGTAACACACAGGGCCGCTCACCGGACAAAAAAGTCCGGCTTCCCGAGGCTGGCGTCCACGGCGACGTCGAAAAACCCGACCATCATCTCCTCCCAGCTCTGCTGGCCGTAGGTCACATCGACCGACGCGTCGGGATTGCGGGGATTATTCGGGGAATTGTCGTAAACGGCCCAGCATTGGAGGCGCATCCCTTTTTTTAAAGGAACCGGCGTTTCGAAGCGATAGGAAAGCTGCC
>JBBIVT010000232.1:0-2632 GCA_037439565.1 Acidobacteriota bacterium | reverse complement strand
CCAACTCCTCCGCGCGCGCGGTGACGAACGCCGAATTCATCATGAACAGCGCCTGCGGAGCCGTATTGGTCAAGGAGCGGCCCTCGCACGTCGTGGTGGCATCGCCGAAGTCAAAAAGGTTCAGAAGCGACGGCAGATTTGACCGGCGCAGCGGCAGGTACACCGTGCGCCGCTTGCTGGTCGCCGGATCGATGCTCAAACGGCCCGCGCTGTTCTCGCCGTCCGTGCCGGTGCCATGCTGCAATGTTCCGCCCATGGTCCAATCGATGGACCCGTCCAAGAACATCATGGCGTCGCGAATCTCTTCCACATCCAGACGCCGCCGCGGGAAATGAGACAGCAGGCGATTGCCCGGGTCCTGTTCCGCCGCTTCCGCCGAAATGTCGCTCGCCATCTGATACGTGGCCGACAGCATGATGCGCCGTTGCAGCTTTTTCAGGCTCCATCCGTCCTCAATGAACCGCGCGGTCAGATAATCCAGCAATTCCGGATGCGTCGGTTTTTCGCCCAAAAGACCCCAGTTGCTCGGCGTGCGGACTAATCCTTCGCCGAAATGCCATTGCCAGACGCGATTGACGAACACGCGCGCCGTGAGAGGATTCTTGTCGCTGGCCAGCCACTGAGCGAATTGCAGGCGGCCGCTGCCCGGTGGCAGCTCCGGCTGATCGTCGCCGGCGATAATCGTCGGGAAGCGCCGCGTCACCGGCTCGCCCGGTGCCGCCGGATTACCGCGCACCAGGACGTGCTGCGCCACCGGTTTGCCCTCGGTCACCGCGCTGGCCATGGGTGGTTCCTGCGGACCGTTCTTCGTCCAATCGTCAAGATGCGCCCGCAGATACGCGATCCGGAGCTTGGTCTCCTCCGAATAAAGCTTGGCCATTCCCGCGTCTGGCAGCGCCAGTGGCCCGTTGGCCTTATCGAACGCCACCGCGCTCAGGAACATGTAGTCGCCGTCCTTCAACGGCGGACGCGCCGGCAGCGCCGTGCCGTCGGTGGCCGCGCTCAGAAACTGGTTCCATTTCTCCTTGCGCGCCGTCCATTCCTTGAATTCCTGATCGAACTCTTTCTGGTAGGACCCGGCGACCTCCTTCTCATTCGCCGCCGTGGCGTTGTGCCAGCGCATCAGCAGCGGATTGGGGTCCTTATCTGGCGTCAGAAATTTCGTCCAGCGCTTCAGCACCACCGGATCCAGGCCAGCGGCCAGTTCCGGATGCCGCGTGGCCACCATATATTCCGCCACGCGAGGCCGCAGCGGCGCCATGCGCTTTTCCGCTTCTTCGTCCTGAATCAGGGCGATTCTGCGGCGCTGATTGGCGAGTTTGGCCTGCTGCTCATTCCACTTCAGCACCACATCCGCTGGAGCCAGCGGCGCGTAATAAATGTCGGACACGCCTCCGGTCCCGATGCGCGAAAACGATTTCGTGTTGGCGAAAATCGCCGCCAGTGAATAATAATCGGCCGTTGCGATGGGGTCGAATTTATGGTCGTGGCAGCGCGCGCAGGCCACTGTCAGGCCCAGGATGCCGCGCGTGGTTGTGTCGATCTGCTCGTCGATGAAGTCGTAGAGCATTTTCGGCTTGTCTTGTTCCGCGATCAGGCGCGGCCCGATGGACAGGAACCCCGTCGCGATGATCCCCTCCACATTGACTTCCTTGCCGTCGGGAGCGGGCATTAGGTCCCCGGCGATCTGCTCCATCACGAACTTGTTGTACGGCAGGTCACGGTTGAAGGCGTCAATCACGTAATCGCGATAGCGCCAGGCGTAGGGGTAACGGTGATCCTCGTCCGCGCCGGTCGAATCGGCGTAGCGGGCCACGTCCAGCCAGTGGCGGCCCCACTTCTCTCCGTAGCGAGGCGAGGCCAGCAGCCGGTCAACGACCTTGGCGAACGCGTCGGGTGAGTTGTCCGCCAGGAACGCGTCGATTTCCTGCTCGGTGGGCGGGATGCCCGTCAAATCGAACGTCGCGCGGCGAATCAGTGTCAGCTTCGAAGCAGGCTTTGCCGGCTTCAGCCCTTTTTCGTTCAACTTGGCGAAGATGAACGAGTCGACCGTGGAAGCGGCGCCCGGATCCTTCACCGCGCGGAACGACCAAAAGTTGCGCTGGCCCTGGGTGTAGACTTTTTTCCTCGGCGCGTCGGGCGTTTGCGCTAAAGTAAGGACGGCAGACAGGATCGCAAGCAACGGCTTCATACGCTTCCGGCCATGATAGCGCGTTCCGGCCGAGAGTGTCCCCGGGGGACCACGGCAGATCGTGTTTCACTCGGCCGCCAACCGCCGCGGGCGCGGCGGACGTGTGTGGCAGAGCCGCTTTTTCTCATGCCCGCTTGAGGAAAACCACCTGCGGATGCGCCAGGTGTCCGCAGGCTGACGCATGGCGGTTCAGAACGGCGACCGCCAGCGGACAGGCACGGCCAATCCTGGCGCTGCGACAGGTGGAACAGAACCCGGTGCGCGCGGGGCGGGCCGTCCGTTTGGCGGCGAGGAATTTCTGGCACGGATTGAGACGGCGCTCGGGCGGAAGTGACGCCGGGGGTTCGAAAAGGCGCAACAGGACTCGGCTGCGTGCGCTTTTCGCGGAAGGGACTCCAGCGCTCTGTCCTCTTGGCCCAAGATGCGAGGTGCTCGATTCAG
>JBBIVT010000231.1:0-2721 GCA_037439565.1 Acidobacteriota bacterium | reverse complement strand
GAGCGGCTCAAGGGCACGTTTCTCCTTAGCTTGAATCATGAGATCCGCACTCCGCTCAGCGGCATCCTGGGAATGACGGACCTGCTGCTCGAAACCAATCTCGATGATGAGCAGAAGGAATACGTCGCGGCCACCCGATTATGCGCCGAGAGCCTCTTTGAGATCCTGAACGCGACGCTCGAATATTCGGCGCTTCAAGCGGGAAACTTTTCGCTGGATGAAAGCGAATTCCGCCTGCGGGATATGATCGAATCGACGCTGGCGCACCAAACTCTGAAGGCCGAGGCGAAAGGCTTGAGCATTCGAGCCTGGTACGGCGCGGGTCTTCCGGAGACGATGGTCGGCGACGCTCCGCGCCTCAGGCAGTTGTTAAGCCATTTCCTTGCCAACGCGATCAAGTTCACGCCTCAGGGAGGTGTGGAACTGCGGGTGCTGCGCGCCCCGGAAGCGCCGGGCATGCTGCGGATCGAGGTGCAGGACACCGGCATCGGCATCCCAGCCGATCAACTGGAGAAGATTTTCGAGTCATTCCGCCAGGTGGATTCGGGACTATCGCGGAGTTATCCGGGTCTCGGTCTGGGTCTGGCTCTGGCGAAAAAACTGTCAGCACTGATGAAAGGCGAGATCAGCGTCTCCAGCAAACCGGGGGAAGGGTCGACGTTCACGCTGTGCATCCCCTTGCGTGTTGCCGAGAGTGAGGCGCCGGTGGCCGTCTCACGCGGGGCGAGCGGTCCCGCGGTGCTGGCCGTCGAGGACAACGCCGTGGGATTAACGATTTTGAAACGCGCACTCGAGCGCCGTCACCTGGCGGTGGACGGAGTCGCTTCGGGCCTTGCTGCGTTGGCCGCCGCTACGCAACGCCGCTACGACCTGGTGCTCATGGATCTGCAGATGCCGGGCATGAACGGCCTGGAAACCATGGCCGAAATGCGCAAGATTCCGGGCTACGACGCCGTGCCGATTCTGGCACTAACCGCCGATTCTTCCGACGAACTACGCGAGCGGTGCCTGAAACATGGCATGCAGGCGTTCCTGTCGAAGCCAGTGGAGCCGGTGCATCTATGGAGCGTGGTCTCGCGCTTCTTGAACCAGTCCGCCGAACAGAGCCGATAGAGGAACCTCGAAGCCGGGGTTGGACGCCCTTGCTTCGTCGCTCGATGACCCGGATATTAGAGACACCCATCGCAACGTAATCGTCCTGGGATGGAATCCCGACGCAGAGGATTGAAGGACGATCGCCTCAATGGGCGATGAGATCCTCGGCCACTGAGATCTGTGGCGGCTGCCATGTTTGGTTCACTCATGCCGCAGCGCGGACATGGGGTCGATGGTGGCGGCGTGGCGGGCCGGCAATCCTCCGGCGATCGCGGCGGCGGCAAGGAAGATCGCAGCGGCCGTGGTCATCACCATCGGGTCGACCGCCCGGATACCGAACAGCAGCGAGCGGACGAACGTCATCAGCGCAAGCGAGGCCGCGAGGCCAGCGGCAAGGCCTCCGGCGATCATGCCGAACAGGTCTTTCAGGACCAGGAAGACGAGGGACGGAGCACGCGCGCCTAACGCCGCCCGAATTCCGATCTCCTTCGTGCGGCGAGTCACGGAGTAGTTCAACAAGCCGAACAATCCGATGGCGGCGAGAAGCAGGCCGAGGAACGCGAACACCCCTCCGATGCCGGCCAGGAGTTTTTCCCGCAGCAGCGTGTTGCCGATCAGCGTGTCGAGCGTGGAGATATCGCGGACTCGCGCGCCGTGGCCCACTGCTTGTGTCTCGCGCTCGACGATTGAGACAACCGAGCTCAGGTCCAGTGTGGAACGGACGTACAACACCACATAGTCCGTGCCTCTCTCGACGCGGTAGAACGTCGGCTGCGCGCCCTCCCGCAACGAATAATATGCGGAGTTCCCGACCAGGCCCACGATCACGTGGTCGTCCAGTTTGCCGTCGTCCGGCGTTTGAAATATCCTGCCAACCGGATTCGCGCCGCCGAAATATCTCCGCGCCAGCGCCTCATTCACGATGGCCGGGCGAGGCGCCCTGCCGTGCTCGTCGCGGTCGCGCGGTTCGAACTCGCGGCCGGCCAGCAGCGGAATGCGCATGGTCGAGAAGTAGCGCGGCGAGACGGTGAGAGTGTACTCCTCGCGGTCCGGAGCAGGCTGGCCGGGAAGAATTACCTGGTTGGTCGCGCGATTCCCAATGAAGAGCGCCCATTCTGAAATAGCCACGCCTTGTACGCCGGGTTGAGACTCGATGTGGCGCTGCAGTTCGTCGAGAAACACGGTCGGCTCCGGTTTCCCGCTCAACTCCGTGCTCACGGAGATGACCGCTACGTTGTGGGGATCGAAGCCGGTGTTTACCCGCAAAAGATTGCCAAGACTGAACAGAAATGCCGCGCCGGCGATCACCAGCACAAAGGCAAAGGCCACCTGAATGCCGACGAAGACGCGTCCAAGGCGCAGCTTTCCCGCCTGCCCGCGGAGACCGTGCAGCTCGCGCATCGGCTGCGCGCCGGACGCCTGCCAGGCGGGCAGAAGCCCGAAAAACATCGCGGCAGCCATGGAAACAACGGTCGAAAATAGCAGAACGCGCGTATCCATGGAGAGCGCCAGACGAAGCGGATTCCTCGGCTCGGAGAGCATCGCCACAAGAACCGGCGCCGCCACTTGGGCCAGACACCAGCCGAGCACGCCCGCGATGGCGGAGAGCAGAACACTCTCCGTCAG
>JBBIVT010000230.1:0-2726 GCA_037439565.1 Acidobacteriota bacterium | reverse complement strand
TCGGAAACGAACTCCTCGCGCATATCGGCCACGTGCACTTCCGACGCGCCCGTTTTGCGGGCCTTTTCTTCCAGGCCGGTCAACTCGTCGCCGCCCTGGCCGATGTCTCCGCATACGGCGACCACTTCGCAGCCGTAGTTTTCCTTCAGCCACGGTATGATGATGGACGTGTCCAGCCCGCCCGAATAGGCGAGCGCTACTTTTTTGGGTTTGCTCATGTTTTCACCTTTTATGATTTCAATAGCATCAGTAGCAGAGCCTTCTGCGCATGCAGACGGTTCTCCGCTTCGTCGAAAATGGCCGAACGCGGCGATTCCATCACCGCGTCCGTGACTTCCTGCCCGCGCTTGGCCGGCAGGCAATGCAGGAAAATCGCCTCGGGCCGCGCCCGCGCAAACAACTCCTCGTTCACCTGATACGGAGCGAAAATGCGCGCCCGCTCCGCCGCTTCTTTTTCCTGACCCATGCTGGCCCACACGTCGGCGTAAACCGCATGCGCTCCCTCCACCGCCTCATGAGGATCGCGCGTGATCGTCACCGTGGTGAACTTCGAGGCTTCCTCGACCACCGCCAGGCTCGGCTGATACCCTTCGGGCGCGGCCACCGCGACTTCCATGCCGAGGCGTCCAGCCGTCAGCATCAGCGAGTGCGCCACGTTATTGCCGTCGCCTACATACGCCAGCTTCCGGCCGTCCAATTTACCGAAGCGCTCCTCCAGCGTCTGGACATCGGCCAACGCCTGGCACGGATGGTATAAATCGCTCAGCGCGTTGATCACCGGAACCTTGGACCAGGCGGCGAGTTCCTCAATCGTGCGGTGCGAAAACACGCGGGCCACGATGCCGTGGGTCCAGCGGTCCAGGTTGCGCGCGACGTCTTTGACGGGCTCACGCTCGGCGATGGGCCCGATGCTCGCCACCGCGTCGCCGCCGAGTTGCTTCATCGCCAACTCGAACGTCAGCCGCGTGCGCAGCGAAGGCTTTTCAAATAACAGCGTGAGATAGCGTCCCGCCAGCGACTTTGAGAACCGTCCTGGAGTGCGCTTCACCTCATGCGCCAGATCGAGCACGGCCCGCAAGGCTTCGGGACTCAGGTCGAGGTCCGAACGGAGATGTTTAGCGGACAGAGCGGGAATTTCCATCGGAGCAGCCATGTGAATACTTATTCAGCACTCTGAATAATAATACATTCGGCGGGCCCGCGGCAACCGCTCCTTTACCGGGGAATCCAGGGCGCTCCGGAGGGCTTGTGCCGGATGAAATGGAACGCCGCCGCGACGCCGCATCCCACCGCGAGCGCGGCGGGGAAGGCGTACCAGAGGACGGGAAGGCCGATCAGAAAGATCCCCATGCTGCCGGCGGCCACAATCGCGCCGATGAGGTTCCCGCCAATCGGGATTTTGGCCGAGTTGATCTGCGGGTTCTGCGTCTCTTCCCTCATGCCGTGCCTGCCGTCCTCAGGCTATCACAGCGGGGGGACGCCGGCAGGACAGATCCACCCGAAGGGCGGTTCACACAATTCAGGAGTTCGCCGATATGCGAAGGCATGATCGACTTTAGCGCTCCCTTAGCGGGTATGATACGGGCGGAAAGCACCGTAAACCAGGTGGCCTCGCGTTTGGCAAAACCAACGAGCGACAGTGTGGACTTGAGCGCGGAAGCAGTTTCGTTAATGATGGCGCGGAACAGCTTCGCGCTGGATGTAAAGGTGGCCCAGGCAGAGTATCAGATAACGCAGGCCGCGTTGAGCGTGATGGCGTAGTAGAATCCCAGGTATGAGCTGGACCTTCTCTCGCATTTGCGTTTTAACTTCGCTGGTTATTCCGGCGGCGTTCGGACAATTCACGTCAATGCGCACGGAGATGGACGGCGACATTATGAAGGTGACGCTGGGATCACCGATGTACCGCGGCGGGGCCATCAAGGGCGCTCCGTATTCGGGCGAGCAGGTTTCCGAAGACGTGCGGACGCTTGCGGACGGCACGCACATCACGCAGCCGCCGAGAATCGAAACACTCTGGCGCGATTCACAGGGGCGCACGCGGTCCGAGCGCACGATGAATTTCGGTTTTCAGCAGGAAAAGGGAGCCTTCGTGCTGGTGCAGATCAACGATCCAGTGGGCGGCTACGTGTACGCAATCGACGATGTAAATAAGGTGGCTTACCGGTCTACAATCGCCAGGCCCGCCGAACGCAAGCCACAGACGGCGGCGGTTAAACAGCCGGTCGCAAACGATACTCAGAGCTCACGCGAACAACTGGGCGAAAAAAACATCGAAGGCGTGATCGCCCGGGGAATTCGTTTGACGACGACGTCTCCGGTAGGCACGATGGGCAACGACCGGCCTCTGGTGACTACACACGAGACGTGGTATTCAAATGAGCTGGGGACGTACGTGCTCACGACCCGCTCCGACGCACTCATGGGCGAATCGACCACGAAGCTCATCAACATCAGCCGCGCGGAGCCGGATGCGGCGCTGTTTCTGCCTCCGGCGGGCTATCAGGTGGTGGACGAAAAGGACTCGTTCACGGTGACGCTGAAGAGGCAGTAACTCTTCGTGGGCAGGTTATCGCGCATGTGGCGCGGACTTTTTTCTGCCGCGTCGGCTTCAGCCGGCGGTAGCGCCCAACATCGGCTGAAGCCGATGCTGCAAGCTGAAGCTCGCGCAACTTGGGAGTTACTTGAACACCGTCCGGCTGGCGTAGTCGAGAATGACCGACGGA
>JBBIVT010000229.1:0-2740 GCA_037439565.1 Acidobacteriota bacterium | reverse complement strand
GCGTTCCAGACGAACTCCACAAACGGATAAATCGACGACTCCGCCAGCCGTTCGACGTCGCTGTGGGCGCCGTAGTTCGTCATATTGTCGCGCGTGGCGGCGGGGCCGATACCATACGACTGCTGGCCCCTGGCGCGGAGTTGGGCTTTATCGCTCGCGCCGGTGGACATGCTCGGCAGCACGGTGACGCCGGGGTACATGCGCTTCGACACCTGTTCGAGCACGCGGTACATTTCCGTATCGAGCCGCGTGGCGGGCGATGGAGGACGGGTGGCAGGCAGCCGCTCGATCTTCACCTGGGGATCGTTGATTACTTGCGCCATCATGGCGTAGAACTGGTCGATCTTTTCGTCGGGCAGCGCGCGGATATCGAGGGTCGCCTCGGCTTCCGAGGGGATCACGTTCGCGCCGACGCCCGCTTTGAGCATGGTCGGCACAACGGAGGTACGCAGCATCGAATACGCCTGCGGCTCATTGGCGGCGAGGTACGCCTGCGCGGCATCGGCGGTTTGCGGATTCAGCAGCGCGTTGTAGCGGGCCGCTTTCTCGGGCGTGCTGATGGTCGCGAGCTTTTCGAAATACGTTCTCGTTGTGTCGTTCAGGCGCATCGGCGTCTGCCACCGGCCCACCTTTTCCACCGCAGCGCCCAGGTGAATCAGAGCATTGTCCGGGCGCGGCACGGAGCCGTGGCCCGACGTGCCGGTGGCCACCAGACGCACGCGCGCGGGCACTTTCTCCGCCGTGCCGATGTTCATCGTCGTCACCTTGCCGTCGACTATGGTCGCGCCGCCGCCCTCGGTGAGCGAATATTCGGCGTCGATTTCGTCATAGTGATTCTTCATCATGAAGTTGATGCCGACGCCGACGGTGTCCGCCTCCTCGCCCGATTCGGCCATGAAAATCACGTCGCGGTCGAGCTTGGCCTGGTTGCGCTTCAGCAGCAGCATCACCATGATGTTGGCGGCCAGAACGGGCTTATCGTCCACTGAGCCTCGGCCCCAGACGTAGCCGTCCTTGAGGATCGCGCCGAACGGATCCACCGGCCACTTTTCCTTCTGCACGCCCACCACGTCCGTATGGGCCAGGATCAGTAGAGGTTTTTTCGCTCCGCTGCCTTTGATCCGCGCGACGAGATTGGCGCGCGCGGGGTCCATGGCGAAGGTCTTCGTAGGGATGCCGGCCGATTCGAGGATGCCCCGGATATAATCCACGGCCTTGGTCTCGTTGCCGGCGCGCGTGTCGATCTGGATGAGGCCGCGGTAGATTTTCAGGATTTCCGTTTTCTGCGCCGGCCAATCGATGGTTTGAGAAAAAGCGGTTTGTGAAAAAAAAGGGCAGGCGAGGAGAGACAGCCAGGCTCGGGTCATAGAGTATGAGTATAAACCGGCGGAGGCCAAGCGAAAGATCTATGCTTTCGCTGGCACCAACACCGGCGCGGTGGCGAGCAACTGGTCTTCGAAGCCGTAATCGGGCTTCGGGAACAGGTTGTGGCGCAAGTACCACTTGTAGGTTTCCTTCAGGCCGGCGCTGAAATCGGCCGGCTTGAATTTCAGCACGCGCTGCGCCTTCGCGGTGACCTGCGTGATCGGCGGAACATCGATGTAGTTGCCGAAGTACAGCTTCGGGCCCATGGGATGGCCTCCGGCGCGCAGAATATATTCGCGCGGGATGCGGACGAACTTCACCGGTTTCCTGCAAACCTTGGCAAAGGCCTCCACCACTTCGGCCTGCGATAGCGGACGCGCGTTGGCCACGTTGAAGGCATGGCCGATGGCGGCGGGCTCGTCCATCACCTTGAGGCACACCCGCACCAGATCCTTCACGTAGATGAACTGCGCCAGGCGGCGGCCGTCGCCGGGAAGAATAATCGGGCGGTTGGCGCGCAGGCGGTCCCAGAAAAACGCCTCGCGATAAAGATTGTTGCCTGGGCCGTAAATAAACGGCGGACGAAGCGTCACCACCGGCAAACCGATGCGCTGATGCAGACGGAACAGGGCGCGCTCGCTCATCGCTTTATTGCGCGTGTAGAGTTCGGGCGCGTCGTCCGGCGCAAGCGCGTCGCCTTCATGATGATTCAGGCCGTCGCCATAGGCGGCGACGCTCGACATAAACACGTAGCGATGGATGCTGGATCCGGCCAGCGCGCGGACGCTCGCCTCCACGTGTCCGGCGGTGGTTCCGCGCTCCCAGTCGTAGACGTTGTCGAACACCACGTCGAACTTCTTGCCGGCGAGCGCGGCTTTCATCGCCTGGCCGTCGTTGCGGTCGGCCACGATGTTTTTTACGCGGCGGCCCAGGTCGTGACGCGGACGGCGATGCAGCACGGTGACGGAATGGTCTGCTTTGAGCAGATCCGCCACCAGCAGCCGGCCGATGAACCGGGTTCCACCAATAACAAGGCAATTCATGCGCGAGCCGACAACAGGATTAGTCGTAATACTCCTGTCCCAAGTGGGTGATCAAGTCTTCGCCGCGCATCCAGCGGAGAGTGTTTTTGAGTTTCATCAGCTGGATGAAGATGTCGTGCTCGGGATAAAGACCCGGGGCGTGCATCGGGGCCTTGAAATAGAACGAGAGCCATTCCTGAATGCCCCGCATGCCGGAGCGCTGCGCCAGATCGAGGAACAGCACCAGATCCAGCACGATGGGAGCCGCCAGGATGGAGTCGCGGCAGAGAAAATCGATTTTGATCTGCATCGGATAGCCGAGCCATCCGAAGATATCGATGTTGTCCCAGCCT
>JBBIVT010000228.1:0-2753 GCA_037439565.1 Acidobacteriota bacterium | reverse complement strand
GCGCGTACAACACCATCACCGTGGTCGATCTGATTGCGCACAGGACAACGGGAACTATCGATCTCGGCGCGCTGCGCGGGCCGCATGGATTGATGTTCGTGGGCGGCAAGCTGTGGTTCACCGCCGAGGGCGCGAAGATCGTGGGCAGTTACGACCCGGCGACAAATAAGGTTGACACGGTGATCGGCACGGGGCAGGGTAGAACGCATATGGTGTACACGTTCGATGACTCCAAGCGGCTGATCACATCGAATGTCAGTTCGGCGACGATGACGATTATCGACAAGACCGCTGGCGGGCGTGGCGGCGTCGATTGGAATGAGACGAACGTCGCCGTCGGCCCCGGCGCGGAAGGTTTCGACGTCGCGCCGGGAGGCAAGGAACTGTGGGCCGCCAACGCCGGCGACGGGACAATTTCCATCCTCGACCTGACCGCGAAGAAAGTAACGGCAACACTGAGTGCGGATGTGAAGAGCGCCAATCGCCTGAAGATCACGCCGGACGGCAAACTGGCGCTGGTTTCGATGCTCAACAACGGGGATCTGGCGGTGTTCGACGTTGCCACGCGCAAACTTGTGAAGCGCATTCCCATCGGGCACGGCGCGGCGGGGATCGAAATTCAGCCCGATGGCTCACGAGCCTTCGTCGCCTGTACGCCGGATAGTTATGTGGTGACGATCGATTTGAAGTCGCTCACCAATACCGGGAAGTTTGACGCCGGGAAAAATCCCGACGGGATGGCCTGGGTGCCGCGGTAAGCGCATCGGCTCGAAGGGGACACAGTGAGTCTCCGTCATCACTGAATCTTGGCCGCCTCGACGTCCATCGCGGCTTTGGCGATCATCAGCGGCTCGATGTTCTCATGCGATTTTTCGCTGAGCTTTACCACCGTCGCCTTGCTCTCGAACGCCTTCCGAAAATCCGGATCGGCGACGATGCCATCGCCGCGGTCCTCCCAGGCGAACACTCTATATTCGCCGGGCGCGAGGCCCTTCAGATCGAAGGCCCCGTTCTGATCGGTATTAGCCGTTTTGGACACCTCGCCGCTCTTGTCGCAGACCTGCACCACCGCGCTGGGGACGGCCTTGCCATCGGCGTCGCGCACCGCGCCGGTCACTTCCGCGCCGTTGGGCGAAACCACGATCTGCATCTCGCCTCCGCTGGAGTTGCTCAGGTCGAGATCCTTACCGTTGACGTCCTGCCCGCCGAAAATGATCGCCTTCACATAGGTGTTCTCTGGCAAATTGAAGAGGTGGACCCGAACCACGCCCGGGAGCACGCTCCGCAGGTGAAATGTACCGTCTTCGTTGACCTCGGAACTGCCGGCGAAGCCGCTGTTCACCGACGTATCCGTGCTGCGCAATTGCACGGAAGGAGGCGTCTTCGCGCCCGGAGTCTGCGAGGCGGGATCCACTCCCTCCGTTTTGAAGGAGCCCTTGATTTCCGGGCCGGGCACCAACGGCACGACGAGATTTTCGACATTCTGATCGGCCACGGTGACTTCCAGCCGCGCGACCAGCGGAACAGCTTTGGTGAACTCGCCCGTCGGGTCCTTGGTCTCCAACTGGGAGAATTGGCTTTGCAGAACGTACTCCCCGGGCGGCACGTTCTTGAATTGAAACAATCCTTCCTTCCCCTGAACTTGCGTCTGCCTCTGGTCGGCGAATGAGCTGCCCGGGGTACTCTTCGGGAACAACATCAGTTGGGCGTACCTCGGCGCGGAAGGGCCACTATCGATCCGGCCTCGAATTTCATAGACGCGGCCGCGGCGCACATGGATCTCGACGCCCCGGACCTCCGAGCCTTCCGCCACATCGATCAGCGCGGCGGAGGTTGAGTCCAGCGCATTCGGGAAATACGTCTTGAGATACGATTCCTCGGGTTTTCTGCTTCCTGACTTTTCCACTCCGTTGGTGAAGTTGTTCGCGCGGCTGTCCGCGCTGAGGTAATAGCGGCCGGCGCGGAGGCCTCCCAGGACGAACGTGCCGTCGGCTTGGGAGCTGCTGAAGCCTGCCCCCTGGAGTTGCTTCTTGCCATTCAGAAACGTCCATCGCAATGCCTGAACGGAATAATTCGGCAGAGGCTCGCCGTCTTCATCCACCACGCGGCCGAAAATCATGCCCTGCGGAATTAACTTGAAGACCAGATCCTTCATCTCCTGTCCGGCGTCGAGCGTCAGCGGGGTTCCCGCCGTTCCCGAAGACTTCGCGCCGTACTGCTGGTTGACGTAGCCGGTGCGCTGCGCGGAAAGGTAATATTTTCCCGGCGTGACGTCCTCAAAGAGGAATTTTCCCTCGGCGTCACTGGCGGCGGTATAGCTGGTGGGAGTCTGGGCTTGGCCGGATTGCATCATCGCCTGCAACCGGATGTTGGCCTTTTTGAGCGGCGCGCCAGCGAGGCTGAGAACCTGCCCCTGGACGCGGCGGTTCTGCACCTGTACGGGAGCTTGGAACGCCAGCAAGAGAGCAAACAGCATGCGTCACCTCCTTTTAGGAATGATAGACGTCCGGCAAGGGTAATCTGTGTACATGCACACGACGGGAAACACCATTTTGATTACCGGCGGAGGCTCCGGCATCGGCGGGGGCCTGGCGGTCGCCGGACGACGACGCGACGTTCTTGAGAAAACGGGATTCGGCTATGTTGTCCTCGATACCCGGGTGGCGACGCAGTTGGGCGCGAGGGCATTCGACGTTCGAGCCGGCGAAGTGTTCGCGCAGTTGAGCGGCTAATGCCCGAACCATTTCTTGCGT
>JBBIVT010000227.1:0-2823 GCA_037439565.1 Acidobacteriota bacterium | reverse complement strand
TGCGGCTGATCGCGGAAATTCACTTCCGGCCCCAGCAGCACCACTTTCCCTTCGCCTACCGACGCTTCGGCCACCGCCGTGCCGCCATCCAGATACTGCTGACCCCAGGCCCAGCCGCTGGCGAGAACATCCGAGCCCTCGAACCAGGCCACCGGGTTGGTATTCTTCTCCGCCGTCGGTTCCAGGCGGAACACCGGGCTATTGTCGTAGAACACGTCCACCTGCTTTTCCATGCCGTACGCCAGGGGATTGGTGTTATCGATATTCGTCCGCAGCAGCGAGCCGGGGATGTAGAATTTTTCGCCCGGCAGCGGATGATCCTTGCCGTCCGCGCCCTTTTCGGTGAGGTAGTTCTTCACCGGAATCCCGAACACCTCGGCCACGCTGGTGGAACTGCCGATGGTCACGATCGACCCGCCGGATTCGACGAATTTCTTCAGCGCCGGAATTGTTTTGTCGTCGGAGATGCGGCCGATGCGCTCCTTGTACTCCGCCGGCACGTCTTCCGGATTAATGTTGCCGCCGAAACCGCCGCCGCCGCGTCCGCCCGCGTTGCCGCGCCGGATGGCGCCGTCGGTGAACACGATCACGTCGAATTTGCTCTTCAAATCGCCCGCGTCGAGCATGGCCGGATACACCACCTGGAACGGGAACTCGTAGTTTTCGAACAGCCAGCGCGTCCAGCCCGAAGGCATGCCGCCGCCGTAGGAATCGTACAGGCCGATGCGGATCGGCTTCAACTTCATCGCCTCGCCCTTGGGAGCCTCGGCCAGCGCGTAGGATGACACGCCGATCTCTTTCGCGGCTTTCTGTAAAACAGGCAGCGCATTGGCCGACGCCGGCACCCAGATCGTGCCCGTGCCCAGGCTGTTGCCGTTCAACAGAACGTCTTTCTTCAGCCAGTACACGTCGCAATTGGCGGCCAGCAGCCGGTTGATCAGCATGAAGGAGTTGTTCACCTTGTGGCTCACCAGGTAGCCCGCCGCCTTCGCTCCCGAACCGGAAACCTGCGCCGGCGGAGGAGGCAGCAGGCCGCTCACCTTGGCGAATGGACCGTCAAAACCGTCGTAAATGCGGTCGAACGTCACGCCCATTTGCAGGGCCAGCGTCCAGCCAGTGATGTCGTAGGGCCGGTTCGGCGGACCACCCGGATAGGCGAAATCGTTGGGGTGATCCTGAGGCTCAAACATGTCCATCACATGCGGGCGGAAGGCCTGCGCCGCCTTGACCACATAGGAACCAGACGGGTAATTCTTGCCGTTCACGCTGAACGCCGCCGTGGCCTTCATTACCGTGATGCCGTTCTTGAGCAGCGCGTTCATAAACTCCGTTGCGTTGGCGAAATCGGCCTGATCGGAAGGGATAATGTAGCCGCGCGGATCGCGATACTTCGGATCGTGCAGGACTTTTTCGTACAGTTCCGCGGGAAGTCCGCCGCGTCCGCGTCCTCCGCCGCCCATGGGCCCCATATCGCCACCCGCCGCGGCTTCGGCTCCGCCGCGTCCTCCCCGTCCACCGCGTCCGGCCGGAGCCATCGCCGCTGCCGCCGCTTCCAGCGCCGCGATGCGCTTCGGCGTGACGGTCCAGGTATCCTTGTTGCCTTTCTCAATGGAGTTCCGGCCCATCTGATAAATGTTGTAGAGCCACGTTTCGCGGTATCGCGACGCCAGGTCCAGCATGGCGCGATTGTTGGTGATTTCGTATTCGATCGATTGGCGGTAATGCCATTCCTGAGGAACCACCGGCAGAGGCCAATCGCCCTTGGGAAGCTGCTTGTCGGCCACCAGCGGAATGCGCATGGGCGTCGGCTCGCCGATGATCTCGGTCAAAATGCCGATCATGTTGTGGAAATAGGTGACGGTGCGCAGGCCGCCGTTCCACCAGGTGGAGTAATTCGCGCCGGTGCGCATGGCCGAACCGCCCTTGCCCTCGGCCACCAGGCGGCTGTGCATCGCGGTGCCCACCATCTCGATCCCCAGGGGAATCAAGGGGTCAAAGTTATAGTTGAACGGATCGCGGAACGGAGGCATGAAGATCACCGCGCCCGCCGGTCCGGTCTGATGGTGGTTGTACATGATCTGTGGAAACCACTCGATGAACAGTTGGCGGTTCATGTTGGTGGTTTCCTTCATGTTCGACATGTAGAAGTCGCGATTGTCGTCGTGGCCGACGTATTTGGCGTACAGCCTGGGCAGGCCCGCCATGCTGCGCTTTAGCGGATCCTTTTCGCGCATGTACCAGTTGGCCACCAGCTCCTGCCCGTCCGGATTGGCGAGCGTATAGAGGCCAATGACGTCATTGAGGAGCCGCATCGTCTCCGGATCGGTGCGGGTGACCATCTGGTAGACCATCTCCATTTCCTGCTGCGAGCCGACCGTCTCGGTGGCATGCAGTCCGCCGTCGATCCAGACCACGGCTTTCCCCTCGCGGGCCAACGCGTGCGCCTGCTCGTCGGTCAGGCCCTCGGCGTGCGCCAGCTTGCCGGCGATTTCCTTATACCGGTCGAGCTTCTTCAGGTTCTCCGGCGACGTGATGATCATCATGTACTGGCGCCGGCCTTCTTCGGTGGGCCCGATGTCGACCAGCTTGCAGCGGTCGCATTCGGAGGCGATTTTGTGCCAGTACTTGTCGAGCTGGGTGTAGTTCGCCACCATGTAGTCGTCGCCGATGTTGAAGCCGAGAAATTCCTTGGGCGTCGTGATTTTCGGCGCGGTCTGGGCGAACGCGGCAACGCCCAGAAGAAGGAGGAGGGTAACGGGTCGGGTCTTCATTGGAGTCAAGTGTACCTTGCAAAGACGACGGGGAGGGGGCGGGCGTAACCAC
>JBBIVT010000226.1:0-2870 GCA_037439565.1 Acidobacteriota bacterium | reverse complement strand
AAAGAGCGGATTCAGATCCGGCGGCGCGTAGGCGCGCACGCGGGTGATCTTCATCTTCGGAATCGCCGCGTGAACGGGCTCGCGCAGAGCCACGCCCGCCGCGGCCACGCCGCCCAGAAAGGACCGTCTTTTCATACCGCAACTAACCTATCATCTTGCCGCCGAAACCACCGCCGTCGCACGATCGATCTGCTGCGTCATGGCATCGAGAGTCTGGGCGACCCGTTCCATCTGTGCGCCTGCCTCCTCCCAGCGCCGTTCCTCGATCGCTTCGCGCACGCCGGGGATCGTCTTCACGCCATAACCGGTGTAAAGCCCAGGCGCGTAGATCTGATGACGGTACCAGGGACGCCGCGGCAGGCCCTCCGGACGCAGCAGGGAGCGTTCGGTCCGCATTAGGATCTGGTCGAGCTGTCTCCGCGTTTCGAGCGGCAGTGCGGCCGTATTCAGCGCGTCGAACTTCGCGGCGCTCGCTTTCAGCCGCGCCAGCGCATTCTGCAACGGAGCGAAGTTCAAATACGGCACCGGGCTTTTGGGCGGTGGCGCAACAAAGGGCACCTTCGGATCCGTGGCCAGCTCGAACGAACGGTCCGCCGCCGAACGCGCCCGATCCTCCGTATCAGCGCGCATCTGATCCGTCAGTTTGATCAATTCACCGGAATACGTCTCCACGGCGTGAACAAATGCGCTGAAGCGGAGCGGAATCGTGTCGGCCTCGGCCAGCCGCATGGTCACGCGCCCGCCCAGCTCGGAAAACGCCACCGCGTATTGAAAATCCGGATCGTCGAACTTGGTGTAGTGATCGTAGGAATCGTAGATGGAATGGTATACGCCTTCGCTCGCGTCCTCCCCGCCGAAGGCGATATCGAGCGTCGCGATCCCCAGGTGCTGCAGGAACGGCGTGAAATCGGACCCGCTGCCGAGCGCGCCCAGCATCACGTCGCGCCTTTCGCGCGCCGCCCGCTTTTCCTCCGGCGGCCCATACACGATCATCGCCGCCCGATAGCGGTCCAGCGAGGAAACCTTGTACGCGGGGTCGTTCACGTCGCGCGCCGCCTCATTGGCGAAATGCTCCAGCGTGTGGGATCCGTTCAACTGCACGAACCCGCGTCCATTGGTATCGGAATTGATGTACGCCACCGCGTGCTGATCGAGTTCCTTTTCATGAAACTCGGCCCATTCGGTGGACCCCAGCAAAATCGGCTCCTCGCCATCCCAAACCGTGTAGACAATGGACCGCTTCGGCTTCCACCCGTCCCTGACCAGCGCGGCGACTCCTTTCGCCTCCGCCATCATCGGCACCAGGCCGCTCAACGGATCGGACGCGCCGAACACCCAGCCGTCGTGATGATTGCCCCGGATGATCCACTCATCGGCTAACTCGCCGCCCGGCATCCGCGCGATCACGTCATAGGCCGGCGTCAGCTTCCAATCGAATTCCAGGGCCAGATGCACCGTCGCCGGGCCGGGGCCCAGATGATAGGTCAACGGAAGAGCGCCGCGAAATTCTGGCGGCGCGACCGGCCCGCCCAACGCTTCCAACAGCGGCGCCGCATCGGCGTAGGAAATCGGCAGCACCGGAATTTTGGTGATGGTCTCCGCCTTGTCGCGCGCCAGTCTCGGCGCGTCTTTCGTCGCGCCTATGCCTGGCGTCAATGGATCGCCGGGATACGTCGGCATATCGAGCACACTGCCGCGCTGCGCCGCGTCGGCCGGCCGCCAGCCGCCTTTCGGATAGCTGTCGCCCTGAAAATAGCCGTCGTCCCTGGGATCGGAGTAAATCAGGCACCCGATGGCCCCGTGCTCGGCGGCGACCTTGGGTTTGATGCCGCGCCAGGATTGCCCGTAGCGCGCAATTGCGATCTTCCCCTTCACGTCGACGCCGCGCTCGGCCAGCTTTTCATAGTCGGCCGGCAGCCCGTAGTTGACGTACACCAGTTGGCCCGTCACATCCCCATCAATCGAGTACGCGTTGTACACCGGCAACTGATCCTGGCGCACTCCGGACGTTTTGTCTTCCGCCAACACCGGCTCCTCCAGCTTGGCCGTGAAGCGCCGCGGCGAGGTCATCTCAAGAACGCGCTTTTTCGGCGTCGGAAACAGGGGATAAAACGTCTCGATCTGCGTCTCATATCCCCAGGAGCGGAACTGCGCCGCGATGAACTCGGCGTTCTCCTTTCCGGCGGGCGACCCCAGGTGGTGCGGCTTGGCCGAAAGCCTCTGGAGCCACTGCTGCATCAGGCTCCGGTCGAGCGACGCGTCGAACTGCTTTTCCCGGGCCAACTCCGCGCTGGCCTCAGGGGCGCTGAATCCGATCAACCCCGGCGCGGGCGCCTGGCCGCGCAATAACATCATCGCGGAGGTGAGGGCGATGGCTCTTTTCAAAAGATTCCGCATGCTTGCGCGATTATCCCACGGCGAATGAATCTTTGTTCTCTGCGTGGATCAGAAAGAATCTCACGCCGGGAGGCGCGGAGCCTACTGCCCCATCGCGAACGCCACAATATCCGATCCCGCCGCCACCGCGAAATACTGTTTGTGGTCGAACACGTAGGTCATGGGCGACGCTTTCCACCGGGCGTTTAGTTGAAAACTCCACAGCACGCGCCCATTTTCTGCATCCACCGCCATAAATGCGCCGCTGTCTTCGCAGAAAAACACCAGGCCAGTTGACGTCGCCAGCGTCCCTCCCCAGGATTCCGCTCGTCCCTTCTGCGGCAGCTCCCACTGAATCTTCCCGGTTTGAATCTCGATCGCCCGCAGTACCTTCCGCGGGACATCGCCGGGCGCGCCGCGCACCGAGCCCGCGTAATACGCCTTGCCCGCTGCCCACGCCTCCTCGGACTTCACGAAGACGTTGCACTTTTCCA
>JBBIVT010000225.1:0-2958 GCA_037439565.1 Acidobacteriota bacterium | reverse complement strand
TCGAACGGCTGGCGGAGTCGTCGATTTATCCGTTTGTGGAGTTCGTCTGGAACGCAGTCACCGGAATCGCCGCGAGCAAGTAGCTATCGGGCCGCGCGAACCTCAGCCAGCCGCGCCGAATCGAGGTCTTTTAAATGAAGCGGATCCTTCATGCAGTAGCTGGTCAGCTTCATTTTCACGAGGCCGGCGACGGGAGCAAGAAGGATGCCTTCCTCAGTGCGGGTGGGCTCGGAAAATCCAGGCACCGATTCCGCGTATTCGGCGCGCACTTTCTCGTTGATGAACACCATATGTACGGCCGTGCTCGCCCGAGGCGCTTCCATCGACCAGCATGTCCACCCCAGCGACGTGGCGGTACTTGAAGCCAAACTTCTCCGCCGCCTTCGCGATTTTGTCTAATTGCTTACGGTCGACTGCAATATCCACATCCTCCGTGGTCCGCCCGCGCCCCGGCCTGCGCATCGAGACCTGAAGGGAAACCGCCAGCCCGCCGCCGACGCGATAGTCAATGCCAGCGGAATCGAGCGCGGAATGAAGGCGCTTCGCCCGCTCAAAGAGCTGACCCATGTGAATATGGTAGGCCCGCGCGGTGATCATTCTCAGTCCTATTCTTGTATGGCGTGCTTAAATAAACTGATGCCGGGCCTCCTTCGCCGACTGGGACTGTTCGACGCTGTGATGCTCGTCATGGGCGGCATCGTCGGCTCGGGCATTTTCATCAATCCTTATGTCGTCGCGCAACAGGTGCACACGCCCTTCCTGATCCTGGGCGCTTGGGCCGCCGGAGGAGCGGTGGCGCTGGCCGGAGCCTTCGTCTATGCCGAACTTGCCGCGAGGCGTCCGGACGTCGGCGGCCAGTATGCCTATCTGCGCGAGGCGTTTCATCCCTCCGTCGCTTTCGTCTACGGATGGGTGCTGCTTCTGGTCACGCAGACCGGAGGCATGGCAGCCGTGGCCGTCACGTTTTCGCGGTATTTCCTCGAAATCACCCGCGCGCCGGTTCCCGAGGGAGCCGTGGCCGCAGCCGCGCTGGCGCTGCTCACCGTGATCAACTGCTTCGGCGTCCGCGCCGGATCGACGGTGCAGAGCACGCTCATGATTTTGAAGATCGTCGCCATCGCCGCGCTGGTCATCGCTGGATTTGTTCTCATCGCGCCGGCGCCGCGGCCCGCCGCGCTGCTCGATCAGCCTGTTTCCTTCAGCCTGCTGACGGCCTTCGGCGCCGCGATGACTCCCGTGCTGTTTTCCTACGGAGGCTGGCAGACGTCGAGCTTCCTTACCGGCGAAATGAAACATCCCACGCGCGACCTGCCGCGCGCTCTCCTCATCGGCGTGATCGGCGTCATCGTCCTTTATATGTCCGTGACGTTCGTCTGTCTGCGCGCGCTGGGAGCGGCCGGACTCGCCGCGACGAAGACGCCGGCCTCGACGGTGATGCGCGCGGCCCTCGGCGAACGCGGCGCGTCGTTCATCGCCCTGGGCATCGCCATCTCGACGCTGGGATTTTTGAGTCAGGGCATGCTCACTGCGCCGCGGGTCTACTTCGCCATGGCGAAGGATGGAGTGTTCTTTAAGAGCGTCGCATGGCTGGACCCGCGAACTTCCGCGCCAGTGGTGGCGATCGCCCTGCAAGGAGCGATTGCGATCGTGATTGCGTTGTCCGGCCGCTATGAGCAGATCCTGAACTACGTCATCTCCGTCGATTTCATTTCCTTCGGCATGACGGGCGTCGCGCTGCTGATCTTCCGCCGCCGCGATCCGCAATCCCTGGGCTTTCGCGCGCCCGGCCATCCCTTTACCACGCTGTTTTTTGTCGCATCGAGCTTCGCGGTGGTCATCAGCACTATCGCGAGGTATCCGTCAAACAGCGTCATCGGACTGGCGATCCTGGCCACCGGCGTGCCAGTCTATTTCTTGTGGAGAAAATCGTGAGCACTCAGTACATGCCGTGGGCGAAGTTGCGCTCGCACGCGAAATATAACCTGGCCACCAGCGGCGTCGCGCACTGGAAATTGCGCGATCTGCCCATCAGCATCGAGGATCTGGAAATCAGCGGCCCCAGCTATTACGGATTTGAGGCGCTGCAGAGCGCGCTGGCGAAACATTGCGGAGTCGCGGCGAACCGGATCGTCGCGGCGACAGGCACGTCGATGGCGAACTATCTGGCCATGGCCTGCGTGCTGAAGCCGGGCGACGAGGTTCTCATAGAACATCCCACCTATGAGCTGATCGTCGACGTGGCGCTGCAGATCGGCGCGAAGATCGGGCGGTTCCATCGCGCTGAGGGGACTTTCGCGGTCGATGTGAATCGCATCAAGGCGGCGCTCACTCCGGAAACCAAGCTGATCGTGTTGTCGAACCTGCACAACCCGTCCAGCGCCTTGACGGACGAGACAACAATCCTGGAAGCCGGCAGCCTGGGCCCGCGCGTCCTGGTGGACGAAGTCTATCTCGACGCCGCGTTCGAGCAGGCGCCGCGTTCAGCCGCGCATCTGGGCGAGCAATTTATCGTCACGTCCAGCCTAACGAAAATCTATGGCCTCAGCGGGCTACGCTGCGGCTGGATCGTGGCGGATCCGGCGCTGGCGGAAAGGATGTGGCGGCTGAACGACGTGTTCGGCAACATCCCGGCGCACATGGCGGAGTTGGCCAGCGTCATCGCGCTGGGCGAACTGCCTCACATCTTAAAACATCAGCGCGCCCGTCTCGATGCGAACCGAGTGGCACTCTGGAAATTTCTGGAGAGCCGCGAGGATCTGGAGGTATACAAGCCTCCGTTCGGCACGGTCGTGTTCCCGCGTCTCAAAAGAGGCAGCGTCGATGCGCTGTGCGATCTGCTGCGCGCAAAGTACGAAACCACCGTGGTTCCCGGAAAATATTTCGCCATGCCGGATCATTTTCGCATCGGGATCGGCGGCGAATTGGAGCCGCTTGAAGAAGGATTGCGCAGGCTGGGCC
>JBBIVT010000224.1:0-3043 GCA_037439565.1 Acidobacteriota bacterium | reverse complement strand
CCTACGTGAAGCAACTGCCGCAGGCTGGGGTTGAACTCCTTACATTTCTGATCGTGACGCAGCGCGTTGACGTATTGCTCCGACGTCCAGGCGTTCACTGCCGCCGGCGAAGGCAGCTTCTTCGGGTCGATGTCGATCACCGTGGCGTAGGGCTTGCACAACTCATCGGCATGGTCGAACGCCTCGGCGTAAATCTCCTTGGCCATCACCAAGCCTTCGCCGCCGCCCTCGGCCAGGCCGATCAGCTCTTCCAGCCAGTTCGTGCCGGCCGTTTTCACATGCACGCCGGCGCCGAATTTCTGCAGCGTGCGTTTGATCGGCTCGTAGATCGAAAATTTGTCGCTGCCGGAATGGACGCTCAGCTTCAGGGTCGCGGGCAGGCCGTAATTCTGCACCGCGAAGGCGATGGCGGCGATGTCATCTGAAAATTCCGTCGTGAACTGGGCCACGTCGCCGACGTAATCCACGCCCTTGTTAAAGCGGCCGGTGAATTTCGGAGCGATGGTCTGAATCGGGATGCCTTCGCCGGCGATGGCGACGAGAATGATCAGCAGTTCCGCGGGCGTCTGCGGAGCGTCCGTCTCGTCCATTGAGACTTCGGTGACGAATGTTCCCTTGCCCTTGGCCGCCTCGATCTTGCGATAGATCCGGCCGGCTTCGGTCACCGCGGCCAGATATTTTCCTGCTGTTTTCGCGACGAAATCCTTCGTCGTGTGAAGGTGCTGCTCAACGCCCGGGATCTTCAGTTCTCCGATCAGCTCCGGATGTTTCGCCACGAACGCCGACGCGTCCACCGTCTTGCCGATCCAGTCCGCCACGTCGATGGTGTAAAAATCGCAGGCGCCGAGGAAGCCGTCCACGGTGTCGAAGTTGATGTGGTCGGCGTCGCAGAAATAGGGCTTGCGCCAGCCCAATTTGTCCACGGCACGATCGGCGGCCTTGCGAACGCTGCCGGGCCTGGAGCCGATGATCGTATGCTCGCGGTTGGATTTGTTCCAGACGGGAATTACGTCCACGCCTCGCTCGGCCGCCATCATGCAGGCGCGCAATTGCGCCTCGGCTTGATGGGCGAAGCGGTCGCCCACGCCGAAGGTATATTTGGGAAGAAGAATCGACATAACCTTTCAGGATACAGTAGGAATTTATGCTGAAGAGTTTAGATTTATTGGGACGGGTCGCCGTGGTGATCGGGGGCACGTCGGGAATCGGGCGGACGCTGGCGCTGGGATTGGCGGAGGCGGGCGCGGACGTGGTGGCCACCGGCCGCCGCGAAAATCTGGTGCGCGAAGTGGCAGCGGAGATTGAGGCGAAGGGCCGAAAGTCTCTGGCGGCCGCGGTGGATGTGCTGGATCGCGCCTCGGTGGACGCGCTGCGCGACGCCGTGGTGAAGCATTTCGGGCGCGTGGACATTTTATTGAATGCCGCGGGCAAAATCGGCCGCAAGCCAACGGCTACGTTTCCGGAAGCGGAGTGGGACGAAACGTTCAACGTGAACGTCACGGGCGCACTGCGCGCCTGCCAGGCGTTCTACGAGCCTTTGAAGGCCTCCGGCCATGGCCGCATCATTAATATCGTGTCGCTCAACTCTTATGTCAGTTTGCGCGAGGTGGCGGCGTACGCGGCGTCGAAGTCGGCGCTGCTGGCGCTGACGCGGAGCCTGGCGGTGGAATGGTCGGCGGAAGGCATCAACGTCAACGCCATTGCGCCTGGCGTGTTTCGCACGGATCTGAATAAGAACCTGCTCGACTCCACCGATCGCGGAAGGGAATTGCTGCTGCGCACGCCGATGAAGCGCTTCGGGCAGACGGGCGAGTTGAATGGCGCGGCGGTGCTGCTGGCCTCCGATGCGGCCAGTTTCATCACGGGGCAGTGCATCGTGGTGGATGGAGGGTTTTTGGCTTCGGGCGTGAACAGCTAAGGCAAGGATCGGATAAACTCCTCTCATGCGCTTGTTGTTTTTCACCGCGTCGCTGGCGCTGGCCCAGAACGCCAGTTACCCGGTGAAGCCGGTCCCGTTCACGGCAGTTCATTTTGACGACGATTTCTGGGCGCCGCGCATTGAGATCAACCGCACGGCGACGATTCCTTCCGCCTTCGCGCAGCTCGACAAAACCGGCGATTTCGATAATTTCGACCGTGCCGCGGCGGTGCTGCGGGGCGACGCGAACGTCAGCAAGAAAATCCCCAACAATCCGTACGACGATAGCGACGTCTTCAAAGTCATCGAGGGCGCGTCCTACGCGCTGCTCTCCCACCCCGATCCGCAACTCGACGCGTTTCTCGACCGCCTCATCGCGCGTATCGCGGCGGCGCAAGAACCCGACGGCTACCTCTATACCGCGCGCACCATCGATCCTTTCCATCCTCACCCGTGGGCCGGTCCAGAGCGTTGGATGCTGGACCGCGAACTGAGCCATGAGCTGTACAACCTCGGCCATCTTTATGAGGCGGCGATGGCGCATTATCAGGCCACGGGCAAGCGCACGCTGCTCGATGTCGCCATCCGCTCCGCCGATCTGCTCGACCGCACCTTCGGGCCCGGGAAAATGACCATCTGGCCGGGGCATCAAGTCGCCGAAATCGGCCTGGCGAAGATGTATCTCACCACCGGGAACCAGCACTATCTGGCGCTGGCGAAATTCCTGCTCGATTCGCGAGGGCCGGACGGCATGCCGGGCTCCGGCCGCGAGTACAACCAGTCCCATATTCGCGTGGTCGATCAGACTGAGGCCGTCGGCCATGCGGTTCGTGCGACTTACATGTACTCGGGCATGGCCGATGTGGCCGCGCTTACGGGCGATGAGGCGTATGTGCACGCGCTCGACAAGATTTGGGAAAATGTCGCGGGCAAGAAGCTTTATATCACGGGCGGCATCGGCGCGACCAACGCAGGCGAGGCGTTTGGGAAGAACTACCAGCTTCCGAACATGACCGCGTATAACGAGACCTGCGCGGCCGTCGGCAACGATTTCTGGAATCATCGCCTGTTTCTGCTGCACGCCGATTCCAAGTACATCGACGTGCTGGAGCGCACGCTTTACAA
>JBBIVT010000223.1:0-3073 GCA_037439565.1 Acidobacteriota bacterium | reverse complement strand
CGCGCTCGGACTGCCCCACGGTTTTTTCATCGCCGGATTCCCCGCCCTGCACATCGCGGGCGCGGGCCTGCTGCAACTGATCGCCTTCGGCGCATTCGCGCTCGCCGCGCGCGGCCTCCTGCCATGGAGACGCCCCGCAGCATGGACCTTGATCGCATCGGGCCTGGCGATTTTCGTTGTGCGAGTCCTGACCTAGTGGGCCGGATCGAGAAGAAGCATCTGTTGGGCACACATCCCCCGGCTTAACGCCGGGGCTGCGCATTGGGAGCTTTTTCCGCTAACTCGCGCGGAATCAGTTTTTGCGTATTAAACTCGCCAAAATCGGCGCGCCGGACGAGCCTTCGCCACCCCTATACCGCGGAAATTTAGGAAAATGCGTTTAAACGCGTCCCAGGGCCCAGGAAACGGAAATCGCCGCGGCGCGCCCTTTTACCGCCCGGAGCAGCAGGCCTTTTCGATCACGGCCGGCGCCTGATACCCGGCCTTCCGGTCCACTGCGTACCCGTCGCCGTACCTGTCGTGATGCCTCACCCACGCCATGGAGAACGCGAGCCCCTCCTCGTCGCGGCCCTTGGGCGCCATGTCGAGGAAATTGTACGCACCGAGCAAAATATCCAGGCCGCGCGCATACGTCGAATAGGTGTGATAGACGCGCCCCGACGGATCGCGGAAGAAGCAGCTTAACCCCGGCAGTTCCGTGCCCGGCGCTCCGCCCTGCATCGCGTAGTTGTACGGAACCTGATGCGCGTCAATCTGTTCCTTCGTGCACGAAACCTGGTAATCGTAGTTGAAATCGCTTCCGAACGACGACACCCAGGGGAAGCGCCAGCCCATCCGCTTCTGGAACACCTGGATTTCTTCATACGGCGCGCGGGACACAACCGTAAGCGTCACGTCGCGGTGCGCCAGATGCACTTGCGCTCCGTCAAAATGATCCGCCAGAAACGAGCAGCTCCGGCACCCCTCCGTCCATCCCGGCCCCAGCATGAAGTGGTAGATCATCAACTGGCTGCGCCCGTCGAACAGCTCGGCCAGCGTCCGCCGCCCTCCTGCGCCGTCGAAGACGTACGATTTTTCCACCGCTTCCCAAGGCAGCTCGCGGCGCTGGCGGCTCAACTCGTCGCGCAGCTTAGTGAACTCCTTTTCCTTCTGGAGAAACGCCTTGCGAGTCTCCACCCACTCCTCATGCGTCACGACGTACGACATCTTTTTTCTCCTTCTTCTTTGAACGGATTTTGTTGATCACCATCGCCGCCGCGCCGCCGGTCGACCCGGCGATAATCATTGACGACGTCAAAGCCTGCGCCACGCACGCCGGACATAGCATGCTATTTCTCCGCCGCCGCGATGATGCGGTCGAGCAGGTGGGACCAGCCGCCGTGAACATTCTGGCGCTGGTCATCCGTAAAGAAGCCGATGCCCGCGTGCCGGAACTGAATCCGCGTTCCGCCGGCCTCCTCGGACAAGCGATATTGGACGTTCGACACGCTGGGGCCGGAGGCGAACAGAGGCCCGCAGATTTCCAGCAGCGTGGGCTTCTTGATCGCCTGCACGTGTCCCCAGAGATGGCCGTTGTTGTCCCCCAGGTCGCGATACCAGCGCCCGCCGGGCCATGCCTCCACCTTCATCGGCATCGGGGCTCCGTTGCCCCCTTGGTTGCGCGGGCCCATCTGGTCGAGGATCGCCGCGAACGTCTTTTCCAGACTCGCCTTCACGTGAATTTCCTTGGTGATATTCAGAGCCAGTTCTACTTCCTGTGTGGGTGCCATGTCTTTCGCCTCAGCTTGTTTCTTGATGCGGTCCAGTTGATCTTCCCAGAAGCGCTCAAACTGCGAAGCCCATTCGTGTACAGGCCGAATGGCCTCCGGGGTGGTTCGGTACAGCTTCTGGCGTCCGTCGCGGCGAACGTGAACCAAGCCCACGTCGCGAAGCACCCGCAGGTGCTTGGAAACGGAAGGCTGTTCAATACGCAGGCGCGCGACAATATCGCCCACCGGACGCTCCCGCCCGGCGAGATAGTGCAGGATCTGACGGCGGCAAGGCTCGGCCACCGCGTTGAATGCATCGGAGGTGGTTGCTGCCCTTGCCATGAACCGATAATACATTCCCATATAGGAATGTGTCAAGAGAAAAATACGGGCGCGGGGCGTCAGCCGGGAAGGACTCCGAGGCCTACCGCAGGGCGTTCAAATAACTGAGCAGTTTTGCTTCCCGCCGCCCCTTGGTCACGGTGTCTAAAATCAAACCGCAGGCGAACAGGATCATTGCCGAGATCGTCAGCCCCGTGGCCAGGATCGCGGTGGGGAACCTCGGCACCAGGCCGGTCTCTAAGAACGTCACGACAATCGGGTAGGCCAGCGCCAGCGCCGCCGCCAGAAACAGCGCGCTCAGGATGGAGAAGAACACGAACGGCCGCTCATTCTTAAACAGCGTGAAGATGGTCCACAAAATGCGCGACCCGTCGGTGTACTTGTTCAGCTTGCTGGCGCCGCCGGGCCGTTCTTTGTACGCCGTGTCGATTTCGGCGACGGGCAACCGTAGGGTGAGCGCGTGGACCGTCAGCTCCGTTTCAATCTCAAACCCGCGGGAGAAGCCGGGAAAGGATTTGACGAACGCCCTCGAAAACACGCGATAGCCGGAGAGCAGATCGTTCAGGCTCGCGCCGAACAGCATCGCCACCGATCGTGTGAACATCCGGTTGCCGAAGCGGTGCCCCCGCCGGTACGCGGCGGACACGCTTTTGGAGCGCCTGGCAACCAGCATCGCCAGCCGCTGCCCAGCGGCCATCTTCACCATTTCTGGCGCCATCGACGCGTCGTAGGTGCCGTCCCCATCGACCAGAACATAATAGTCCGCTTCAATCTCGGCGAACATCCGCCTCACGACCGCGCCCTTCCCCGGCGACGGCTCGTGGCGCACAATCGCCCCTGCCTCCGCCGCCACACGCGCGGTCCCATCGGTGGAGCTATTGTCGTAAACGTAAATCACCGCTGAAGGCAGAGCTTTCTTAAAGGATTGAATGACACCGGCAATCGCCGCCTCTTCGTTATGGCAGGGAATCAGCACCGCGACG
>JBBIVT010000222.1:0-3120 GCA_037439565.1 Acidobacteriota bacterium | reverse complement strand
ATCGGTTACGCGCCGGGCGACCGCATACGAAGCCACGAGCCCGACGGCGCCAAAGATCGCGGCCGTTACAAGATAAAGATAAGAGTCCGTCGGCTGTGCGTCATACCGGAACGAGGAGAGAGTGCGCACGAGCGCGACCGCGAGTATGCATCCACTCGCCGCGCCAATGCCGACCAGAGTAGCGGTCTGGCTGACAATGAGCCACATCACTTGGCCCCTGGAGCCGCCGACGGCCATCCTGACCGCGATTTCGTGTGTCCGCTGGGAGCTGTAGAAGGAGACAATGCTGTACACTCCAATACTTGCCAGCGCCAACGCGACGAGCGCGAGCGCGGTGAGCTGCGCAGCCACAAACGAGGATCGTGCCGTGGATTCGGAGACGATGTCCGTGCCGGTCCGAAGCTTGTCGATCATCACTTTCCCTGGAAGCAGGCGGAGAGCCTCATCCCGAACCGGGCTTGCGACCCGTCTGGCGTTCCCGTCTGTCCTCGCCAGGATGGTCAGGTTCCGTGTCGTGGCTTGAGAAAAAGGGAAGTAGACTGCCGGGGGAGCGGCGCGACCGCTTCCGAACCGCTTCGGTTCCCGGACGATTCCCACCACCTCCCACTCCTCGGGCCACTCCGTGCTGCCGCGCAAGGAATTCCTCAAGCGCTTCCCGAGCGGTTGACCTGCCCATAAGCCTCCGCGCGCCATCGCTTCGTTGATCACGACGACGGGAGTGGACTTCTCGCCATCCGAATCCGCTAGCCAGCGCCCGGCGGTAACCTGCAGTCCCACGATTTCCGAGTAGCCGGGTGTGACAATGTGCATCTCCGCGTACTGCGCCGCTCCCGCGATCCCTGGGCCCCTTCCGAGGGTAAACTCCTGAGGAAACTCGGTAAGGGGAAAGCTGTCGGCTAGCGCCACCGCCTGAACCCCTCGGATGGCGGCTGCGTTCAGTAGGAAGCTCGCATACTTCGCCCTTGTGGTCGCGGAATCGAATTGGATATTGTTCGGGAACAAAACCTCGAGGCTGAGGAGCCGGCCGGGGTTCGTGCGCGCACCCTCGTCAAGAAGCCTCCGTACGCTCTGGAGCATCACGAAGGCGCCCGCCAGGAGCGCGAAGGCGAGGGCGACCTCGCAGATGAGGATCATACTTCCCGGGCGGCGGAGCAACGGGGACCTTCCAGTCGAGATCGTTGGCCCGCTGTGAAGGCCGCTCGGGATTCCATCGAATCCAACTCGGGCTGAGAGGATAAACCCAAGAGCGAGTGCGCCGATCACGCAGGCGCACAAGGTCATCAGGACGACCGGCCAGTCAAGGAGCAGCGCGTCTATCCTGGCAACGTTGAGCCCGGGCGGCAAAACCGCCGGCAGGGCCACGAAGCCCCAGGCAGCCACTATGAGCCCTGCCGCGCCGCCCAGGAAGATCGGCAAACCGAACTCTACTCCCGTCAGGCGCAGGAGGTCCAGCCTCGTCGCGCCTAGAGCGAGTCTGATGGATGCCTCGCGTCTGCGTGATGTGGCGCGGGCGAGCACGAGGTGGGTAATGTTGGCCGATCCCACCGACATCACCAGGAGAAATGCAGCGATTAGTGTCACCACGGTGGATCTCATTTCCCGCACGGATTCGGCTTGAATGGGGACCGCCTGTATTGATTGAGACCCATAGAATCGCGGCTGTTCTACCGCGATTCTCTCCGCGACGCGCTTCAGATCCGCCTGTACTTCAGGCAACGTCGCCGTTCGCTTCCTCTTGCCAATCGTAAAAAAATGATTCCCCGGTGTAAATCTAGGGGCGTATTTTAAGCAGACCCAGAAGTCCGGGCTCCCACGGAACAGGGGGCTGGGGAACTCGAAGCCCTCTTTCATAACCCCAACAATCGTGTACCGGACAGGTTCGCCGTACTCGTTCAGGAGGAGGGATCCGCCGATCACGCCCGCGTCCGACCCGAAATGCCGCTCCCAGAATCGGTGGCTCAAAACCACTGAGGAAGACTCTAAATTCGTTTCGGAATGAAGGAATGTCCGCCCTATTTGCGGCGAGGCGTCGAGCATTTGGAAAAGTTCCGGTGCGGCGCGCGCCATTTTGACTCGCTCCCCGGTTTCGGCAATGGTGATCGGACGCAGGGAGCCGTCATAGGGTTGAAACGCGGCGATCTCATCGAACGTCGAGAGCTTCTGCCGGTAAAGCGGATAGGCGCCATCCATGAGCGGCAATCGCGATTGTCCCGTATCGCGGTTTGATTCCCAAAGCACCACTAGCCGATCCGCGTCCTTCAGCGTGATTGGCCGCAGGGCAAGGCCGTAAAGTAGCGTGAACAGGCACGCGCACGCGCCGACGACGACTGCGGTCGTGGCCACCAATCCGGCACTAAAGGCACGATTTCTTAGAAGTAGCCGCAAAGCGTACCGGATGTCCAGCGTGGCCTGACTGTTCATTTGGTGCGTTCCTGGATTTGGGGGATAGGCGGCGGAAGTACGCCGCCCCCCGCTTCATTCTGCCTTGAGGCTACAGCGGCTGTCGGGCGCGCAGTAGTCGCACGAGTGCGCCCAACACTTTGAATCATCTGTGCCGCAGTAATAATCAGCGCATCCATAGGACTGCGCCCTGACCTCCGCGACGGATACGGCGATTCCCAGAAGCGCCGCCATAATCGTTAGAACGAAGGAAAGACGTAGACAGGTGTGCATAATGTTCTTCATCATGTTTTGTTCCAAATAGTTCGCCCCTCCTATGGAGAGGGCCCGCCGCGTTAATAAGCCGCCAGAGGAGCTATCGGGTGCCGGAGCGTCCCCGGTCAGATCCGCCGGCGGAAACCGCCAAGAGCTTCTTCCAGTCAGAAACGTCCCCGCCCCTCAGCCTGCCTGGGGAAACGCGCTCCACCCTTCCGCTTGGGCTGATTAACAGCGTCGTTGGCGTGAACCAAAGGCTGTAAGCTTGGGCAGTTCGAGGGTCAACTTTGGCTACGACTACCGCGCCGGCTAGGTGGTGGTCGTCCACGTAAGAGCGGGAGAGCGAATCGGACAAGTTGGCATAGATTACTCGATATCGTTTCACGTCAATATGGTCCGTCAATTCCTCCCAATTCGGCCAGTTCGCAGCGCAGATTGGACACGACGTTGAGAATACGAAAATTA
>JBBIVT010000221.1:0-3186 GCA_037439565.1 Acidobacteriota bacterium | reverse complement strand
CGGTGGGCGAGGCCGCGGTACTGGAACTCTGCGCCCGGATAGAATTTCTCCTGCAGAAATCGCGTGACGAATGCGGCGGAGGCAGCTCCGTCAAAGCAGTGATCGTGATGTAGAACCCTGACTCGCATGAGTTGGATGGGGCTTTAGTCCCAAAAACCTTTTAGCTTGCCTCATGCGGTATGCAAATTGCAAGCGTTGGCCGCGAATTTGTGCCGAAGGGCGAAAAATTACAGGAGAATGGAAGAAAATCCGCGTTTGCGGCCCGAGGATGGTCCTGTCTGGCAGCAGGCGCGGGATGATGGAAGGTGCGTGCGAGGACGGGCGATTGCGCTGGTTCCACGCAGGAAGCTATTGTGAAGATTACCCCTGCAACACCATGCTGAAAAACAGAGACGAACGTCAGTCTGACCTGAACCCCCAGGAGACCACCGAATGGATGGAAGCGCTGGAGCAGGTGATCGACCAGGCAGGGCCTGACCGGGCCGGATGGCTGCTGGACAGCTTGATTGACCGCGCCTCGCAAGCGGGCGTGAGCGTGACCGGGCGCGTGACTGCGCCCTACGTGAACACGATACCGGCACATGAAGAACTGCCCTATCCGGGCGACCGCACGATGGAGCGCCGGATTAAGAGCCTGCTTCGGTGGAACGCGGCGGCGATGGTGGTTCGCGCGAACAAGTACGACCCCAACATCGGCGGCCACATATCCACCTATGCATCGCTAGCAACGGTGACCGAGGTTGGCTTCAACCACATCTTCCGGGGCTCCTATGAGGGTGAGCCGGGTGACTTGATCTACTACCAGGGCCACGCCTCGCCGGGGATGTACGCACGGGCATTCCTCGAGGGGCGGCTGAGCGAGCAGCAATTGCTGAATTTCCGCCATGAGCTGCGTGGCGAGCCGGGCTTGAGCTCGTATCCGCACCCTTGGCTGATGCCGGACTTCTGGCAATTCCCCACGGTTTCGATGGGGCTGGGGCCTTTGAATGCGATCTACCAGGCGCGGTTCCTGCGGTACCTGGAGAACCGCGAGATGATCGCGCGGACACGGCGCAAGGTATACGCGTTTCTGGGCGACGGTGAAACGGACGAACCCGAATCGCTGGGCGCGCTGGGGCTGGCGGCGCGCGAACGGCTGGACAACCTGGTCTTCATCATCAACTGCAACCTACAGCGACTGGACGGCCCGGTGCGCGGTAACGGCAGCATCATCCGGGAACTGGCGGGGACATTCCGCGGCGCCGGCTGGAACGTGATCCAGGTGCTCTGGGGCAGTGATTGGGATCCGTTATTTGCGCAAGATCACGGTGGGTGGCTGCTGAAGCGGATGGAAGAATGCGTGGACGGGGAATATCAGAACTTCAAAGCGCGCGGCGGCGCGTATGTGCGCAAGGAATTCTTCGGCAAGTATCCGGAGCTGTTGAAGATGGTGGAGCACATGACGGACGAACAGGTGGGCAGGCTGCGGCGGGGCGGCCACGATCCGGTGAAGATATATAACGCGTTTGTGCGCGCCATCAATCACGCCGGACAGCCGACGGTGATCCTGGCGAAGACCGTGAAGGGGTATGGCCTGGGTGAGGCGGGCGAAGGAAAGAACGTCACGCACCAGCAGAAGAAGCTGAACGAAGAAGAACTGCAGTACCTGGCCCGGCGTTTCGATCTGAATCTGCCAAAGGAGACGATCGAGCACATCGAATTCGTCAAGCCGAGCGAGGAGAGCCCGGAGATCCAGTACCTGAAGACGCGACGCGAGGAACTGGGCGGCTATCTGCCGAAGCGCGCGGTGAAGCCAACCGGCATTAAGGCGCCACCGCTCGAAACCTTCCAGGAAGCGATCCAGGGCTCGCGCGGGCGAGAAGCTTCGACAACCGCGGCCTTTGTCGGCATACTGAAGAATCTGCTGAAGCTGCCCGACCTCAGCAAGTACATCGTACCGATCATTCCGGACGAGGCGCGCACGTTCGGCATGGAATCCATGTTCCGCGAGCGCGGCATCTATGCTCCGGCCGGGCAGCTGTACAAGCCTGTGGATAGCGATGTGCTGATGTACTACAAGGAATCGAGAAACGGCCAGATCCTGGAAGAAGGGATCAATGAAGCGGGCGCGTTTGCTTCGTTTACCGCGGCTGGCACAGCCTACGCGAACCTGGGCGTGCCGATGATTCCTTTCTTCATCTACTATTCGATGTTCGGCTTCCAGCGGATTGGCGATTTTGCCTGGGCGTTTGCAGATTCGCGTGGCAAAGGGTTTCTGCTGGGCGGGACTGCGGGACGGACGACGCTGCTCGGCGAGGGACTGCAGCACCAGGACGGCCACAGCCACGTTCTCTCGAGCGTAATCCCGACGTGCGCGAGCTACGATCCCGCATATGCGTACGAGATTGCCGTGATCATTCAGGACGGCATCCGGCGGATGTACGAAAAAGGCGAAGATCTGTTTTACTACCTGACTGTGTGCAATGAGAATTATGCCCAACCGCACATGCCGGAGGGGGCGATCCAGGAAGGCATTCTGAGGGGGCTGTACCTGCTGAAGTCCTCCGCATCGCTTCCGGCCCAGGTGACGTTGTTCGGCAGCGGTCCGATTCTAAACGAGGCTCTGCGCGCGCAGCAGATCCTAGGGGAGAAATACGGTGTGGGCGCGAACGTATGGAGCGTAACCAGCTACACCGAGCTGCGACGGGAAGCGCTCACGGTGGAGCGCTGGAACCGGCTTCATCCCGATCAGCCTGAGCGGAAACCGTACCTAGTGGAAGCACTGGGCGAGTGCGATATGCCGATCATTGCCGCCACGGATTACATCAAGGCAGTGCCCGACCAAGTAGCTCCCTGGCTCCCAGGTCGATTGACCTCCCTCGGCACGGATGGCTTCGGACGCAGCGACAACCGACGTTACTTGCGGCGCCACTTCGAAGTAGACGCAGAATCCATTGCCGCCGCGGCGCTTTCCCGGTTGGCATACTGGAAGCGGTACGACGCGGCCCGGGCAAAGGCGGCATTGGACGAACTGGGCTTGAAAGCGGACGGTCCGGACCCGGCGCGGGTGTAGACGTGCGGGGCGGACCCGCTATTCCTGAACAGACGGCTGCTGGTCGGCGTCTCGCCACGCACTGATTTTCAACCGCTTGCACACCCAGCACAGGTCTTCCGTGGGTTGAGGCCCGCTGCCGGGCACATAGTTCG
>JBBIVT010000220.1:0-3196 GCA_037439565.1 Acidobacteriota bacterium | reverse complement strand
GTGATGAATCCGCAGTAGGCGTCATACAGCGTCGCCATGGCCCAGGGGCTTTTCGCGTAAGCGGGCAGGGCGGCGATCAAACTTTCTTCCATGCTCGTCCGGATGGTGATGAACACCATCCAGGAAAAAATAGCGGCGAAGAGGAATTTGAGAAATGTCTTCACGTCTCTATTCTCTTCGCCGCGGCATGCTTTCGCAAACCAATTTACATCGGGGGCATGATTACGGTATCGATCACATGGATCACGCCGTTGGAGCACTTAATGTCGGCCTTCACCACGTGCGCGTTGTTGATCATCACCTTGCCGCCCTTGACGGAGATCTTCACATCCGCGCCTTCCACGGTTTTGGCGGAGGTCAGCTTCACGACATCAGCCGCCATCACATCGCCGGACACCACGTGATACGTCAACACGGCCTTCAACTTCGCCGGATCCTTCAACAAGCCTTCCAGAGCGCCCGGAGGCAGCTTCGCGAACGCCGCGTCGGTGGGGGCAAACACCGTGAATGGACCGGCGCTCTTCAGCGTGTCCACCAAACCGGCCGCTTTCACCGCCGTCACCAGCGTGTTGAAGCTACCAGCCGCCACGGCAGTATCGACAATATCTTTTTCCTGCGCCATCGCGACCGTCGACAAAGCGAGCGCCGCCAAAGCCGTTACAAACAATTTCTTCATTGATCATCTCCTAGTGCGATTTACTGACACCGGTATGATGCAGGCATTTCGAGAAGGAGAGAAAATTTCTTCGCGCCCTTATTCCGTGGCCGTGAAGTAAGCGCAATCCGGGTGATGGAAGACCATGGCGCTGACGCTGGCTTCGGGGTCCATCATCATCCCCTCGGTCAAGTGGACGCCGATCTCTTCAGGCCGCAAGAGTTTGAAAAGCCCCTGCTGATCGTCCAGATTGGGGCACGCCGGATAGCCGAAGCTGTAACGCTTGCCGCGGTAACGGGAGGTGAACCGCTCCTGCATCGTCATTTGGGGCGGATCTGGGAAGCCCCAGTCCTCCCTCATGCGGCGATGGAGCCACTCGGCGCAGCCTTCCGCCGTCTCGATCGCCAGAGCCTGTAGCGCATGGGCGAGGAAGAACTCGCCGCGAGCCTTGGCCTCCTCGGTGCGCGCGCGAACCCCTTCACCCGCCGTCACCACGAAGAAACCCAGATGATCCCGGCGGCCGTCTTGCGGGTCCAAAATGTAGTCGCTGAGGCAAAGACCGTCGGCTTTATGCTGGCGCCCAAATTTGAAGGTGTGGAGTGGATGCTTCACTCCCGGCTCAAAGAGGTGGATCGAGTTGCCGTCGCGCTCCGCCTCAAAAAATTGCCACACCGTCCGGACTTTGAAAAACTTCTCCGCTTCGGCCTTCACACGCTCGACGTCATTGAATAATTCGAGAGCTTTCGGGTCGCGATCGGCCAGCAGCTTTTCGAAATTGCCTTTGAATCCCAAATGCCGTCCGTAGAGCATGTACGGATTCATGTAGCTCCACAGCTCCGCCAGGTTCGGCATCGCGCGGACGCGTCGGTCGAGATAGGGGACGCTGGGAACCGGCAGATCGGCGCGAACCTTGGAACTGCGCGTCGTCGCGGTGTTGACCGGCTGGGGCTCCGCCACAGGCGCATCGGCGGCCGCCGTGAACACATGCGCCTTCAGCGCGGCTTCGCGCGTCGACGGATCGGTCAGCTCATTCATGATGCTCAAGCCGGTCATCGCGTCCTTGGCATAAAACGTCGGTGCGCCGTAGGCGGGCCCGATGCGCGTGGTGGTGAATCTTTCCGACAGCGCCGCGCCGCCCACCAGCAGCGGCGACTCCACGCCGTGATCCTTGAAATCCGACGCAGTAGTCACCATCTGATGCGCGCTCTTGACGAGCAGCCCGGAAAGCCCGATTGCGTCCGGTTGATGCTCCTTCCATGCCCGGATCAGCTCCTCCGGCGCCACCTTGATGCCCAGGTTCACCACCTGATAGCCGTTGTTCGACAGGATAATTTCCACCAGGTTCTTGCCGATATCGTGCACGTCGCCCTTCACGGTGGCGAGAACGATCTTGCCGCGCGTGGAGGACTCCGTCTTTTCCATGAACTGCTCCAGGTGATTCACGGCAGCCTTCATCGCCTCGGCCGATTGCAGCACCTCGGCGACGATCAGTTCGTTCGCGTTAAACAAGCGCCCAACCTCGCTCATCCCGGCCATCAGCGGTCCATTGATAATGTCGAGCGGCGCGGCTCCCTCGGCGCGTTTCCGGTCCAGATCGGCGATCAGGCCGTCCTTCGTTCCTTCGATGATGTAATGCGCCAGGCGCTCGTCGAGCGGCAGTTCCTCGGCCTTCTTCTTGGTCTTCTTGCCCGCTCTGCGAAAATACTCGGCGATGGCGGCGATGTGGAACTGGTTGATCGCGGCGCGCTGCTCCGGCGTCTGCTCCCGCCAGTCTTCCGGCGCGGGAATCGGCGCGGGCGGCTTATTGAACAGAAGATCCTCGGCAAGCCGGCGCTCCTCCTGGGGAAGCGATGCGAAACGCTCCAGCTTCTGCGCGTTCACGATGGCCAGATCGAGTCCAGCTTTCGTGGCGTAATACAGAAACACCGAATTGACGACCTCGCGGGCCTCCGCCGGCAGGCCGAAACTGACGTTGGAAACGCCCAAAATCGTCTTGACGTAAGGAATGGTTTCCTTGATCAGGCGGATGGCCTCGATCGTCTCCACCGAGCCGCCGATGTAATTTTCATCGCCCGTGGCGCAGGGAAATACCAGCGGATCAATGATGATATCTTCAGGCGGAATGCCGTACTTTTCCGTCAGCAGCTTCACGCTGCGCTCGGCCACGGCCAGCTTGCGCTCGCGCGTGAACGCCTGCGCCTGCAACTTGTCCTCATCGATGGTTCCGACCACCAACGCCGCGCCGTACGCCTTCGCAATCGGGCAAACGCGCTCGAATTTTTCCTCGCCGTCCTCCAGGTTGATCGAGTTGATGATACTCTTGCCCTGGCACCACGTCAGCGCCTCTTCCATGGCCCGGGCGTCCGTGGTGTCGATCATCACGGGAGCCTTGATCTTCGGCATGAGCTTGGAATAAAACGGAGCCACGTCCTTCAGCTCGTCGCGATCCGACGATTGCAGGCAGACGTCGACGATATGCGCGCCGTTCTTCACCTGCCAGCGCGCGATCTCGCTCGCCTCTTCCCAGTTTTCGTCGGCGAT
>JBBIVT010000219.1:0-3233 GCA_037439565.1 Acidobacteriota bacterium | reverse complement strand
AGCGGCCGATGACCCAGCCACCAGAGCGCGCGGAACTGGATTATCTGTTCAGCATCACCTACGAGGAGCTGCGCCGCCTGGCATCCACCGTGCGGCGGGGCGACCCCAGCGCGACGCTCAACACCACCGCGCTGGTGAACGAGGCCTGGCTGAAACTGTCCGGTTTTCCAGAGGTTTCCAATCGATCGCAACTGCATTTCAAGCGAATTGCCGCGCGGGCCATGCGGCAGGTGCTGGTGGAGGCGGCCCGGCGGCGCCATGCGGATAAACGCGGCGGCGCTGACGCCAGTTTCGTGACGTTCGACGAATCGCAGGGCGCCATGGCCGGCGAGGAGCAACTGCTGGGGCTGGATTCCGCCCTCACTGAGCTCGCCCGGATCGAACCGCGCCAGGCGATGATGGTGGAAAGCCGATTCTTCGGGGGCCTCGAGGTGGCGGAAATCGCGCAACTGCTCGAAGTGTCCGAAGCGACGATCCTTCGCGACTGGCGCGCCGCCAAAGCCTGGCTCGCCCACACCCTTCGGCCCCCAAGCCCAGGCCAATGATGGACGCCGCCCGCTGGAGCCGGATCCAGCAACTCTTCAGCGCCGCCGTGGATCTGCCCGCCAACGAGCGGCGAATCCTGCTGGAGGCCGAATGCGGCGGCGATCAGGCTCTGCTGGCCGAGGTGCGGGCCATGATCGAGGAGGATTCCCGAGGCGACTCCTTGCTCGACCGGGACGTGTCCCACGTTGCCCATCAGGTGCTGGGCGAGGCGGCGCCGCTGCCCTACCGGCAGGCTGGCCCGTACCGCATCGTACGGATGCTCGGCGAGGGAGGGATGGGAGTGGTCTACTTTGGCCAGCGCGACGACGTGGGGCAAGTGGCGGCCATCAAGGTCCTGCGCGACGCCTGGCTTTCGCCGGCGCGCCGGGAACGCTTCCTCACGGAGCAGCGGACACTGGCGCAGTTGAATCATCCCTCGATTGCGCGGCTTTACGACTCCAGCACGTTCGCCGACGGGACGCCGTGGTTCGCCATGGAGTACGTGGAAGGCGAGCCGTTGACGAAATACTGCCAGCAGCGCGGCAGCTCCATCGAGGAGCGTCTGCGGCTCTTTCGCGAGGTCTGCCAGGCGGTGCAGCACGCGCATCTGCACGCGGTGATTCACCGGGACTTGAAGCCGTCCAACGTCCTGGTGCGCGCGGACGGCAGCGTTCGCCTGCTCGATTTCGGCATCGCCAAGCAGTTGGATCGTTTTGACGCGCCCAACGACCAAACTCGAACCGGCCTGCGCCTTATGACACCTGCGTATGCGGCTCCAGAGCAAATCCGGGGCGGCAACATCGGCGTTTATACCGATGTGTACTCGCTGGGCGTGATGCTTTACGAACTGCTGGCGGGCCGGCTCCCGTTCGATCTCTCCCATAAAACACCCGGGGAAGGCGAGAAGATCATCCTCGATCAGGAGCCGGAAAAGCCGTCGTCCATCCCCGATCTGAACGTGCTCTGCCTCACCGCGATGCGCAAGGATCCGGAGCGCCGTTACCGCTCAGTTGAAGCGCTGATCCGCGACATCGACCACTATCTGCGGGCCGAGCCCCTGGAGGCGCAGGCCGATTCCCTGCGGTACCGCGCCGGAAAATTTGTCCGCCGGAACCGGCGCGCCGTGAACGCGGCGGCAGCCGCTCTGACGCTCGTGACCGGCCTGGTGGTGTTCTTCACGGCGCGCGTGACAATCGCGCGCAACCGCGCCCTCACTGAGGCAGCGCGAACACAAAGCATCCAGCGCTTCATGCTGAACCTGTTCGAGGGCGGCGACAAGGAATCCGGCCCCGCGGATAGTCTGCGCGTCGTCACACTGCTCGATCGCGGCGTTCAGGAGGCGCAGGGACTCAACAGTGAGCCGTTTGTGCAGGCCGAACTGTATCAGACGCTTGGGAGCATTTATCAGAAGTTGGGAAAGCTCGACCGGGCGGATTCGCTGCTCGAATCCGGCATGAACCGGCGTAGGGCGTTGTTCGGAAAGGATAGCGCGGAAACCGCGGACAGCCTGGTCGCGCTGAGTTTACTGCGAATCGATCAGGAGCGGCTGCCCGAAGCCGAACAGCTGGCGCGCCAAGGCCTCGAAATGGCGAAGCGCCATGCGCCGCGCGGCGATTTCTCGCTTGCGAAAGCCACCACCGCGCTCGGCCGGGTGCTGGAGGAGCGCGGCTCCTACGATCAGGCCATACCGGTGCTCGAGGAGGCCGTCCGAATCAGCGCCCAGCAGAGCGCGGCAAATCCGGAGCTCGCGTCGAGCTTGAACGAGCTCGCCAGCGTTCACTTTTACGCTGGCCGGTATGCCAAAGCCGATGCGCTGTTCCATCGGGTTCTCGAGATGCACCGCCAGCTCTATGGGGACCGCCATCCCCTGGTCGCCGACGATCTGATCAACCTCGGCGCTGTACAGGTGGACCTGGGATACTATAGCGAAGCGGAAACGCTCGAACGGCAGGCGCTCGAAATCAGCGCATCGTATTACGGCAGCGAGCACCCGCAGACGGCGCACAACCTGACCGTCCTGGCCCGGACGCTGGTTCACGAAAAACGCCTTGACGAAGCGGTGGCCGCGCTCGAAAAGGTGCTCCCGATCGAGGAGCGGGCGTATGGTCCGGCGAGCCGGCAGGTGGCCTCTCCGCTGAACGAGCTCGGAAACATCGCGATGGCCCGCCAGCAGTACGATGAAGCGGAGCGGCGCTTCACCCGGATGGTGGGAATTTACCGGGCTGTCTACAACAATCACCACTATCTGGTCGGGATCGCGCTCTCGAATCTGGCGGGCGTGTCGGTGGCGCGGAAGCAGTACTCTCAAGCGGAAGAGTTGTACAGGCAGGCGATTCAGATGTTCGCCAGCACGCTGCCCGCGGGACATTTGAACATCGGCATCGCTCAAATCAAGCTGGGCCGGGCGTTACTCCGCCAGCAGCGATTCCGGGACGCCGAAACTCAGCTCCTGGCGGGGTACGCGATTCTAGTGAAACAGACGAGTCCAGCGCTGGTTTATCTCCAAAATGCGCGTCGAGATCTGGTAAGCGTGTATGAAGCGTTGAAACAGCCCGAAGATGCGCGGAAGTTTCAAGCGGAGCTGGGGAGCGGCGCTGAGTCCGCCGCCCGGTGAATCGCAAGAAAGGCTGACGGGAGTGGTATACAAGTGAGGAGGCAGCGATGAGCACAGTTCTGGTCACCGGCGGATCCGGGTTCATTGGGAGCCA
>JBBIVT010000218.1:0-3261 GCA_037439565.1 Acidobacteriota bacterium | reverse complement strand
ATAAAGGTTCGCGAGTTCTAATCTTCTGCTCCTGTGCTACCACCTCTCTGTTGGGAGGTCCGGCTGGGGGCCGGTCCCGCTGCTTTGGCGGTTTCTACACCGTCCGGGTATGGACTAGTCCGAAGTTACTACCCTCGCAGGTTTTTGGATGCGGTGACGTTTGCCGTCATCCGGGTGGATTCAACCAAATATTTGGAGAGTGAAGTTTCGTGCCGACGTTCAACCAGCTCGTGCGTAAGGGGCGGCGCCCCACGCGCTATAAGACGGCAAGTCCGGCGCTGCAAGCATGTCCGCAGCGGCGCGGGGTTTGCACGCGTGTCTACACAACGACCCCCAAGAAGCCGAATTCGGCGCTGCGAAAAGTGGCGCGTGTGCGGCTCACCAACGGAATCGAAGTGACGACGTATATTCCGGGCGTGGGACACAATCTGCAGGAGCACTCGATTGTGCTGATCCGCGGAGGCCGCGTGAAGGATCTCCCCGGCGTGCGCTATCACGTGGTGCGCGGAACGCTGGATACGGCGGGCGTCAGTGGACGCCAGCAGAGCCGGTCGAAGTACGGAGCGAAGCGGCCGAAGGCAGCCGCGAAGTAAGGACGATATCGTATGCCACGCAGACGCAGACCTGAAGCCCGTGAGATTACGCCGGATCCGGTGTACAACTCGACGTTGGCGGAGAAATTCGTGAATTCGATGATGTGGGACGGCAAGAAGGCCGTTTCGCAGAAGATTTTTTACGGCGCGATGGACAAGATCAAGGAGCGCTCCGGCGACGATCCCTTGAAGCTGTTCAAGAAGGCCGTTGAGAACTGCAAGCCGCTGCTCGAAGTGAAGACGCGGCGCGTGGGCGGAGCCAACTATCAGGTGCCGGTGGAAGTTCCCAACAACCGCCGGACGTCGCTGGCCATCCGCTGGATTCTGATCAACGCGCGGACGCGCCCGGAAAAAGGCATGCCGGAGAAGCTGGCGAACGAACTGTCCGACGCGGCAAATCTGCGCGGCGGCGCGATCAAGAAAAAGGACGACGTGCACCGCATGGCGGAGGCCAATAAGGCCTTCGCGCATTACCGCTGGTAACTTTTATAACGTTTATGGCTCGTACCGTACCACTCCAGAAAATGCGCAACATCGGCATCATGGCGCACATCGATGCCGGCAAAACCACAACCACGGAACGTATTCTCTATTACACCGGCCGAACCTACAAGATCGGCGAAGTGCATGAAGGCACGGCCGTGATGGACTGGATGGAGCAGGAGCAGGAGCGGGGCATCACGATTACCTCGGCCGCGACCACCTGCCAGTGGCAGGATTTCACCATTAACATCATCGACACGCCGGGCCACGTGGATTTCACGGCGGAGGTCGAGCGCAGCCTGCGCGTGCTGGACGGCGCGGTGGCGGTGTTCGATGCGGTGGCCGGTGTGCAGCCGCAGACCGAGACGGTGTGGCGCCAAGGCGACAAGTACAAAGTCCCGCGCATGTGCTTCATCAATAAGATGGATCGCGTCGGCGCGGATTTTTTCCGTTCCTTCGATACGATTATCGACCGGTTGAAGTGCCGTCCGGTGGCGATTCAGCTCCCGATCGGCGCAGAGGACAAGTTCCTGGGCGTGGTTGATCTGGTGAAGATGAACGCTCGCATCTGGCGCGATGAGACGCTGGGCGCAAAGTTCGACGACGTGGAAATTCCGGAAGAGTATTTGGATCAGGCCAAGGAATACCACGACAAGCTGGTGGAGGCGGTTTCGGAGTCCGACGACGCGTTGTTCCATAAGTTCGTCGAGGGCGAGAAGATCACCGAAGCCGAGCTGCGGGCCGGTATCCGCAAGGCCACGATCGAGCAGAAGATTTTCCCGGTGATTTGCGGCACTGCGTTTAAGAACAAGGGCGTGCAGAACCTGCTTGACGCGGTCGTGGACTACCTGCCTTCTCCGCTGGACGTTCCCCCGATCCACGGGGTATCGGTGGACGATAAAAACGTCGAAGTGATCCGCAACGCGAGCGATAGCGAGCCGTTTTCGGCGCTGGTTTTCAAGATCATGACCGATCCGTTCGTGGGCCAATTGGCCTTCGTTCGTGTGTATTCGGGCAAGTTGACGGCGAGCGAATCCATTTATAACGTGGCCAAGGGCCGCAGGGAGCGCATCGGCCGCCTGGTGAAGATGCACGCCAACAAGCGCGAGGACATCACCGAGGTTCTGGCGGGCGATATCGCGGCAGCAGTGGGCCTTAAGAATGTTTCGACCGGCGACACGATCTGCGATGAAAAGGCTCCGGTGATTCTGGAGTCGATCGACTTCCCCGCGCCGGTGATTCAGCTCGCGATTGAGCCGAAGACCAAGGACGACCAGCAGAAGCTGGGCATGGCCATCGCGAAGCTGGTGCAGGAAGATCCGACGCTCAAGGTGTCGACCGATCCCGACACGGGGCAGACGATTCTGGCGGGCATGGGCGAGCTGCACCTGGAAATTATTGTCGATCGCATGCAGCGCGAATTCGGCGTCGGCGCGAACGTCGGCAAGCCTCAGGTGGCGTATCGCGAGACCATCCGGCAGGCGGCCGAATATGATTACACGCACAAGAAGCAGACGGGCGGCAGCGGGCAGTACGCGCGCGTGAAGCTGCGCGTGGAGCCGCTGCCTCCGGGCGGCGAGTTCGAGTTCGTCAACGAAGTGACGGGCGGCAATATTCCCAAGGAATTTATTCCGGCGGTGGAAAAAGGCGTGGTGGAAGCTCTGGAGCACGGCATCCTGGCGGGTTATCCGATGTCGGACGTGCGAGTCGCGGTTTATGACGGCGCCTACCACGATGTTGATTCGTCGGAAATGGCGTTCAAGATCTGCAGTTCGATTTGCGTGAAGGAAGCGGCCCGCAAGGCCAAGCCTGTGCTGCTGGAGCCGGTGATGCGCGTGGAAGTAGTGGTGCCGGACGAGTACATGGGCCCGGTGAACGGCGACCTGATTTCACGGCGCGGGCGCCTGGAAGGCACCGAAATCATGGGTTCGACCCAAATCATTAAGGCAATGGTTCCTCTGTCGACGATGTTCGGGTATGCGACGGAGCTCCGCAGCCGCACGCAGGGACGCGGCGCGTTTACGATGCACTTCGGTCAGTACGAGGAAGTGCCCAAGAGTACAGCCGACGAGATCATGAAGCGAAATAATCCCGCGGCCTAAGGCGCGGGAAATGAGGAGAAGCGAAACACATGGCGAAGGAAAAATTTGATCGTAGTAAGCCGCACGTGAATGTGGGTACGATT
>JBBIVT010000217.1:0-3267 GCA_037439565.1 Acidobacteriota bacterium | reverse complement strand
CGATCAATCAGGTGAACCATACGACCCCTCCGAAGATGGCTTCGTTTTTTCAGAACCCCAAATCCACCAGGCGATCCCAGCCCGAAACCGCTTCAACCGCTCCTACGAAGCCAGACGCTCCGCCGCGTAGTGTTATCGTCACGATGATTCGGCGGGGGGCGCCCGGCTGTGCAACGAAATCGGTGTCGGGCCACGCGTTATAATTTTGCGATGAATCTTCGCCGGGCTGTTCTCCTCCTCTGCGCTTTCTCGATCACTGCTGCTGGTCAATCCTCCGGACGGAAGGCGCTGGTCGGCGGCACGCTGATCGACGGCTTCGGCGGTCCCCCGATCCGCAACAGCGTCATTCTCATCGACGGCGAAAAGATTCAGGCCGTCGGCCAGGTCGGTTCGCTGCCCGTTCCGCCCGGCGTCGAGGTGATCTCCACCGAAGGCATGAGCGTCCTGCCCGGCTTGTGGGACATGCACGTCCACACCATGCTCAGCGGCCACGCCGATTACGCGCACTGGGATAAAACGTATCCGCCGATGCTCGAATCGGTCATCATGCCGGCATCCGCAAAACAGCTTTTAATGGCCGGGATCACCAGCGCCCGCGACCTCGGCGGCCCTCTCGACGCCAGCATCCATGTCCGCGACGCCATCCGCTCCGGTAAAATCCCCGGCGCGACGCTGTACGTCAGCGGCCCGTTTCTCGAGCATGAAGCCTATCCCGGCACGGACTATTTCCGCTGGGGCGTGAAGGGGGCAGAGGACGGCCGCGCAAAGGTCCGCAAATTGGCCGAGGCGGGCGTGGATTGCATCAAGCTGATCGATCAGGACCAGATGACGCGTGAGGAAATCGCCGCCATCGTCGGCGAGGCGCACAAGCACAATCTCCCTGTGGTGGCCCACGCGCACCGCCCCAATGAAATTCGCTTCGGCCTGGAAGCCGGCGTCGACGATTTCGAGCACACCGGCCTGGCCACCGCGCCCGAGTATCCGGCCGACATCATCGCCAAGGTGCATGAGCGCACCGCGCAGGGCAACATCGCGCCCCTCTATTGGACGCCCACCATTCAGGTGCTCTACAACTACGATTACGTGCGCGACCATCCCGAACTGGTGGACGATCCGCGCTGGCATGAAGGGCTCACCCCACAGATCATCTCCGATATCCGGGAATCCCTCCGCCACATCGATCAGCTCGATTATTACCGCATGGTGCCGCCGCGAAAACCCACGTTGAAGCGAAAATTCCAGCAGCTTCGCGAATCCGGTGCCGTGCTGCTGATCGGCACCGATAGCGGCGTGCCCGCGCAGTTCCACACCCAGACCACCTGGAACGAGCTGGACATCTGGGTCCGCGTGATGGGCGTCGATCCCATGGACGCGATTCGCGCCGCCACCTTCTGGCCTTCGGCCGCCATGAAGGTGGAGCGCGAGGTGGGCACCGTGTCGCCCGGGAAATTCGCCGACATCATCGCCGTTCGCGGAGACGTTCTGCGCTACATCGATCTGCTGCAGAACGTCGACATCGTGGTGAAGCACGGCGTCCGCTACAAGTGATGCGCCAGCCGGTCAGGAGGCCTTTTACCGGAAAGCACCGCCGGTACTCTTCCGGAGGAAATGGTTTACTACCGGGGAAACCGAACACCAGTTGTTGTAAAATTAAATTTGGGCGCATTTTTTGCCTGCGCGCCCACCACTCGAAGGTTTTCGTTTGCTCACACTGAACAATATTTCCATGCGCTACGGCGCACGCATCCTCTTTGATGAGGTGACCACGACCTTTCTGAGCGGACGCCGCTACGCCATCACGGGTCCGAACGGCGCAGGCAAGTCGACACTCATGAAGATCCTGACCGGCGAACTGGAGCCGTCCAAGGGCTCCGTCACGCGCCCCAAGAAGATGGGCGTCCTGAGGCAGGATCAGTTCGCGTTCGACCAGTTTCGCGTGATCGACACCGTGATCATGGGGAACGGCCCTCTGTGGGAAGCGCTCCAGGAACGCGAAAAGCTGTACGAGAAGGATCACAACACGTACACCGACGAGGACGGCATGCGCCTGGGCGAGCTGGAAGGCATCGTCGGCGACGAGGGCGGCTACACCGCCGAAACCGATGCCGCCGTGCTGCTCGACGGCCTGGATATTCCCGAATCCCTGCACGAGCGCAAGATGGGCGAACTGCAAGGCGGCCAGAAAGTCCGCGTGCTGCTGGCGCAGGCGCTGTTCGGAACGCCCGCGGTGCTGTTGCTCGACGAACCGACCAACAACCTCGACTTGGATTCGGTTCACTGGCTGCAGGATTACCTGATTCGCTTCGATGGTTGCCTGATCGTCATCTCGCATGACCGCCATTTCCTGAACGAGGTATGCACCCACGTCGCCGACATCGATTATCAAACCGTCATCACCTACACCGGCGGCTATGACGACATGGTGCTGGCCAAGACGCAGATTCGCTCCCGCATCGAAGCCGAAAACGCGCAGCGTGAAAAGAAGATCGCGCAGTTGAACGAATTTATCGCGCGGTTCGGCGCGGGCACGCGGTCATCGCAGGTCACCTCGCGCAAGAAGGAAGTCGAGCGCCTGGCAACGTCGGACCTCGCCCGTTCGAATATCGCGCGGCCGTTTATCCGCTTCGAAGTTCTGCGCCCGTCCGGACGGCATCCGCTCGAGATCAAGGGGCTGTCGAAGTCTTATGGCGACACCAAGGTGATTCAAAACTTCAGCGCGGGCATCAGCCGGGGCGAAAAAATCGCGCTGATCGGCCGCAATGGCGCGGGCAAGACGACCATGCTGAAGTCGCTGATCCGCAACGGCACCGGTTTCGTCGATCCGGAGGACAAGAAGTTCCCGATCGATTCCGGCGACGTGATCTGGGGGCATGAAGTGTCGGTCGGCTACTTCGCCCAGGACCATACGGAATCCATCCGCAAGGGCGTCCGGGTGCTCGAATGGCTGCACGAGTTCGATCCCAAGGCGTCACAGGAGGAACTGCGCGGCGTGCTCGGCCAGATGCTGTTCAGCGGCGACGAGGCGCTGAAGAATACCGAGGCGCTGTCCGGAGGCGAGTCCGCCCGCATCATCTTCTGCCGCCTGATGCTGCAGAAACCGAATTTCCTGATCTTGGACGAGCCCACGAACCACCTCGACCTGGAGTCTATTAACGCTTTAAATATTGCCCTCCAAAAGTATGAAGGGACAGTGCTTTTAGTCACGCACGATCATGATGTAGTGGATGAGGTCGCGACACGCATCTGGCACTTCGAACACGGCACAAT
>JBBIVT010000216.1:0-3290 GCA_037439565.1 Acidobacteriota bacterium | reverse complement strand
CCGCACCGCCGCGGCCAACGCCTGGATCCGCGGCGCGGTAGAGGATTCCCGCCACGCCCTGTGGCTCGCCACCTCGGATTCCGGACTGCTCCGTATCGACGGCGATACCGTGCAACGCTTCCTCACCTCGGAAAACGTGCAGTGCCTTGCGAAATCCAAGAACGGCGACATCTGGGCCTGTGCGGCCGACGGAATCGTTCGCATCACCCCCGACGGAAAGCTCACCCCCTACTCCACCGCCCAGGGGCTCGCCAGTAAGAACACCCGCGCCGTCTGCGAGGCCGGCGACGGAACCATCTGGGTGGCGAGTGAAGAAAATAGCCTCAGCGCCTGGGATGGGGCCAAGTTTTCGCCGCGCAGGTTGCGGAAGTCCCCCACGGACATCCGGGCTATGGAGTGCTCTGGAGACGGAATCTGGATCGGCGGTGTGGAGGGTCTGCTCCACGTCACGCCCTCCGGCGAACGCCTCCTCACGGTCAACGACGGCTTGGCCGACACGCGGATTCTCTGCCTGTCATCCGGCCGCGACGGCAGCCTGTGGGTGGGAACGCGCAACGGGTTCAGCCGCATCCGCAATGGGGAAATCGAAAGCTACCGCCCTGAGGAAGGACTGTCACAGAGTAACGTCTACTCCATTCTGGAGGACGTGGAAGGCAGTCTTTGGGTCGGGACGAAAAACGGTCTCAATCAGTTCCTGAGCGGGCGCGCGCTCCCCTACACGGCCAAAGAGGGCCTGCCTTCCAATGAAACCGGCCCGATCCTCCAGGACAAAACGGGGAGCATCTGGATCGGCATGCTGGGCGCAGGTCTGACCCGCTTCGACGGAAAGAAATTCGCAACCTTAACCACCGCGCAAGGTCTGGCGTCCAATACCGTCTACGCCCTCGCCGAGGATCGCGAGGGAGTGCTGTGGGCGGGCACCGCGTCCGGCATTGATCTGCTGCGCGGCGGCCGGATCACCGCCCATTACTCCACCGCGCAGGGACTGCCCGCGGCCAGTATTCGGGCCCTGTTCATCGATCGCGCGGGGACGCTTTGGGCGGGCACTGAAAAGGGGCCGGCCATGCTCCACGGCGGGGCATTCTCCGTCCCCTCCGGGATTCCCCCCGAATTGCGCGGCGCCATCGCAGCCATCGGCGAGGACGGGCGGGGGCGAATCCTGTTCGCGGTCGAGCACGCCAGCCTCTATTCCTACGAAAACGGCGCGGCCCGGGAACTGTTCGATGGCGGATCGCCGGTCCGCGACGTGGATGCCATCTACCTCGATCCCGATAGCAAGCTATGGATCGGCACACAGGGCTTCGGGCTAAAGCTTCTGGATCACGACCGATTCACCACCTTCCTCATTCGCGATGGCATGTTCGACAACGAGATCTACGGCGTGATGCCAGGCAGCCAGGACCGCCTCTGGATGGCTTGCAGCAAGGGCCTTTTCTCGGTCAGCCGGACGGACCTGGTCAAGTTCGCCGCCGGAAGCCTGAAGAAAATCTCCAGCATCACCTATAGCCCCATGGATGCGCTGCGCACCATCGAATGCCGCGCCGGCGTCCAACCCGGATCCATTCACGCGAGCGACGGACGCCTCTGGTTCTCCACCATCCGCGGCCTCTACGTGTTCGATCCCAACCACCTCAGTCTGAACATCCCCGCCCCGCCCGTCGTGATCGAGGGAACCATCGTCAACGGAGAGCAGGTTGCGCCGGAAGCCATCGGCGGGATCCCGCCAGGGTTGAAAAATCTCGAATTCATGTACACCGGGCTCACCTTCGTTCAACCGAATCGGGTTAAGTTCCGTTACATTCTGGAGGGCTTCGACAAGAATTGGATCGAAGCGGGCACCCGGCGCGAGGCGTTCTACACGAATCTTCCGCCCGGGAAATACCGCTTCCGCGTGACCGCCTGCAACGCCGACGCGCTTTGCAGTGACGTCGGCGCAGAGGTTGCTTTTTCGCTCGCGCCGCATTTTTATCAACGCCCCTGGTTCGCCGTTCTCTGCTTGTTGGGACTGGCGCTCGCTATCTGGAGCGCTTACCAGATGCGGATCCATCGTCTGCGCGATCAGTTCAATCTGATCCTTACCGAGAGAAGCCGGATCGCCCGCGAATTGCACGACACGCTGATTCAGGGCCTCAGCGGCATCACCATGGAGATGCAGGCGCTGGCCACCCGGCTCCGTTCACCCGAAGAGCGCTCCAAGCTGGAAGAAATCATTCGTGACGCCGGAACCTGCCTCCGCGAAACCAGGCGCTCCGTCGCGGGCTTACGAAGCGCTCAGGGACCCGATTCCAGCCTCGCCACCGCACTGGCGGCAGCGGCCAAGCACATCACCGAGGCGAAAGCCGTCCGGCTGAAACTGCGTCTCGGCAAAAGCCCTGCCGACCTTTCGCCGGAAGTACAATATAACCTCCTCCGGATCGCCTCCGAGGCGATGAATAACTCCGTGAAACATTCCGGCGCAAAATCGATCGAAGTTGCTCTTGAGTCGACTGCGGAGCGGCTGAAACTTTCCGTGCGTGATGACGGCGCCGGTTTTTCGCGCGAGAATGGTAACGTGCGGCCGGGTCATTACGGTCTAATTGGTATGCGCGAACGAGCGGCGCAGATCGGGGCCGAACTTGAAGTGGATACCGAGCCGGGGCGCGGCACGACGATCACCGTGCTTTTACCGGTCGGATCCAGGCAAACAGCGGGAGTACACATATTATGATTACATCGGAAACGATTCAGAACAGCACAGCAATCGGAAGCGACGGGACATCCGTCATCCGCGTGCTCTGCGTCGACGACCATCCTCTGGTGCGCAAGGGCATCGCCTCCATCCTGGCCAATGAGGCCGATATGGTTCTGGTGGGCGAAGCCGGCAACGGCCGCGAAGCCGTGGCTTTATTCAAGGAGCACCACCCGGACGTCGTATTGATGGACCTACGCATGCCGGATCTCGACGGCACAACCGCCACCCGCCTGATCCGCCAGGAGACTCCCGATGCGCGCATCATCGCTCTCACCAGCTATGACGGCGATCAGGACATCTACCGCGCGCTCGAAGCAGGCGTGCGCGGCTACATCCTGAAGGAAATGGTGCACACTGAGGTCGTCAAGGCCATCCGCACCGTTTTCTCCGGCAAGCGCCTGATGCCACAGGAGGTCGCCGAGCGGCTCAGCGAGTACTTCCCGCAAGTGGCCCTCACGCCGCGCGAAGTCGAAGTTCTCGGCTGCGTCGCCAAAGGCATGGCGAACAAAGAGATCGCCGAACGCCTCGGCACCGCTAGCGGCACCGTGAAGATGCACAT
>JBBIVT010000215.1:0-3377 GCA_037439565.1 Acidobacteriota bacterium | reverse complement strand
GGGCCGGAGTGGATTCATTCGGGCTTCAATGCCGCGGGAGTGGGAGGCGTGCTGGACCTCATGTTCTGGCCGTCGGCGAAGCGCCGCTTCGGTTGGTACTTCGAGCCGGGCTACGATTACAGCTTCGGCTGCGGGCATGAGCACTCGTTCGGCGTCAGCGCCGGGCTGCTAATCGCGATTACGCACCGGCACTGAGCGCACCCATCAGGGCGAACAGCCAAGCCGCGAGCGCGGGCCTTTGCTCGAAGGGATAGTCCACGCCGGCATGGACGAAGACGGCGAGCAACCCCAGCCCCCAGAGCGAACGGACCGCCTTTGGGGCGAGCATCGCGGCGAACGCCAGCATCGCGGCGAACATGGGGACGCCGCCTTCGACCGCCCATTGCGCCCAATCGTCGTGAGCCTGATTCACAAACGTACCGTCGTCATAGCGGGCATATTCCGGATAGGCCGAGGCCCATGCGCCGAGGCCGAAGCCGGTAAGGGGGCGGTCCCGGATCATGTTCCAGGACGAATGGTTCAACTCGGCGCGGATCAGATAAGGATTCGGCTCCTGCAAACGCTGCAAGATGGCCTCCCACCCGGCCACTGCGACAAGAGCGCAGGCCGCCGCCGCGCTGAGCGCCACCACGCGCGCCAGCGATTTTCCCGGGATGACGCCGCGCAGGTACGCGGCAACCGGCACGGCGGCGAGCAGGCCGAGGCAGATGGCCGAACCCGCCCGCGATCCGGCGGCGATCACGGAGGCGAACAAGGCCGCGGCGATGAAGATCCAGAGGAACGGCCGCTGGCGGTCGCCGATGGCGGCTGCCAGAGCGAGCGCAAGGCACGGTTCGACAAAGACGGCAAACTGGTTGCGATAGACGAACGGTCCAAGCGAGCCCAAGGTGAACAGCCAGAGGACGGCCACGGTGGCAACGAGCAGGCCGAAGACGATTTGGGCGGTGAGGAACCGCTGCCGCGCGTTTCGCTCGCGCGCCAGATGCAGCGCGAGAGAAAACGCCGCGCAGTTCGCGGCCCAGTGCAGCGACGCTTCGAGCGTTTTTTGCCCATCCACGCTAGTGCCCATGGCAAACTGCGCAAGACCCCACGCCGGAATGGCCGCGAGAATCGCCGCCATGGGGTGTATGCGCACCGCGAAGCGGCGGCGGACAATGGCAACGGCGGCGAGCGTGAACAGTGCCGTCTCGAACGCCGTGAGCGCCCAGCGCGGTTCGACACGCATCGACAAAATACCGGCCCAGAGAAGCGCCGCGAGGATCCAGATCACGGTTTGTCCCCGTCGAGACGGACGTGGCGCAGCTCGACGCTGCCTTCGGCGCGCGGCTCGCCGAGCGGGCGCCGGTAAACAAGTTCGAGCGCGGGGAAACCATCGGGCGCGGGGAAACGCAGCTCGCCGGCCGTCCAATCGGCGGATGGGATCAGCACGGCGCTCTGCCCGGCGGCCCGCCATTCAAACCCGGAAGGGCTCTTGATTCCGGAGGTTCTGGCTTCCCAGCGCAGTGTATACCGTTTCCCTGCGTCGAGCGTCAGAGTTTGCGCCAGCAATACGCCGTATTCGGGCTGCCGCCCATCCAGGGCGATGCGGTGCGCGGCGGGCGCGGTTTCCTGAATGTGGGTGACGCCGGGCGATTCGATGGCGCGCCAATCGAAACCATGATTCAAGGGCGCGGATTCGAAATCACCGTTGAAAAGCCCCTTGGGAGCGGCGTGGCCGGCGAGCGTCCAGACTTCGATCGCCCCGGGATCGCGGGCGGCAAGAAGCTGGTCGCACGCGGCATAGAGCAGCGGCAGGTCGGCGCGGTCGCGATAGGTAGCCAGCCGGCGCGCAGCGGAGAGGACGGCCGGAGTTCGCTTCGCCTGAGCGAGATAAGCCAGGTACGCGGAGGCGACGCCGTGACGGTCTGGAAGCGCGCGCTCGATCTCCGCGGCATCGTTGCTCATGCGCCAGCAGAGATCGAACGCCGGGGCGCGGTCGCCATAGGAGACGTCGAGCGCAGCGCGGATCCAGGTCCAGAAGTCGCCGCGGCGTCCGGCGCGGAAATAGAAATTCGCCAGCGTCCAGCGCGGCTCGAACTGGCGATCGACACGCGCGGCGTCGAGGAGATATTTTTCCGCGGCGGAGGCGTCGCCGGACATTTCCGCGGCCAGGCCGAGCTTGATGCGGGGCGCGGAGGCGTAGGGCGTCAGCGCCGCGATTTCCCTGGTGATGCCCGAGGAGTCCGCGCCCTCGTAGTCAAGCTGCAGGGCGCGCAGGGTGAGATATTCCGTATTGCGGGGCGAGATCTGTACGGCCCGGGCGACGGCCTCCGGCGTTGCGGCGCGAAAATACGCGTCAGCGCGCGCGAGGACGATAGAAAACCACACCGCTGCGCCTAGGGCCACCAACGCGACCGCGCCGAAAACGCGGGAACTGTAATACATCCGCATCACAACAATTTTTCTTGCCCGCGCCGGCGCGCCGACCCTATACTGATCACAGTGATCCGCACGCTTCTGTTCTCCGTTCTTCTTTCCTCCGGCGCGATGGCGTCGAGCACGGCGCTCGGCATCGTGACGGCCAGCGGCCATTTTACCCTGGACCGCTCACAGGTCTGGGGCAACGCGACAATTTTCGAAGGCTCGGTGGTGGAGACGGGGACGGCATCGTCGGAGATCGCGCTGCGAAACGGCGTGAGGCTTCAATTGGCGAAGAATTCGCGGGCGCGATTTTTATCGGATCGCGTGGTGATGGAGAAGGGCGTGGGCCAGATCTCCGCTCCGGAATCGTTCGAACTGAACGCGGCCAATCTACGGATGCATACGAACGGGCGGCTGCGCGTCGCGCTCGGGGAGCGGATCGAGATTGCCTCGCTGATGGGAAGCGTCCGCGTCGCCAGTGCGTCGGGGATTCTGCTGGCGGCCATCCCCGCCGGCCGCGCGATGAGTTTTTCGCCGCAGGCGGCCAGCGGATCGGTCACGCGCACAGGCTGCCTGATGCTTAAGGACAACCGGTACATCCTGCAGGATGAAAACACGCAGGAAGTGGTGGAGGTAACCGGCCAGAACTTCGCCCCCCAACTGGGAAATCGCGTGGAGGTGACGGGCACCGCATCCACCGCGAAGCCGGCGGTGAGCGTCGCGACGCTGGTCCTGAACGCCTCCAGCTTGACGCCCAAATCCTCCGGAGGATGCCTGAGCGTGGCCTCGGCGCTCGGCGCAAGCACGGACGCTCCTGCGCCAGGTCCGGTGCAGCCGGCGGCGCAGACGGCGAAAACCGGCGGAATGTCCACGGGCGCAAAAGTCGCGATCGTGGCGGCGATTGCCGGCGGCGGCGCGGGCGCAGCGATCGCGTTGGCGAATAAGAAGAGCTCCACCAGCCCGTAGATCGCCACTAT
>JBBIVT010000214.1:0-3386 GCA_037439565.1 Acidobacteriota bacterium | reverse complement strand
TGAATGGGCGCGTCGCCCGCCAGCTCCAGCCGAGTGGTGCGCAGGGTGTGGACGCCAGGCATTTTCTGCACCTGTTTCAAGGCCACGGTCGCCATGTAAAACATATACCGCAGGGGATGGGAACCTTCGAACATTACGGTCTCGAATTCGTCCGACAACAGCGATGCGCCGCGGGCCAGTTCGAGATCGCCGCCATAATTGCGCACGCGCGAGGCCAGCGCGAAGCCGCATCCATACTCGGCGCCGTTGGCGTACACCTTCAATTGACCGACGGGTTTGACGATCTGCGAAAACCCGGCTGTCCAATAAGCGAACTTGCCTGTTTTCGCCTTGAGCCCGGGGTTAAGATCGAGCACGATCTGCGCGTCAAGTCCGGCGCCGGCCATCATCAGGAAATAGCGCGATGCGCCATTCGAGAGCGTCAATTTTCCGAGCGAAACGCGCCTGGGCGGGGATAGGACCAGTCGGTCGATGGCCCGTTCCAGGCGTGAGCCTAGGCCCAGTTCCATAGCCAGCACGTTGGCCGTGCCTCCGGGGAGAATGCCCAGCGGAACGTCCACACCGACCATGCCGTTGACGGCTTCGTTAATGGTTCCGTCGCCGCCGAGCACGAGAATCAGGTCCGCTCCCTCGCGGATGGCCTTTTCGACCAATTCGGGTGCGTGTCCGGCTTCCTGGGTGGGAAGAATCCGCGGCTGGAGGTTCACGCGGCCGAGAGCGTCCAGGGTGCGTTGTAGTGTACGCTCAGGATTGCGGCGGAATTTGCCGGCGGCTGGGTTGTAAATGAGTACTGGCTGGCGATACGTTGCGATCTTTTCAGTATAGCGACACGTGAGCCGAATCTCCCAACAAATCGAACACTTACGCGACGAATTGCGCCGCCACGAGCATCTGTACTACGTGCTGGACGCCCCCGTGATCACGGACGCCGAGTACGACGCCATGATGCGGAAACTGAAGGAGTTAGAGGACGCTCACCCGGAGTTTTCGTCGCCCGATTCGCCCAGCCAGCGGGTTGGCGGGAAGCCTCGCGAGGGATTCGTCAAGGTCGCTCATTCGGGGGCGATGCTGAGCCTGGATAACGCGTTGAACGAAACGGAGTTGCGCGATTTTGACCGGCGCGTGCGGGATTTGCTGGGGGACGAATCGTTCCGGTATGTCGCGGAATTGAAACTGGACGGATTGTCGCTGGCGGTGCATTATCGCGACGGCAAATTCGCCCAGGCGGTGACGCGCGGCGATGGTCTGGTGGGCGAAGACGTCACGGAAAATACGAAGACGATCAAATCCGTCCCGCTGCGATCCAAGGGCAGCTTCGAGGCTCGGGGCGAAGTGGTTTTTAACAAGAAAGCGTTCGAGAGGCTGAACGACGAACGGGAACAGGCAGGGCTGCCATCCTTTGCCAACCCTCGCAATGCGGCCGCCGGATCACTGCGCGTGCTGGATCCGGCTATCACGGCGTCGCGGCAGCTCGATTATTACGCGTATTTCCTGATTCCGCCCAAGCCGTTCCAGTGGGAGTCCCTGGATACACTGGAAGAGCTCGGGTTCAAGGTAAACAAGCACCGCCGGCTGTGTGCGGACATCGAGGAACTGGCCGCGTTTTGCAAGGAGTGGGAGCTCAAGCGGGACTCGCTGCCAGTGGAAATCGACGGCGTGGTTGCCAAGGTCGACTCGGTGGCGCAGCAGGAGAAGCTGGGTTGGACCGCCAAGGCTCCGCGATGGGCGATCGCGTTTAAATTTCCCGCGCGGCAGGAACAAACCGTGGTGGAGGATATCATCGTTAGCGTCGGGCGGACGGGAGCGGTGACGCCCACGGCGGTTTTCCAGCCGGTGAATATCGGCGGCGTGATGGTGTCCAAGGCGACGCTGCATAACGAGGACGAAATCGGCCGGCTGGGCGTGCGGATCGGCGATACGGTGCTGGTGGAACGCGCCGGCGACGTGATTCCGAAGGTGGTTCGGGTAATGAAGGAAGGCGCTCACCGCCGGGCATTCGTCATGCCCAAATCCTGTCCGGATTGCGGGGGCGACGTGGTGCGCGCCGAGGGCGAGGCGATTTCACGATGCATCAACACGAATTGCCCGGCCCGGCTGAAAGAATCCGTACTCCACTTCGCCGCCCGCGGCGTCATGGACATCGATGGATTGGGCGATGTGCTGGTGAACAACCTGGTGGATTCGGGGCTGGTGAAGAACGTCGCGGATCTGTACAAGCTGACGCAGGAGGATCTGGTCAAGATGGAGCGCATGGGCGCGAAGTCGGCTGCCAATGTCCTGGCAAAAATCGACGCGTCGCGGAAACAGCCGCTGAACCGGCTGATCAACGGCCTGGGGATTCCGTTCGTCGGGGAGCGGACGGCGCAGATTCTGGCGGAAACATTCGGCGATCTGGACCACATCATGAACGCGAGCGACGAGGAGTTGCAGAAGGCGGAGGAAGTGGGGCCGAAAGTGGCGCACAGCATCCGCCGGTTTTTCGCGCAGCACGCCAATCGCGAACTGGTGGAACGGCTGCGCGCGGAAGGCTTCGATTTCACGTTCACGGTCACGCGGCGGACGGGAAAGCTCGACGGGCTGACGTTCGTGTTGACCGGAACGCTTCCGGGCATGACACGGGAGCAGGCGCAGGAGCGGATTGAGGCCGCCGGCGGCAAGGTGATGAAGTCAGTGAGCAAGAAAACGGATTACGTAGTTGCGGGCGAGGAAGCGGGATCGAAGCTCGATAAGGCCAAGGAGCTGGGGATAGCGATCCTCAACGAGGCGCAGCTTTTAGGAATGATGGAATGAAGAAATTCTGGGCGTCGCTGGTGGCGCTGGGCCCTTGGGGCGTATTGATCGTGTCGACCATCGAGTCATTGGGGATTCCCAACCCCGGGGGGACGGACTGGCTGCTGGTGGGCATCGCAATCGCGCGTCCTGACCAGGCGATGCTGTGCGCGGCGATGGCGGTGTTGGGCTCACTGATCGGCACGGCGGCGTTTTTCGACGTGATGAGGCGGGGCGGGGACCGGCTGCTGGCGAAATATACGTCGTCGGAGCGAGGCATCCGGTTTCGCGCGTGGTTTCAGCGCTACGGACTGGTGACGGTTTTCATTCCGGCGCTGGTGCCGCTGCCATTTCTGCCGTTCAAGGTGTTCGCGGCGTGCGCGGGCGCGATGAACGTGCCTCGCTGGAGGTTCATGGGCGTGCTGGCGCTGGGCAGAATTCTCCGTTATTCGGCGCTGGCATATTTAGGCGTAAAGCTCGGGACGGTGGATAACTCCAAGGCGTGGGTGAAGGCGCACACCTGGCACATGGTGTTCGCGGCAGTGGCGATCTTCGTGGCGTTTTATCTGCTGGCCAAGTTCCTGGAGAAGGAAGCGGTGGAGCAGGTATAGGCTGCC
>JBBIVT010000213.1:0-3390 GCA_037439565.1 Acidobacteriota bacterium | reverse complement strand
GTGGCGGGAATCCTCTACCGCGCCGCGGATCCAGGCGTTGGCCGCGGCGGTGCGGCGGATGTTTTCAAACTTTTCGAAGCGCACACCATCGAAGCGGATCAGGCCGCCTTGCGTGCCAAGCCACAAGTACCCTTCATGGGTCTGTAGCAAGGAGTAAATGGTTCCCTCGGGCAGCCCCTGCTGGGCCTGCCAGATGCGATGGAAATATTGCGTCAGCGTCCGGTTCGGATCCAATCCGAGGACCGGACGCAGGGAAACAGCGGCGAGAGCGATGAGAGCAAACCGCGGGTTCATTTACTCCTGATTATCCAACATCCTCCTAAAATAGGATGCCGAATCCGACGGTAACTTCTGTCTGCTGAAGTTTTCCGTTGGCCAAATACAACCCGAACGGCTTGCCAAAGTATTGGTATTGGTGAAGGTCCGCGCGGAAGCCCCAATCGTGGCCCCACTTCGAGAACGCTTTCACCTTCACGCCGCCTCCGTAGTTCACCTGGAATTCGTTCGAGCCTCCCCCATATTGCGCCGAAGTACCGGGCTGCACAAAATTACTGAAGCCAAGTCCCGCAGCCACAAAGGGGCGCACGCGAGAATCCCGCTTGACGAAGTGGTACAGCGCATCGCCGGAGACAGTGTGCTCGCCGAAGCCCTGGGAGAAGCCGCCGGAAACAAGCGAGGCGCGCGTATAGGCATAGTTCAGTTCATAGCCGATGTGGTCGCTTGTGTTCACATCGAAGCGGAGGCCGAACCGGAATCCGTTCTGGCCGAGTTGGAAATCGTTTGGCGTGCCGAGCACAGGGTCGGTGGAACCGAGCCCCCGGTTTTCAAACATCGATTCGCCTGCGCTGAACCAAAATTCGGCGGTCTGGCCGAACGCCGCCCCCGAGAATGCCAAAACACAAATGGCTAGTGGTAGTTTCATATCTAGTGTGATGCCTAACTAACGGAAAGGGTTACATTTGATCGACGATGACGACGTGAACTTCGCCCGGTCCGTGGACGCCCCGGACCAGCCTCATTTCGATGTCGCCGGTGCGGCTAGGGCCGGTAATGATCACCATGGCGCTGGAGCTTTCCCCGGGCTTCGGGCGCAGGCGCAGAACGTCGTCCAGGCTAGGCACGATCTTGGAGCGCTCGATGACTGCTATATGGCAGGGGGGAAGCAGCGAAAGCAGCCGGGATTCGTGCGATTCGGTAAAGATCACCAGTGATCCGGTGTCAGCCAAGGCGAAATCCGCTGAGGTGACGCCCGCCTCTGCACTGGCGCAGGCATCGCGGGAGAATTCGCCGCCCCGCAAGTTCACCGAGGTCAGGAAAGTTCGTCCGTTGAGAATCTTTTCGACCGCCGTCTGAGCTTCAGCCGCGGTGTTCACCACGACGACGTGCCCGGCCAGAGCCTCGAGCGCCGTTCTGAACCGATCCACCAAATTCTCCGCGGGGGCTTCGCGCAGCAGGACCGGCGGAGCGGGTGGAACCGGGTCATTCGGCTGGCGCTTCAGAGCGGCCCGAATGAGGCCGAGAATTTCGTCGCGGGAAGTCATCGTTTCTTCCACCATTCGCGGAAGCTTTGCTGGGGAGGATCCGGCAGGTCGCGCTGGCTAAGCCAGTTTTTGATCGGGCCGACGGCCAGGAAGCCGGGCAGCGACTCGATGGCCGCGGAGGAAAGCGAGCCTAAGCGCCCGAATAGTCTCGGATGCCTCATGACCCAGGCCCACATCCGGAAGCCGAGCTTTTCAGTCCGATCACCCTCCTGTTGCACGATCTCCGAGCGCAGTTCGAGCAGGATGCGCGGGATTTCGATTTTCACCGGGCAGACCTCGCCGCACGCTCCGCACAGGCTCGATGCGAAAGGCACCCAGGGATCGTCGTGGAAGCCCTTGAACTGGGGCGTGAGAATCTTTCCGATCGGTCCAGAGTAAACCCAGGGATAATTGTAGCCGCCGATTTTTCTGTACACCGGACAGTGGTTCAGGCACGCGCCGCAGCGGATGCAGTAAAGCGACTGGCGCTTGGATTCGTCGGCCAGGAGCTTGGTGCGGCCATTGTCGAGGAGGACGAGATAAAATTCCTCCGGGCCGTCGGGTTCGCCGGCGCGCTTGGCTCCGGCGACGAAGGAGGTATAGACGCTGAGCGCCTGCCCCGTCGCGCTGCGGGCGAGCAGCTTGAGGAAAACTCCCAGGTCCTGCGCGCGCGGGATCAACTTTTCAATGCCGGCGACGGCCACGTGAATCTTCGGAGCGGAGCAGGACAGACGAGCGTTGCCCTCGTTTTCGACCACCACGATCGCGCCCGAATCGGCAACCAGAAAATTCGCGCCGGTGATGCCGAGGCCGGCTTCGAGAAATTTTTCGCGCAGGGCGATTCGGGCGATTTTCGTCAGGCCTTCGGGTGTGCTTTCCGGCTGCGAATGCAGGTGCTTTTCGAAGATTTCGGAGACGTCTTCCTTGGTCTTGTGCAGCGCGGGGGCGATGATGTGGAACGGCTTTTCCCCCGCCAGTTGCAGGATGTATTCGCCGAGGTCGGTCTCGACGGTTTCGACGCCGTCGTGTTCCAGGTGTTCGTTGAGATCGATTTCCTCGGTGGTCATCGACTTGGATTTGACGACCACCTTCACGCCGCGATCGCGCGCGAGTTTCTGGATGAAGGCGCAGGCCTCCGCGCCGTCCTTCGCCCAGATCACCTTGCCGCCGCGCGATTCGACGTTGCGCTCCAGTTGTTCGAGGTAATAGTCCAGATGATCGAGCGTGTGCTTTTTGATATCGTGCGCGTGCTGCCGCAGATCCTGGTAATCCGGCAGGACGTTTTGAGCAACGATATCGCGCCGGCGTTCGGCCATGCGTCCAGTGGCGGAGTAGATCGCCAGTTGGAGCTTTTTGTCGCCGAGCGCGGCGGTGACGTCGGGCGTCTTCATCGGGCCGCCAATACCTCCGCCAGGTGCATCGTCCGCACTTTCGATCCGGCGCGGTGCAGCGCGCCCTGAATCTGCATCAGGCAACTGGGATCGGTGGAGATGACGGCGCTTGCGCCTGTGCGTTCGATCGCGTCGATCTTGGTGCGCGCCATGGCGCCGGAAATTTCGGGAAATTTCACCGAGAAGGTTCCGCCGAAGCCGCAGCATTCCTCGGGAGGATCGAGTTCGACAAGTTTTAGGCCGCGGACGTTTTCGAGCAATTTGCGGGGGCCGCTTTTAATGCCCAGCTCGCGCAAGGAATGGCAGCCGTCATGATAGGTCGCGGTGACGTCGAGCGACGCGCCCAGGTCTTCGGCTTTCAGAAACTCGGTGAGGAACTGCGAAAACTCCCACACGCGCGGTTCAAGGGCATGCACGCGCTTATCCCCGGGGAACATTTCCGCAAAATGATGGGCGATCATCGAGGCGCAGGAGCCGGA
>JBBIVT010000212.1:0-3402 GCA_037439565.1 Acidobacteriota bacterium | reverse complement strand
GGCGGGGGCGAACGAAAGAAAATGCTTCATCGGGGTGTACTCCTGAACGGCATAGCAGCACGTTTTGTGCCGAACGGCGCGACCTTACGTCCGGGTGACGGGCGTTTCGGCTTCCACTTTTTCTCGAACGTGACGCGCCAGGGCGGCGAGGTCGTCGATGGAGTGAGCCTCGCCCTGACGAGCGGGTTGAAGAGGCGGGGCGGACTCCCGCCATTGGGGGCGGCCCATACCGGAGAAACCGAAACGATACTCGAGAACCAGAAAAATCATTCGCCACCCGAGTTTCCAGGCCTTCCAGAAAGAGCCCGTCACCGAGGACTCCCCCACGCGCGCGCGGTAATTCATCGGGATCTCCACGAACGGGATTCCGTGGCGGATCACCTCAAGTAGTACCTGGGGGCCGAAATGTGACCCGCCGATGGTCAAACTGGGGCGAATCAGGCGTAGAGCCTCGCGCGAAAGCAGGCGCTGCGTACAGCCCATGTCCGTGAGGATAGTGGTGCCGAATAGGAGTTCCGTCATTTTGGCGACGGCCCAGTTTCCCCAGCGCAAAAACTTGCCCATATTCGCGCCCTGCCAGATGAACTCACGAGTGGTGCGGGTGCCGAACACTACCGGAACATCGTCGGAGTATGCCAGCAGCTTGATCACGTCGTGCCCGCTGAAAGTGCCGTCAGGCTCCGAAAAGATCACCAGATCAGCAGCCGTGTAGTCGATGCCGCATAGCAATGCGTTGCCGTAGCCCTGTTTGGATTCGAAGATCTCCACCGCGCCGGTCCCGGCGGCTTCCTCCGAGGTTCCAGCCGCGGCGTTGTTGTTGACTACGATGACTTCATCCACCAAGCCGGTCGCGTAATAGCTCAGTATGGCCCGGCGAATGGAGTCCTTCTCGTTATAGGTGGGGAAGATGACCGCGACCGATTTGCCGTTCCACATCTCTTTTGAATGAATCGGCAGGGGCGCAAGAAAGCTTGAGCTACTCGGGCCGCTCCGCGACCACCAGGAACTGCCCGGCAAACGGGCGGAATGGCAGCGCCAGATAGAGCCTGATCAGCCACTCGGCGGTCGGAAAGCGGGACTTCATGGTGAACGGCGTGAAGCGAGGCTCCACGTTTAGTATTCTCCAACCATAGGCTCTCAGGAAATCCTGGAAGCCGTTGTCGGTGAACGCCGTGCGATGCGTGTAATCGTCGAAATAGCGCCGCGGCTCCAGCCGGAAGTTCGGCTGCACGGCAATCAGTCGCCCGCCGGGGGCCAGTTTTTGTCGGATCTGTCCCAGAATCTCCGCGCCCTGATCAATCGTGAAGTGCTCGAAAAAATTCGAGGCGAATACCGTTCCCAGGCTGCCGTCGGGAATTGGCCAGGGGTCCAGGGCAGATTGGAAGAGCGCGTGGACCGACGAATCCCAATAAGCGGCCAGCCCCGGATTCTGGTCCAAAGCCCATTTCTCCGAGGCCTGAATCTCCCGCGTAAATTCACCATACCCGGCGCCGAGTTCGAGCAGAGGTTGCTGGCGCTGGACCCAACGCTGCAGATAACCAGCCAGAACGCGCCACACTACCGCCCGTCGAGGGTCATGCTGGAATCGGATTTCGTGATAATTCGCCTGGGAAAGCGTGCTGGTCATCGCGCGCCTCCCGCCGGCAGGTAGATGTAGAGGCCGCCCGAAAACGGGCTGTCGACGTGCTTTTCCAGACGGTAATGCGCGCGGATGGCATCGATCTGGGTGTCCGGCAGCGTCCCCAGTTCGGGGTCGAATTCGGGTTTGGGCCCGAATACGTTTTCGCCCAAAATCACGGTGGTGAACGCCCCACGCTCCAAGTCCCGCCGGACCGGCTCCGGATCCACGACGCGGGCCGAGACAAGCATTGTATAAATAAGGGGCTCGATGTCGAGGCGCTGGCGAAGCTGCACCATGGAGTTGTAGTCGCCTGAGAGAACCAGGCCACCCTTGGCGGGAACATACGGGCGAAGTTCATTTTCCAGGGCGCGCCACTGAGACTCCATCGCCCAACGGAACAGGATCGTGTTGGCGGTGGCGCGATATCCAACCGCCGCGTGTACCGCGATCGGCAATAGCAGCAGCGTCACCCATTTCTTGCTTCCCTGAAACAGAAGCGGGAAAAACTCCAGTTCATGCAGGCTGATGGCGGATGCAATCGCCAGCACGGCGGTGAGTTCAATCTGATAATTGGTGTCGGAGCCAATTTTCGACGCCGTTCCCAGGAACACGAGGGCGGCCGCGACGAGGTAAATGCAGACTGGCGCGGCCCGTCCGCGGATCAACTTCGCGAAGCCAGCCGAGGCCGTCAGTGCGAGGCATCCGGAGACCGATCCAAAGAAGCGAAGCTGGGCGAGCAGTTTCGTCGCCGCCATCGGATTCATGTTTGCCAGCACCGTGTTTGAAAGGAATCGCCCGCCCAGGGCTGCGTTGACGCCCAGGAAAAGAGCGGCCATCGCCGCGCCGAAGAGTGTCGAGAACAGCAGCGCGCGCTTCTTATCGCGTAGCCAAAGCGAAATGCAAATCGCCACCGTGGCCGAGATCATCGTTTGCTTGGTGAACAGGGCGAGCCCCGCAAACAGCGCGGCATACGGAAGCGTCGCTTCGCCGCGGACCTGGAATCTGGAAAATTGGAAAAACGCGGAGAGAGCGAAAAATACCGCCAACGTGTCTACCTGACCCGCACTTCCCCAGAACAGTAGCAGCGAACTCGATGCCGCCAGAATCGCCGAAACCCAGGAAGCGATGCGGTCTCCCGTATAGAGCAGGACAACCTGAAAACAAAGAAGGACGATCCCGCACCATGCGGCGACACTAATCAGCCGGCCCGCCTGCATCGCGGGCAGCCCAAGACGAATCAGGCTTGCTTCCAGCAGGTAGAAGACCGGCATATACGCGCAAACGGTGTAGGGGTAATGGTTGAGGTCGTAATACAGCGTGCCATCATGGGCCAGCATCAGCGATTGCGCGGCGACCACTGACTCTGGCGGGGAGAATTCGTTCGCCGCGTGAAAAACCGTCACCAGGCAGCACGCCAGGGCGATCAGCGACAGCGCCGAGGCGATCCATAGCCCGGTTCGAAATCTCTTTTCAACGTTCTGCGTAGCTCCAAGAGCCACGCCGGTCATGATTCCGGAAGCCATTCTTTCTCACAAGGAATCGGCACTTTAAGGCGGGAACCTTAGCTTGCGTCGAGGAGGGTCGATGAAAGCGCTGTGTGTTTTCCCGGTGTTGGTGCAGATCGAAGACAAGCAGACGCAGCCAGGCGTGACGATCGCCACCAGGTGAACGAAGAGCACCTTACGCGACCAGCACCGCTCCCGTATGCGAGGTGTCGTATCCCGCGAGCATCTCCAGCTTGCGCCTCAGAGCCGACCGGTTCAGCAGGTCGAACAGCGCCT
>JBBIVT010000211.1:0-3478 GCA_037439565.1 Acidobacteriota bacterium | reverse complement strand
CCAACGGGGTGTACAAATCCTCCCATCGGGTCTTCCATTTCTCATCGTCGATGGTTCGTACGCCGCAGCGGTAAAAATTGTCGCCCAGCGTGATCCCTAAATTGAAGTGGTCTTCCCCGTTGCGTTTCGCCAAAGCCTTGGCGACGGCGGCCTGATGCTCATCGCCACTGCCGAAATCGCCGAAAGCTGCCAAGTGCAGGGATTGACCCACCGGCAGGACGCGGCCGGCGTCGATTTGCGCGGCCATCCACGCAGGGAGAAGAACAAGCGGCAGGAAAACTCTCAATCCACTATTATCACGCGATAATTGGAGGAATGAGTTTTCTCGACAATCTGGAGAACAACCTGAAGGCGCTGGAGCGCGTAGAGGAAAAAGATCCGGAAAAGATCAAGCACGATCAGGAGCAGCGTGAGGCGGACCGCAGCGCCGCGCTCCGGCGCGCTCCTCACGTCGACGCGCTGAAGAAATCGGCGTTCACCTCCAATCTGCTCACCGCCTGCCGGACCATCGGGCACGGCCAGCGGATTCTTGTCCAGTTCGTTTGGATCGGCGAGACGCTGCGGCTCACCGCCAAGGACAAGCGCATGGACCTGATCCCGGAGCCGGACGGCATTTCCGCGGTATTTTCGACCGCTGGCGCGGAGACCGGCCGAACCGCGGTGAATCCGGAGACGGACGATCCGGGGGAACTGGCGAAACGCTGGTTGACCTAGGCTGGTTGACGGGAGAGTGAACCCGCATTGTAGACTCCGTAAATGAAGCGAGTCCTCGTGTTTCTGGCGGCGTTGCCCGCGTTTGCGCAAATCGGCGCGCCGCCTGTGATCACCTCCATCGCCGGAGCCGGCGCAAGCGTGCCCGCGGTGACGCAGGTGTCGCCCGGCGGCATTATATCGATCTATGGGACGAACTTCACGCCGGCCGGCGTCTCGCACGCGCTGCAGGCGTCGGATTTGAGCGGCAACAACATGCCCACCAACCTCGCGCAGACCTGCGTGCAGATCGGCGGCGTGCCGGCGGCGCTCTATTACGTCTCGCCGGCGCAGATCAATGCGCAGATGACGGCGGTATCGTCCGCCACGGCGCAGATCACGGTGGTCTCCCATTGCGGAACGGTGGGCGAGACCGCCAGCCAGCCGCTTACGGTGCAGGTGGCTGCCGCCGCGCCGGAGTTTCTGTACTTCAAGGTGAATGCGAACGGCCAAAATCCGGTCGTGGCGGTGGAGGCGGGTTCGAGCGCCTATGTGGGACCTCCGGGGCTGATCGCCGGCGCGAACTTTGCTCCGGCCAAGCCCGGCGACGTGTTGGTGATCTACGGCGTGGGCTTCGGCGCGACGTCGCCCTCGGTTGCGCCGGGCACGCTGGCCACCGCCGCCGCCGCGACGGTCGCCAAACCGGTGGTGACCATCGGCGGCGTCACGGCGACGGTCCGCTATGCGGGCGTCACGCCGGGTTACGCGGGGCTCTATCAACTGAACGTGGAAGTGCCGATGGGCGTTTCCGCCGGCAATCAGCCGATTGCGATTCAGGTAAACGGCGGCAGCTCGCCCACTGGAGGTTACGTCACCATCGCCGGAACCAATCCCGGCGTGATGTCCATCTCCATCAGCGGCAATCAGTTCATCGATGCATCCGGGAACGTCGTCCACCTGCAGGGGGTGAATCTGAGCGGCCTGGAGTTCACCGCGATTCAGGGTTGGGATCCGGCCGATCCCACCGGCGGAAATTTCGGCCAGCCCAACAATCCCAAGTGGTCCGCGATCCAGGCCTGGAAGGCCAATATCGTGCGCATCCCGCTGAACGAATCTTCCTGGCTGGGACTGACCTGCACGGACATCGACGGGTTTACGCGTCAGGCCGACCCGGGGAATAACTATCAGGCGGCGGTGGCCAATATGGTAAGCCAGGCCAATGCGGCCGGCATGTACGCGATTCTCGATCTGCACTGGGCCGCGCCAGGCACGACGTGTCCCATGGGCCAGGCGCAGATGGCCGACGCCGACCATTCGCTCGATTTCTGGACCCAGGTGGCCACCGCCTATAAAAACAACCCGGCCGTGATGTTCGATTTGTTCAACGAACCCTTTATTTCTCACTTTTCGGGCGACCCGTGGAGCTACATCATGTCCGGCGCCAACGGGTCTTTCAGCGGGTTTCCCGCATATGGTAAGTCCGGAGATCAGCAGACCATCAACACGGCGTGGAATGTCGCCAGTTATCAGCAGATGATCGACGCCGTGCGCGCCACCGGCGCGGCCAATATCGTGCTGATCGGCAGCCTTTCGTACACTGCGGATTTAAGCGGATGGCTGTCGCACATGCCGCGCGATCCGCAGGGCCAGATCGCGGCGACATGGCACCCTTATCCGACGTATGGCGCGGCCTTCGGCACGCCCCAATATGCCCAGCCCGGCTTTGCCCCGCAAGTGTTTACTGAGGTGCGGAACATCATGGCCGCTGGCATCCCGGTTCTGGCGACGGAGACGGGCGATCAGGACACGGTGGGGACCCCCGGCGCGCCACTGGTCGAGACCATCACGCAGTTTGTCGACGCCAATTCCATCGGCCTGCTCGGCTGGACGTGGGACGTGTGGACGGGCCCGAATGACGTGCTGATTAAGGACGTCAACGGCACGCCTACCGACGGCTACGGCGTGTTCTTCAAGAATTGGATGGTGAATCACCCTTAAAACGTGCGTCAGCATTTGGGCGAGCGGAAGATGCCTCCCCGGCTTCCCTGCGTTGCTTCGATCACATCCCACCCAAATCGCGAACCCAATTTCGCGCCATTTCAACGACATCGCATTTTCACGCGGCCCCAGCCTCAAAACCATGTCTTAACTTGCAATCAAGGAGTTCGGTGCTCTTCCAACGGAGAGCCGAATCGACCAGGAGGGGCTGCCTAGGCTACGGCTCCGAGGGTCTGCGCGCGTTGGACGTCACGTCGGACGATACCGGCCCCTCGCCGTTGCGGGCTAAAGAAACGGACTTCTGTGTCACCGGAAGCAAAACTAATGGCTAAAGGGCCGGCCCGATAAATCGAATTTCCGAAAAGGGGACAGATACTTCTGTCCCAGCCGTCAATTGCTGATTTTGCGCGCGAGCGCGGGCGCGGACAGAGCGGCCTGTCCCGTTTCTTAGTTGGGCAGATCGGCAAGCTGCGGCCGATGGATCATCGGCCCGCACGCCGCGATTTGAATGGGCAGCCATTAGATTGGCGTCTCCACGGCCAAACCATCATGATCGGCAACGCGCGGAGTGGCCACCTTTTCATCGCGCACGATCCTTCCGTCCCTGAAATACACGTTGCGGTTGGCATAGGCGGCGATATCGGGCTCGTGCGTCACGATGATCGTGCTGATCCCCTGCTGGCGGTTCAGCCGCTGAAAAATTGCCATGATCTCGATGCTGGTGCGCGTGTCCAGCGCCCCGGTCGGCTCGTCGGCAAGGATGATTTGCGGATTGTTCACCAACGCCCGG
>JBBIVT010000210.1:0-3485 GCA_037439565.1 Acidobacteriota bacterium | reverse complement strand
GCCTAGGCTACGGCTCTGAGGGTCTTTGCGCGTTGGACGTCACGCCGGACGATACCGGCCCCTCGCCGTTGCGGGCTAAATAAACGGAGTTCGAGCGGGATCGAAGGAAAACTCCATGCTAAAGGGCCGGCCCGATAAATCGTTCTTTGACAATTTGGCGTTTTGCCGTGGGATGGGAAATATGCGTCCAATCCGCTTGCGCCTCGTGCGGGATGCTCACGCCGGCTTGTGCTTTTTCCATGTCTGCCAGTCCTTCATCGTCGCTTCGAACATCTCCTCGGCGGCCTGGTGCAGCCAGCCGGAGGGGCGCTTGGCCAGATCCTTCTGGAGCACCGCCGCCTTCACGCTGCCCAGGTGGACATTCGCGGTTTCCCAGCCCATGTCGAACAGCAGTCTGACGGCGTCATGCTTTGCGGGCAAGGACGAAAGCTCAATCCGGGAACAGTCCGGAGCCAGGCGGCGCAACATCCACCGGCCTTGCAGCTTCGCGAAGGGATCGGGGCAGCGAAGCGCGCGGTCCAGGATTTCCTGGTAAAAGATTTTCGGCTTCCGCCGGGTGGGATGGACCCACAGCCACGCCGATGTAGTTAATTCCTTCGCCTCGCGGGCGATCGTCCCGCCGTGCCAATCTGCCAGCGCGACGAAACGCAGACGGCCCAGGCTGCCGAGACCCGCGACGCGATGCACGACACGAAACGTCAGCCGCCGATCCGGCATCATGCGCTTCAGGGCCTTGGCCGCGCTGGAGGGAATCTTGCCTTTCAGTGTTTCGAGCGCGTTCATTTTATCCCAGTACAGCTCCGGTTGCTTCAGCCGCTCCACGGCCATGTGCCGCAGCACCGGATGATGTTCGGCCAGGACGAAGACGCGTCCTCCGGCTTTCAGTGCCGCGCGATAGCCGTCCAGAATGGCTTGCGACGCCTTCGCGGGTGAGATCAGCTTCAGGTGATCCATGGAAATCGCGAAGTGCGCGCTGGTGGCGAGCCGCACGAGATCGCAGGTGTACGGCAGCCAGCAGGCTTCGTCGAAGTCGTTGATGCCCCATACCAGGCGGCCTTCGATATCGCGCCACGTCCCGAAATTCTCGACGTGCAGATCGCCCACGCCCAGCACTTCCGGCGCTGCGGCAGACTTGGGAGACACCGCCGGCCATCTCTCCGCCCATCGATAGAACGTCGCGCGAAGAAACGGAAAGGCGGCTTCGCTCATGTGCTGGTGCTTCAGCGCCAGATCCTCGGGAAGCAGAGGAATCCGCTTCTTCAGCCACGCCTCATAGTTCACGGTCGCCTCAAGAATACTCATGACCAGTCAAGGTTATCGCGATTCGGAGGCCGGTGGTCTGTCCCCTTTTCCAACATCCACTTAGGATAAAATCGCATCTAATGAAACGACTCCTCTCCATTGTCATCGTTTTCTCCTGTTCGCTTCCTGCTCCAGGGCAACGGCGTGGCGGCCAAGGCGCTGCGGACGGCTCTCCTGGCGTTCAAGGCCCGATGCGCACGATTCACTGGCGCTCGATCGGCCCCTTCCGCGGAGGCCGCGCGACGGCCGTCGCCGGCATTCCGTCCCAGCCGCAAACGTATTATTTCGGCGCGACCGGCGGAGGCATCTGGAAAACCACCGACGGCGGCTACAACTGGCTGCCCGTCTCCGACGGCCAGCTCGCCACGGGATCCGTGGGCGCGCTCGCCGTGTCTGAATCGGACCCGAACGTGGTGTACGCGGGCATGGGCGAAGCCTGTATCCGAGGCAATGCGTCGCCCGGCGACGGCGTGTACAAATCCACCGACGCGGGCCGCACCTGGAAACATATGGGCCTGGAGCAGACGCAGCAGATCGGGGCGGTGGTGGTGCATCCGCAAAATCCGAACGTGGTGTACGTGGCGGCGCTGGGCCACCAGTTCGCAGCCAACCCGGAGCGCGGCGTCTATAAATCCACCGACGGCGGCGTCACCTGGAAACAGGTATTGACGCGCGGCCCAAAGGCCGGCGCAATCGACATCGTAATGGATCCGCACAACGCCAACGTTCTGTACGCCGCGTTTTGGGAAGTTTATCGCACGCCCTACAGTCTGGAAAGCGGCGGACCGGGCAGCGGAATCTGGAAGTCGACCGACGGCGGCGAAACCTGGCATGACCTGACGCGCGCGAACGGCCTGCCCCGAGGCACGCTCGGCAAAATCGGCATCACGGTCTCTGGCGCGGACTCGGACCGTGTCTGGGCCATCGTCGAAGCCGAGGACGGAGGCGTGTATCGCTCCGATAACGGCGGCACCTCCTGGACCCGCGTGAATCAGCAGCGCGACCTTCGCCAGCGCGCCTGGTATTACACCCACATCTATGCCGACCCCAAGAATCGCGACGAAGTGTATGTGCTCAACACCGGCGTGTATCGCTCCAACGATGCCGGGCGCACCTATACTCCGGTCCCGACGCCGCACGGCGACAATCACGACCTGTGGATCGATCCGAACAACCCCGACCGGATGATTGAGTGCAACGACGGCGGAACGGTCGTCACCACCAACGGCGGACGCGTCTGGTCGCCGCAGAATAATCAGCCCACGGCGCAGTTCTATCGCGTCGCGCTGGACAACGATTTCCCGTATCACGCCTATGGCGCGCAGCAGGACAATACCACGGTTCGCACCGCAACGCGCGGCCGCGGAGGCATCACCGAGCGCGACTGGTACGACGTCGGCGGCGGCGAAAGCGGCTGGATTCAGCCCGATCCCCGCAACTCGAAGATCGTGTATGCGGGCTCCTACGGCAACCTGATTACGCGTTTTGACGCGGACACGGGCGTGGAGCGCGATATCAACCCGTGGCCGGATAATCCCATGGGCCACGCGGCGGCGGATCTGAAATACCGCTTCCAGTGGAGTTTCCCCATCGTGATCTCGCCGCACGATCCGAAAACCATCTACGCCGGCGCGAACGTTCTGTTCCGCAGCACCGACGAAGGCCAAAGCTGGGAGCCGATTTCGAAGGATCTGACGCGCGACGACAAATCCCGGCAGGGATCGTCGGGCGGCCCGATCACCAAGGACAACACCAGCATTGAGTATTACTGCACCATTTTCACCGTAAACGAATCGCTGCTGACCAAGGGCCTGATCTGGGTGGGTTCCGATGACGGTCTGGTGCATCTGACGCGCGACGGCGGAAGGACGTGGACCAACGTGACGCCGCCGAAGGATATTCTGCCGGAATGGTCCCAAATCAACGCCATTGAGCCTTCGCCGCACGATCCGGGCACGGCCTACATCGCCGCGACCATGTACAAATCCGACGATTATCACCCGTATCTGTATAAAACCACCGACTACGGGAAGACCTGGAAGAAAATCGTCAACGGCATCCCGGCAAACCACTTCACGCGCGTGATCCGCGAGGACTTGAAGCAGAAGGGCCTGCTGTTCGCGGGTACCGAGTTCGGCATTTATGTGTCCTATGACGACGGCGAAAACTGGAAGTCCATCCAG
>JBBIVT010000209.1:0-3486 GCA_037439565.1 Acidobacteriota bacterium | reverse complement strand
GCGTATGTCGACGATGGGACCATGGTGGATTCGCACGCGCTCGTCGGCAGTTGCGCGCAGATCGGCAAGAATTGCCATATTTCCGCCGCCGCGCAGATCGGAGGCGTACTGGAACCCGTCGGCGCGCTGCCGGTGATCGTCGAGGATGAAGTGTTGGTCGGCGGCAACTGCGGCGTCTACGAAGGCGCCGTGGTGAAGCGCCGCGCGGTGCTGGGCGCAGGCACGATTTTGACGCGCTCCACGCCGGTCTACGACATCGTGCGCGGCAAAGTCTACACGGCGACCGACGACGAGCCTCTCATCATCCCGGAAGACGCCGTGGTCGTCCCTGGCTCGCGCGCCATCGCGCACGGAGCCGGCAAGGAATGGGGCCTCGCGCTCTACACCCCGGTCATCGTCAAATATCGCGACACGAAAACCGACGCTCGAATTCAACTTGAAGACCTCTTAAGGTAATGTCCTTCCAACCGCTCTCTCCCACCCTCCGCGGCATCCACCTGTTGAGCGTGCCCGTGTGGAATAAAGGGACCGCGTTCACAGAAGAAGAACGCTCCCGATTCGGCCTGCATGGCCTGTTACCTCCTTACGCCGAAACCCTCGACGAACAGGTGGCGCGCGCCTACACGTCCTACCTGGTTTACGAAAAGGAGATGAATCGCCACATCTATCTCCGCCAGTTGCAGGACAACAACGAAGTTCTGTTTTACCGGCTCCTCGCCGATCACATCGAGGAGATGACGCCGATCGTCTATACGCCCACCGTCGCCGAGGCGTGCCGCCACTTCAGCCACATTTACCGCCGGCCCCGCGGCCTGTTCATCTCCTATCCGCTCCGGGATTCGATCCATTCGCTGCTGCGCAACCGCTTCAGCGAACAAGTGGACGTCATCGTGGTCACCGACGGCGAACGCATCCTGGGCATCGGCGACCAGGGCGTCGGCGGCCTGGGCATCCCCATCGGCAAACTGTCGCTCTACAGCCTCATCGGCGGCATTCATCCGGCGCGCACCTTGCCCATCATTCTCGACGTCGGCACGAACAACGAAGAATCGCTGCGCGACCATGCGTATCTCGGCTGGCGGCATGAACGCGTGCGCGGCGCGGCCTACGACGAATTTATCGACAAGTTCGTCCAGGCCGTGAAGCGTGAACTTCCCAACACCCTGCTGCAATGGGAAGACTTCGCCACCCCGCACGCGCGCCCCATCCTGGACCGCTATCGCAACAAGCTTCTCACCTTCAACGACGATATTCAGGGCACGGCGGCTGTAGCGCTGGGCGCGATTCTTTCGGCCATCAAGGTGGCCGGCAAGACGTTGCGCGATCAGACGGTGGTGTTTTTGGGCGCGGGATCGGCCGCCATCGGAGTCGCCGACTATTTGCGCGAGGCGATGATCGCGGCCGGCCTCACGCGCGCCGAGGCCCTGGACCGCATTTGGATCGTCAACCGCGGCGGCGTGCTGCGCCAGGACCGCACCGACCTGACGGCGGAGCAACGCGTCTACGCCCGTCCCATGACCGAGCCATGGGATCTGGCCGAAGTAATCCGCCGCATCGACGCGACGATCCTGATCGGCCTCTCCACCGTCCGTGGCGCGTTCACGGAGCCGATGGTTCGCGAAATGGCCCGCAAAGTCGAGCGGCCGATTATCTTTCCGCTCTCGAACCCCACGGAAAAGAGCGAGGCCACCGCCGAGGATCTGATCCGCTGGACCGATGGCCGAGCGCTGGTGGCCAGCGGCTCGCCGTTCAAATCGGTCGAGTTCAACGGCCGCACGCTTCCCGTCGCGCAGTGCAATAACATCTACATTTTCCCCGCCGTCGGATTGGGCGTGGTAGCCTCCCGCGCCACGCGCGTCACCGATGCCATGATGCTCGCCGCCGCGCACGCGCTCGCCGAGCATTCGCCCGCGCTCAAGGATCGCGAAGGCCGGCTGCTGCCACGCTTGCAAGATCTGCGAGGCGTCGCCAAGGAGATCGCCCTGGCCGTCGGACTGGAAGCCCAGCGCAGTGGCCACGCCGCCGTCACCTCACCCGAAGCTCTGCGGGAGACCATCGACGCCGTCTACTGGAACCCGCAATATCCAGAGTATTGAGGCTAAGCCCCTACTTCATATTCTCCTGAAACCACTTCACCGTCCGCTCCATCACATCCCTCTTATGCTCCGAATCCCGGAACATGTGGCCTTCCCCGGGATAAACCACGAGTTCCGTCTTCGTTCCCTGGGCCTTCAGCGCGTGCCAGAATTCGTACGACTGCGGAGCCGGACATTCTCCGTCGCGCTCGCCGACCACCACCAGCGTTGGCGTCTTGACGTTCTTGATGAACGTGATGGGCGACGCCTTCGCGTACACCGCCGGATCGTCGTACACGGACGCTCCGAAGTACGGGATCATCCATTGGTCAATGGAATTTTGCCCGTAATAACTCTGATAATTGGCGATGCCCGCGCCTGCCACTGCCGCGCGGAAGCGATTGGTCTGGGTCACCGCGAACATCGTCATGTAGCCGCCGTAACTCCAGCCGGCGATCCCGACGCGGCTCGCGTCCACTGGAGCCATCTTCAGCACCGCGTCCACTCCCGCCAGAATATCCCGCAGATCGCCGCTGCCGAAATCCTTCACGTTGGCGCGCGTGAACGCCTCCCCCTGCCCATAGCTGCCACGAGGATTCGGGAAAAACACGAAATACCCCAGCGCGGACAGCACGCTCATATCGAACCGGTCCTCCGGCCAATGCTGGATGTTCAGGTAAGCCGGCCCGCCGTGGACGCTCACCACCATCGGATACCGTTTTTTGGGATCGAAGCCGCGCGGATACAGCAGCCAGCCCTGCGCCGCGAGGCCGTCGCTGGTCCATTGAACGTTCTTCACTTCCCCCCAGCGCGCCTCGAAGTTGTTCGCGTGCGTGATCTGCTTCCAATCGCCGATGGGGCCGCTCCATACCTCCGGGGGGCGCTTGAAATCGCTGCGAACCACCGCGCTTGTTTTTCCGTCGCGCGCCAGCGAAAAATTGCCGAAATTCCCGCCCGCATGGATGTGTTCGTCGCCTTGCCACAGCCTCTCCGTTTGCCCCGAGGCGACGTCCAGCGTCGTGATCGCGCTGCCTCCGCCCACGATTTCAGTGAGCAGCATTTTCCCCGGCCCGGTCCATTGAATCGAGCTGACCGACGATCTGCGGCCGGGCGTCCGGTTCACCGCCGCGCCGCCGCTTGCCGGAATCGTGAACACATCGCCGCCTGTGAACCCTTCATCGCTCATCAGGCCTTGAATCACGCCGATCGATTGCCCGTCCGGCGACCATCGCGGCAGGGCGATCTGCGTCTCCGGCTTGAAAATCGCGGTCATTTTCCCTGTTGCCGCCGGCATTGTATAAAGCTGGGCGATCCACCAGTTGTTGTCGCCCGGCCCAGGCGCCGCGCTGATCGCGAACGTCTTTCCATCGGGCGACCAGTCGTATTCATACACGTTCAGATCCGCCGGCGA
>JBBIVT010000208.1:0-3511 GCA_037439565.1 Acidobacteriota bacterium | reverse complement strand
CCTGGAACGGCCACGAGTTTTTCGGCCAGTGGTACCCCAAGCACGACCCCAAAATTCACGATGCCATCACAGGCCCGGTGGAGGAATTTCTGTCGCACGATGCCGGCCTCGGCTATGACGAGGTGAAACCCGGCGAGACCTTCCTGCGCATCGGCGTCGGCGCGTTGCGCAAGCCCGACGAAAAAGCCTTCCGCCGCTTCGCCACCTATGAAATCGCCGACCCGGGCAAGCGCAGCGTCCGCAGAGGCGGGAACTGGATCGAGTTCGGGCATCAGGCCTCGGCGGCCGGCTATGCCTACGATTACCGCAAGACCATCCGCCTGACCAAGGATGGCTTCGTTATCGAACACGCGCTCAAAAACACCGGGAGCAAGCCCATCGACACGCTGGTCTATAACCACAATTTTTTCGTGATCGACAATGAAGTGGTCGGGCCAGGGATCGTCGTCCGCTTCCCCTGGACGCCCAAACCCGATAAGCCGTTCGCCAATGGCGGCGAAGTTCGCGGGCAGGAGATCCAGTATCAGAGGGAACTGCGGACCGGCGAGTCCGTGGCTGCCGATCTGGGCGGTTTCGGCGCCTACGACGTCCGCATCGAAAATCAAAAAGCCCATGCGGGTGTTCATATTACCAGCGATCAGCCGCTCACGAAGCTGTACTTCTGGTCCATCCGGACGGTGGCCTGTCCGGAGCCTTACATCCGCATTCAGGCCGATCCGAAGCACGAAGTGAAGTGGAAGATCCATTACGTGTTGTACACGGTACCCTAAAGCTTTTCGTACTGCCGGACGATCTTCCCCGCATGACGCGTATCCTCTCTTTTGCTCTGGTGTGCGGATCGGTGGCGTTCGGCGGCTCCCGCGCCGAGACCACCACTTATGTCGAAGGCAACCTTGCCGGCATCGCTCCCAATACCGGTGGAACCCTAGTGGTTTCCGACGAAAAAACCATGTATTTCCGGACCGGCCTGGCCACTGTCGGCGTGCCGTACTCGGCCATTACCAAGGCTGAGTTGGGCGCGACCCGCGAAGTCTCCCACGGCGCTCCCCTCTATAAGGTCTGGGCCCGGCACAAGAAGACCGAGACGCAGTTCCTGAAGGTGGAGTTCAAGAGCGAGGACGGCGAGGGCAAGACGATGACGCTCGAACTGGCGCAGGCCTCGGCTCCGGCCGTGCTGACGTCGATTCAGGAGCACTCCGGAAACGTGGCGAAATCCGAACCCACTTCTGCCGCGAAGGCCGCGCCTACAACTTCGGCGAAGAGCAAAGCCTCCACCGATCCCGGCGCGAAAGCGACACCTCCCACCAAGCCGGGCAGCGAATGGTGGGGCGACAGCATCTGGAAGACCAGTTCGAACGCGTCCACCTGGACCAAGCCCACGGGCTCCATCGCTCCCGAAGAGTAGCGCAGGCGTTTCGAGTAAGCTGGATGAATGCGGGGCGCCCTCTGCATTCTCTTGCTCCTTGCGGCCTGGGGAGTGCTGCGCGCGCAGAAGCCGTTTAAGCAATACCAGGGCATCGAATACGAAGACTTCGAGTTGCCTGCCGATTATCAAAAGAAAACCGAGTGGACGCGCGCGCGGCTGCACTATCAGGACTACGCCGGCTCGCCTCGTCTGCGCCGCGGCGGTATCGGCTCCTGGACCATGGATTATCCCCGCTCGGACCGTCACCTGCTCCAGGGCGTGCGGCGCCTCACCCGCATCGATAGCCGTTCGGTCGAACAAGTCGTCGATCTCGACGGCGGCGACGACATCTACAACTGGCCGACGCTCTACGCGGTCGAAGTCGGGCACTGGTGGCTTAGCGATGCGCAGGCCGCGCAATTGCGCGAGTTCCTGCTGCGCGGTGGATTCCTGATGGTGGACGATTTTCACGGCACCCAGGAGTGGGGCGTCTTTCTCGACAGCATGATGAAGGTGTTCCCGGACCGCCAGATCGTGGATCTGGACAACAACGATCCCATCTTCCACACGATTTACGATCTGCAGGACCGCTTCCAGGTGCCGGGCTGGCAGTTTTACCGCAGCCGACGGACCTACGAAAAAGACGGCTACAACGCCAAGTGGGCCGGCATTTCCGACGACAAGGGCCGCGTCATGGTGGCCATCTGCCACAACATGGACCTGGGCGACGCCTGGGAGTGGTCGGACGACCCGCGGTACGCCGAAAAGTGGGCGTCGCTGGCCTACCGGGTCGCGATGAATTACTTCACCTACGATCTGACGCATTGAGCGGTCTCCTATACTGGATCGCATGCGGTACCTGCGCCACTTCGTCCCGATTCTCGCCGCGATTGCCGCCGCGCTGTACTTTTCCTTCGTATTTCCCCTGCGCGATCCACACCCTGCTGTCGTTTTTCCCGGCAACACGCTCGCCGTCCGCGGCGCGCGCGTGTATACATCGCCCGACTCCAGCCCCATTGAGCACGCCACCGTCCTGGCCCGCAACGGCGTCATTGTCGCCGTCGGCGCGGACGTGGCGATTCCTCAGAACACGCAGATTCTGGAGTGCTCCAACTGCACCGTCACCGCCGGATTCTGGAACGCCCACGTGCACTTCACGGAATCGAAGTGGGATTTTTCAGCTTACAAATCATCGGACACCCTGAACGGTCAATTGGCAGACATGCTCACCAGCCGCGGATTCACCACCGTGGTCGATCTGGGCTCCGATATTCGCCAGACCATCTCGCTGCGGCGCCGCATCGAATCGGGCGACCTGAACGGCCCCACCATTTATACTGCGGGCTCCGGCATTTATCCGCCGCACGGTATCCCCTATTACCTCGACTCGATGCCTTTGTTTATCCGCTGGCTGATGCCGCAGCCGGAGACTCCGGAGGCGGCCGAAAAGATCGAGGAGACAAACATCCGCCGGGGCGCGGACGTGCTGAAACTGTTCACCGGATCCATTGTTAAGCCAGGAACGGTTCTGCCCATGCCGGTCGATATCGCCCGGGCGGCGGTGAACGTCGCGCACGGCCACGGCCAGATCGCGTTCGCGCATCCCTCGAACCTGGCCGGAACCAAGGTGGCGATCGAGAGCGGCGTGGACGTGCTGGCGCACGCGCCCAGCGTGCCGGACGGCATGGATCAGGCGCTGCTTCAGTCCATTATTGATCGCCGCATGTCCATGATCCCGACGCTGAAGATGTTCGCCACGACCGTGACCACCAACCCCAAGTTCCTCGATCCCATTTATGACATCGTGCGCCGCTTCCACTCGCTCGGAGGCGACCTGATGTTCGGCACGGACGTCGGCTACATGGAGGACTATTCGACCGAAGACGAATTTCGCGCCCTGGCGCAATGCGGCCTCAATTTCCGCGAGATTCTGCGGATGTTGACGGTAGCTCCGGCCGCGCGTCTCAAGGTTGACGCGCAGCGGGGAACCGTCACGCCGGGCAAAATGGCCGACCTGGTGGTGTTCGAGGGCGACCCGGCCGTGGACGTCGCGGCGTTCTCCCGGGTCCATTTCACCGTCCGCAACGGGCGGCTGATCTACGAACG
>JBBIVT010000207.1:0-3517 GCA_037439565.1 Acidobacteriota bacterium | reverse complement strand
CCCGCCGAGGTGAAGGCTGCGCCGGAGACCGCAAAAATCGAACCGTCGCCCGAAGACGCCGCGTGCACCAGGCTCAGCCGAATGGTCTGATCCGGCCAAATCCGAATCTGATTCACCATGGGCTGATTTCCGGATGTGTCGTAAACGGTTACCGAGCGGGCATCGTCTGACGCATAAATCGCGTACCCGCGGCTCCAGAAAACCTGGAGACTTTGGTAAGCGGCATCGGGGGGCGCGGACATGCTGCGCCCAGAAGGCAGTAGCGACTGCCCCTCGCCGGCCATCGAAACGGCTAGCAGCAGGAAAAAGCTCGCTCTCATGACTTCTCCTTCTCTATATTTGTGCCGTTTGGGGAGCCCTGACGAAATTTAATAGCATGTTTCGCAAGATCCCTCTTCGCAACTGCAGATTCCCGATCCATCATTCGCAAAACATGCGCCGTCGCCCGTATAGTACCAGCCATCGCATGGACCTCCGATGTATGGGTTCACAATGTACCAGTCTTGGTAGCCGTCGCAGTTCAGGCCACAAGCCCGGCCGGCATTCGGCTCGATCAGCACCGCAGTGGACCGGCGGCATGGCCGGGGCCTGGAGAGTTTAAGGAAACTTGGCAAGAAGACAGCGGCGGAACGGTAAGATAAAAGAAGAGGATGCGATTTTCACTTCTTTGCGCCGGTCTCATCTGCCTGGGACCCGGCGTTTTCGGCCAGCCTGTCCCCGCCCTTTTTCGCGATGGCTTGCAGGGCGAATTCCGGTTCACCGACGCGGACATCGCTCGGGCCGAAGCGGGCGAGCCCATGGCGCACATGGTCTCGACCGGCAAGCCCGACGACGTGCGCATGGCGGGCATCGTCCTGATCCGGACCACGCCCGAGGCCTACATCGCGGCGCTGCGCGATATCGAGCACTTTCAGATGAGCAAGGAAGTGATTCTCGTGCATCGCTTCAGTTCGCCGGCGGTGGAAGCCGATCTTGCCGAGTTTCCGCTGCCGGACTTCACCAAGGCGGAACTGCTCGCCTGCCGTCCGGGCCACTGCGCGATCAAGATGCCGGCCGAGGAGATGGAGATTCTGCGCAAGGGCATCGACTGGGACGCGCCGGACGCCACGGAGCGCGCCGGGGCGCTGGTCCGTCAGCGCATTGTTGCTTACATCAACCGCTACCTGCGGGAAGGGGACCCGGCTCTGGCCGTCTATTACGATACGCCCGCGCCCTATTCCGTCGCCGAGGGCCTGCGATCGCTCATCGGGAGCGAGGCGCACATTGCGCAATCGATGCCGGAGTTGATCCGCTTTGCATCCGACTTTCCCGCGCACCGCCCGCCAGGTACGGAGGACTTCCTGTACTGGCAGGAAGCCGCTTTTGGCTTGAAACACGTACTCCGCACACAGCACGTGCTGATTCAGAAGCTCCCCGGAGGCCACTACGCAATCATCTCCAAGATGCTGTTCGCGACGCACTACTTCCGGGCCGCCGTCGAATATTCCTACATTTATCCGGTGCGGATGCCTTCGGGCGAACCGGCGATTTACCTTGCGACCTCGCAGCGCTCCTATGTCGACGGCATGACCGGCGTGAAGGGCGCGATCATTCGCCGCATCGCCGAATCACGCAGCCCGGCGACCTTGGCCAATAATCTGAGGCTGGCCAAGGAATTTCTCGAACATCGCCGGTAACGGCTTGACAGGGCATTCATAGATAGGTATTCTACCCATAGATATACTATGCCTAAGAATGAAATGCCTCCGGGGGCGCTCGTCCTGCTGATCCTCCGCGTACTGCGCGCCGGTCCTCTGCACGGCTACGCCATCGCCCAGCGCATCCATACATTGTCCTCGGACATTCTTCGCGTGGAGGAAGGGTCTCTGTATCCGGCGCTGCAGAAGATGCTGCTAAAAGGATGGGTGACGGCGGAATGGGGCGTTTCTGAAACCAACCGCAAGGTCCGCTTTTATCACTTGACCAAGGACGGCCGCAAGCAACTGGAGGCAGAGGTCTCCGGATACGAACGCGTCCACGAAGCCATTCAGGCGATTCTCCGCACCGCGTAAGGAGCCATCATGATCGAGTTTTTTCGCCGCCTCCGATATCTGCTCAATCGCCGCCGTTTGGATCGCGAACTGGCCGACGAACTGGAGTTCCACCGCGAAATGGGAGGCCGCGTGGAAAGCCCTCTGCGGCTTCGCGAAGACGCGCGCGAGGCGTGGGGCTGGCTGTGGATCGACCGCCTGGGGCAGGATTTGCGTTACGCCGCGCGCACGCTCGCGAAATCTCCAGGATTCACGCTGGCTGCGGTCGCGATGCTGGCGATCGGCATCGGCGTGAATATTGCCGCGTTCGGATTCTTCGACATCATGGTGCTCCGGCCTCTGCCGGTGCGCGATCCCCAAACGTTGCTGCACTTCATGCGCCAGTCGCCGGAGCGCTATGCCTCGGCGATGCCGTATCCGGAAATGGCCTTTTTCCGCGAGCACTCGCGCACGCTCGAAATCTTCGCGCAGTCGCAGCAGAAGCTATCGCTTGAAGGAGAGGCGAAGCCGCGCGCTGCCAACGCCGTGACCGAGAATTATTTCGTCCAGCTTGGCGCGTCGCCTCTGGCCGGTCGCCTGATTGAACCCGCGGATGCGTCCGGTGCTCCCGTCGTCGTGCTCAGCGAGCCGTTCTGGCGCTCGCACTTCGCGGCGGACGCAGCCATCGCCGGAAAAACCATCCGTCTGAACGGCAAGCCCGCCACCATCGCCGGCGTCGTGCCGGAGACGTTCAGCGGCGTCACGCTCAACACTCCGGATCTGTGGATCGCCGTGCGACAGGTGCCTTATTTTATCGACGGGAGCAAAATGCTCACCGATTATTCGGACGAGACGCAGGAAGTGGACGGGCGCCTGCGTCCCGGCATGACCCCCGGCATCGCCGAAGAGGAATTGCGCGCCCTGGCGGCGGAGCTCCGCAAGCAGCACCCCGCCGGGATCTGGAAGGACGAAACGCTGCCGAGCAGGCCCGGCGGCTACGCCTCCAGCGTCATGAACGGAACCCGAAGCGGCAGCGGACGGCCTGGCAATGAGATGCTGCCCGTGATCGCCATGATCACGGCGCTGGCGCTGCTGATCCTGATCGCTGCCTGCGGCAACCTGGGAAGTCTTTTACTTGCGCGAGGCATCGCGCGTCAGCGCGAGATCTCCATCCGTGTCGCGGTGGGGGCGGGGAGCGGGCGCCTGCTGCGCCAGTTGTTCACAGAAAGCGTCGTGCTCGCCATGCTGGGAGCGGCGGCAGGACTCGCGCTCGGCTGGGCCGTGCTCCGCTATCTTTTGTCGATCACCGGTTCGCCGTCTTGGATGAACCCAGCGCCCGATGGGCGGGTGATCGCGTTCGCGGCGGCCGCCGGATTCGCCGCGTCCATCCTGTTCGGGCTGTCGCCCGCTCTGCAACTCGCCCGCCAGCGCCAGCGTTCCACTTTCCTACGCGAGGCGCTGCTCTGCGCGCAGGTGGCCGCAAGTTGCGTGCTGCTGATCGTCGCCGC
>JBBIVT010000206.1:0-3519 GCA_037439565.1 Acidobacteriota bacterium | reverse complement strand
TGGCGAGTTGAAAAAAGATCCGGTCTGCGGCACCTTCATCTCCACCGAGACGGCGTTGCAGAAAAAAGTGGGCGCGACGACCTACTATTTCTGCTCGGCCGAATGCAGGGACAAGTTCAAGGCGTAGGACCGGGTGGGGATGTTGGCGCATAAACTGCAACGCAGTGTGCGGAGGACGGCGGCATCGACTGTCAAGTGGCCTCCCTCGATCCCCGCGCCGCCGCTGGGGCGATGTGTCATTTCCGATGCTCAGTGAGATCACCTGGTCGCGATCGCATACCAAATCCGCGATCCCGACATGATCAAGGGAGGGCCGGCGTGGATGCGCGACGACAAATTCCGTTTCGCGGTTTCCGCAGTGGCGCCGCATCCTGAGTCGGCGACAGAGGATCAGCTCAAGGAGATGCTGAAGGATCTGCTCGCGGACCGGTTCAAGGCTAGAATTCGTGTCGCTATGAAACCAACGTAGGGATACGCGCTGGTGGTTGCTCCGGGCGGCGCGAAGATCAGGCCATCAGGAAAGGACGAAGGGTTCGAAGTGAGCAAGGCCGACGGCGGGCCTCGCAGGACGGAGATGCGGCAGTGCACGATGAGGATTCTTGCGGGGATAATCGCCAACCGATTAGACGAACCCGTGGCTGATGAGACGGGCCTGAAAGGCGCGTACGATTTTTCGCTGGCGCTGGAGAGCAACGACGGCGCTTCCTACGCGGCCGCCATTCGCGCGATTGCGCTGAGGCTGGAGCGTCGAATAGTGCCTGTGCCTCAGATCACAGTGAAATCGGCCGCGTTGCCGGACGACAACTGAGGAGATGTCAGTTGTCGGTGGGCAATTCGGCCGATTCCACTATCGCGTAGGGTATGGGCACCTTGCTGCGCTGCAGGCGGAAGCCGATCGCGCGGATCGCGGCTATCCAGGACTGGGCGTCGCCGCTATCGACCGTTAACGTAAAATTGTAGCTGCCCTTCAGCCCTGTCTCATCCACGACAGGCTCCTCCAGGATGCCCTCCATCCAATGTGCGAGGGCGCCCATCGTCCAGGCGATCCCGGTCACGGTGCGGGGCCATTCCGGAGTTTGAACCGTGTCACGCGCCCGATTCGGGTCGGCCGGCGAAATCCTGGGAACGCCTTTGGCCACGACCAGCGCGAAACCGTCTGCCTGTTTCGAGTCAATGCGGACCCTCGCCTTGAAGCGTTCCGCAATAAGGTACCTCAGCATGTCGAGGAGATCTTCCATGGTTGCCGACTCGGGGTGTGGCGCAACGGCGGCGAGGCTAAAGCGCACTTTCCCGTCGTGAATCCACGCCGGCCCTTTGATCGCGTCAGGATCGTGAAGTTGATAAGCGAATGCCACCAGATGGTCCAACTGTGCGTCCGTAATGACGCAACGGCCCAGCGGCGGGACGGGAATACCCGCTGGGGGCAATTTGGAATCGATTCCGCGGCATGCCTGGGAGAGACCGTCGTCCCCCTTAGCGCGCCTAACCGAGGCGGCTTCAAATTTCAGTTTCGGCTGGGCCGATGCAGTACAGACAAAAAGCAGCGCCAGGACGACGGCTCCCCGTCCTCGCCGTCCGACTATTTGCTTCCGCATTTTGAAAGAATTGTAGCAAATATCGCGATGGCGCTGAAGCGGAGGCGCGGGAAATTGGCCGTCGTTCAGTTTTCGCCCGGAAGTTCCGCCGATTCGATCGTAACGTAAGTCACCGGTACCTTTCTCCGTTCTAGACGGAGGCCCACGCTTCGAATCGCCGCTGCCCACGCCGGTCCGTCGGTGCCATCGATGGTAAGCGTGAAATCGTAACCGCCCTTCAGTCCGGATTCGTCCGCGACTGGCGCGTCAAGGCGGTTGGCGAGGAATCCGGCAAGAAATTCCATCGTGCAATGCCGCATGGCGGACACGCGCGGGAATGTCCCTGAGTCCCGCACTTCCAGGGCATCGTCGGTTTTCGATGGCTGGAGCTTTGTGCCGCCCGGAGCGACCAACAGGGCGTACCCGGACTCCGGCTTCGACTCGACTCGAAGTTTAGCCTTGAATCTGTCCGCTAGAAGGCCCTTCAGCATATCCAGTAGCTGCTGGTAGGTAGCAGACTCTGGGTGCGGCGCGGTGGCGTAGACCGCGAACCGGAATTTATCCTCACGAATCCACGCCGGCCCGCCCTTGATGAATTCCAGCTTTCGGAGCCTGTATGCCATCGCAATCAGGTGATCCAGTTGGACGTTCGTGAACACACAGCGGCCGAGCGGCGGCGCCGGAACCCCTCCGGGGAAACGGGAGTCGACGCCGCGGCAGTCGCCCTGAATGCCGTCGCCGGAGCTGGCTCGCCGAACCGAGGCGACCTCGAATTGTGTCGGCTGCTCGGCGGTCAGCAGGCCAACGATGCACAGCGCCAAGGCTGCACAGATCTTTATTCGGCGCATGCCGTAAGCAGTCTTGTGCACGTTCTCCATAATCGGCATTTCCTCGAGAGGCCTACCGCGGGTCTTGTTCCCCGCGGCTGCTCAAGATCGGCCAGCGAGGCTTCCAACTGGGAATCACGGTGTTGCAGCGATGCTCAGCGAAATCCTTCCATTTTTCTGTCCGTCCTGGCCGCCTCAAAGGAGTCTATCACGAATTTCCGAGGGGCACGGATTATTTTCTGAAAATAAGGACATATTAAAAGTATTATGCGAACATCCGCCGGCGCTCTCCTGGCTCCGGGCTGCTGGCTCCTGGCTTCCCGCTACACTTAAGTCATGAAACTTTCCGATCTCGCCGCCGCGCTGGGCTGCGAATTGAAGGGCGACGCCTCCCTCGACATCACGGGCGTCGCCGGAATGGAGCAGGCGGGCGAGAGCGAGCTCACGTCCCTGCACAATCCCAAGTATGCGCCGAAGCTGAAGCATTCGCGAGCCGGAGCGGTGCTGGTGAAGACGTTCCTCGACGGCATCCGTCCGGCGCAGTTGATTTCCCAAAATCCCTATCTGGATTTCGCGCGCGCTCTGGAAATGTTTTACCAGCCGCCGAAGCCCGCGGCGGGGATCCATCCGCTGGCTTCGATCGCGGCGACGGCGCAGATCGGCGTGAACGCCTCCATCGGACCGTTTGTATGCGTGGGAGAGCACGCCGTCATCGGACGCAACGCGGTGCTCCATCCGCACGTGACCATTTATGAAGGCGCCGTGATTGGGGACAATTTTCTGGCACATTCGCACGCCGTGGTGCGCGAATATTGCCGCGTCGGCAACCGCGTCATTTTGCAGAATCACGTGGTGATCGGCGGCGACGGCTACGGCTTCGCCAAACAAGCCGACGGCTCGCATTACAAAATCGTCCAGAGCGGCATTGCCGCGATCGAGGACGATGTGGAGATTCAGACGCTCACGTCCATCGACCGCGCCTCCACCGGCGAAACTCGCGTGAAGCGCGGCGCGAAGATCGACAGCCTGGTGCAGGTGGGCCACGGATGTGTGGTGGGGGAAGACAACATCATCTGCTCGCAGACCGGCCTCGCCGGGTCCAGCATTTTGGGCAGGAA
>JBBIVT010000205.1:0-3563 GCA_037439565.1 Acidobacteriota bacterium | reverse complement strand
ATCGAGGTTCATCTGGCCGGCGCACCGGGACCCTCCGCACGTGCAGTTGATCGCGAATGGGCAGAAGTTTGAAGGGGCGTTGTTGACATTCGACGACTTCGATGTGGCGATTCGCGAGGTGTCCGGCGAGTATCGCTCGTGGCCTCGGGGCACGGTTCAGATGCAAGTGGAAGATCGCCTGGGCGGGCATCGGGCGCTGTTGCCGAAGTATACGGATGAGGATCTGCATAACGTGACGGCATATCTGGCGGGGTTGAAATGAGATTGCTTGGGCCGCGAGCCGATGGGGACAGACCGCTGTGTCCGCGCGGCGCAGAGGTTTTAAGGTATTTCGCGAAGGGTTTTGGCCGCCTTGGGACACAGAAGTCAGTCCCCATCGGGTTTTTGTTTGCAGCGATGTTGGCCTTCGGGCAGGATTGGCCCTCCTATAACGGCGATTTTTCCGGGAGGCGGTTCAGCGAACTGGCGCAGGTGAACCAATCGAACGTCGCGATGCTGAAGATCGATTGGATGTTCCGCATCCAGGGCATCGGGCCACAGCGCGGCGTGGGGAATCCGACGATCAAATCGACGCCGCTGATGGTGAACGGCGTCCTCTACTTCACGATTCCCGATCATGTATTCGCGGTGGACGCGCGCACTGGCGAGCGGCTCTGGCAGTACGATGCTGAGGATCACGGCGGGCATCTTGTGGGCCAGCGCGGCGTGGGCGTGTATGGAAACTGGCTATATTTCATGACGCCCGACGGCTGGTTCATTTCGCTGAGCGCGAAGGACGGGAAGGAGCGGTGGCGCAAGAAGGTGGCCGATGAGAAACTGCAGTACTTCACCACCATGGCTCCGATGGTGGTGAAGAATCACGTGATCATCGGCGTGGGCGGCGACGCGATGGACGTGCGCGGGTACTTGGAAGCGCGCGATCCGGAGACGGGCGAGCTGCAATGGCGCTGGTGGACCGAGCCGCTGAAGATGGGCGATCCGGGTTCGGAGACGTGGCCGAATCAATCGGCGATGGACCACGGCGGTGGAATGACGTGGATGCCGGGGACGTACGATCCGGACCTGAACCTGATTTATTGGGGCACAGGCAACGCGAATCCGGTGTTCGCGGGGCAGAGCCGCAAGGGCGCGAATTTGTGGACTGCGTCGATTGTGGCGCTGAATCCGGACACGGGGAAGCTCGCATGGTGGTTCCAGGCGTCCCCTCATGACACGCACGATTGGGATAACGTCGAGACGCCGGTGCTGTTCGACGCGGCCATCGATGGAAAGCCGCGCAAATTGCTGGCCCAGGGGGCGCGCTGCGGCTGGTTTTTTGTTCTGGATCGGACGAACGGGAAAAACCTCGTCTCGAAGCCGTTTTCGGGAACGGGAAATTGGGCGAAGGGAGTGGACGCGAAGGGCCAGCCGATTCCCGATCCGGCGAAGGAGCCGAAAGTCGACGGCTCGATGATCGACATGCCGGCGCTGGGCGCGACCAATTGGCCTCCGCCGAGCTATTCGCCGCGGACGGAGCTGTTTTATTTGAACGGCACGGAAGGGTACGGCATCGCGTATTTGTACGACACGTCGGATCAACCGGAGGGATACGGCGGCGGAGGCGGCGGGAATTTCGATATGAGGTCGGCTCTGTTCGCGCTCGATATTCACACCGGGAAGGTGCGATGGAAGCATGAACACGCGTTGGGGGCCGGGATGACTGGAGGCATTCTGACGACGGCGGGAAACCTGCTGTTCACGGGCGATTCAGGACACTTTGCGGCCTTCGATCCGGAGGATGGGAAGATTCTTTGGGATCAACGACTGACCGCGCCGGTGAGCAATGGGCCGTCGACGTGGATGCTAGACGGCAAGCAGTACGTGATGGTGGGCGCGGGCGATACGTTGTATGCGTTCACGCTGGCGCGGCCCGGCGCTACTCCTTCACAAACTCGTAACTGATGTAGGCAAAGCGGCGCGAGTCCGGCGCCCAGGAATTAACGTTGATGGTTCCTTGTCCGCCAAAAAGCTTCACCAGTGTGGTGAGCCTGGCAGGCTTGAGGGTGTCTTTGGGAGCGCGCGTCATGCGGATTTCCACGTTCCGATACGCCGGATGGCCTTTGGTTCCGTGCGCGAAGGAGATCACCAGCAGCCGCTTTCCATCGGGCGAGGGGTGGGGGAACCAATCCTCGAGCTCATCGCTGGTGATGCGCTGGGCCTTGGCGTCATTCGGACCGGACCCGTCGGGAGGCATGCGCCAGGCGTCGTAGGTTCCCGCGCGCTCGGAGTGGAAATAGAGCCACTTGCCGTCCGGCGAATAGTCTGGGCCGTCGTCGAGGCCCTTATCCGTTGTCAGGCGCTGCTCCTCGCCGCCGTCGACCGACATGCGGTAGATGTCGAAATTGCCGTCGCGCTGACCGGCGTAGGCGAACCATTTTCCATCGGGGGAGAAACCATGAAAATAACTGGGCGTCTTGGGCGTCATCAGATGCGCGTTCGATCCATCGGCATTGGCAAGGTAAACCTGTGAACTTCCGGCTGGGCCGCGGCAGGAAATGGCAAGCATCTTGCCGTCGCGCGTGAGGCCGTGGTCGTTGTTGCAATTCGAGACGCCGGGAATGTCGAGCTTCACCGGCTCGCCGCCGTCCGGCGACAGATGATAGAGTGCGCCGTCGGCGTTAATCAACAGATACTTACCGTCGGGCGACCAGTTAGGCGCTTCAAAGTGCTTGCCGGCGGCGTAGATGACTCTGTCCTTGTGCGTCTTGACGTCATAGACGTGGACCAGGGCGCGGAGGGCCGTGCGCGGCCCATTGTCGATTTTGACGTTTGAAAAAACCGCTGTCTCCAGGACGTTCGCATCGTGCGAGCAGACGCCGAGGCCAATGTAGACCGGGTCACCGAGCTTTACCGTGACGGGTCCGCCGGGCCAGAGTTGATCGCCCGCGTAGATCATGAGAATGTCGCCGCGGCGTTGGATGCGGATGTGCGACGGTCCCGTGAGATCGGAGCGTTCTTCCCGGGTGATGGCGTCTTTCGCCGTGCGGTACTGCAGCGAGGTGAGGCCGTCGCCGTGCAGGGCGATGTCGGCGTAGGGCGAGCCGGGGTCGAGGCTTTGACGGATCATCAGCATGGCCTGGCGATGCCCCACCGCGCCCGTGCCTAGAAACTTCACGTCGGCGGTGATCGTGACGTCGCCCGAGATTTTCTTATAAAGGAACTGGAACGCGTCGGCCTTGTCCCAGACGTTTGCGCCGCCCCCGGTGACCTTGTAGGTGTTCGTCGCGGCGTCAAACATCGCATCGCCCGATTTGGGCGTGACGCCGATGCCGACATAAGATTCGAAGGCGCCGATTTGGGCGGACAGCGGGCCGAGGGTGAACAGAAAAATCGCCGAAACCCGGAGGATCATGGAGAGCCGACCAAAATGCTATCATACGCCTCCGTTGGAGATTCGCCGCGGACAGTCCACATGCGATCTTATTGGGACGACTACTCACGATCATCGGCAAGCGTTGGTGAACCGTTGCGGCCCCCGGCCGAGGCGATCCGGTTTTTCGAATCGTCCGCGGCGATGTGGGCGG
>JBBIVT010000204.1:0-3592 GCA_037439565.1 Acidobacteriota bacterium | reverse complement strand
CCAATCGTCCACGTCTCGAAGCCGCTGAAACGGACGCGCTTTCCCGTCCCACCTGGGCCCGTATTCGTGCCAGTAAACGTCCAGTGGAATTCGGCAACGCCGCCTGCGTCACGCATATCGTCCATGGTCAGGTGCAGGTCCGGAAACGCCGTCATAAATCCGGCGGCAACCTGTTGCACGGCGCTGCGTCCCACGGCCGGGGCGTCCTCATTCACGCGGAGAGATCCATTCACGGAGAAAAATGACGCGACCCGCGCCGGGTCTCCGCTGCACCATGCCTCTGTGTAGCGCTCGCCGAGCGTCCGTGGGTCAATCCTCTCCGGCGGCGTCACGGCGTTCTCCTCGCGGTGGACGCTCTCACGACCAGCTCCGGTTCAACCTCGATCCGGATTTCTGTCTCCTCGCCGGACATCAGACGCGCCAGGCTCTCCATCGCCAGCACGCCCATCCGGCGCATCGGTTGGCGGATCGTAGTCAGCGGCGGCTCGGTATACGGCGCGAGAAAAATATCGTCGAATCCCACCACGGAAATATCCTCCGGTATGCGTAACCCGCGTGCGTGAATGGCGCGGAGTGCGCCGAGCGCGGTGCGGTCGTTATAGCAGCACACGGCGGTGGGACGCTCCGGAAGCAGTCTTTCCATGGCGTGCATGCCTTGCTCCGGCTTGCCGTCGCCCCGCGCGATCAACTCCTCCATCACGGGAATGCCCGCTGCCTCGTGGGCCGCGTGGAACCCGCCGAGTCTTTCCTTGTCGGCCTGATAGCCGGAATTATCGCCAATATACGCAATTCTGCGGTGTCCGAGTTCGATCAGATGATTTGCCGCCAGTCTCATCCCGGCGAAATTCTTGATCATGACGGAATGGACAAAGGCGCCGGGATGCTGATCGTTCACCAGTAGAATGGGTACGCGCATTTCCGAAAGCAGAGGCAGATACAGCGCGCCCACGCGCGAGGACGTCACCAGGATGCCGTCCACCCGCTGCTCGGCGAAAGACTGCACCACTCGCTTTTCGCGCTCCGCATCTGCGCCGGAATCGGCCAGAAAGACGGAGTAGCCGCGCTCGCATGCGGACTGGTAAATCCCGCTGACCACTTCGCTGGTGAACGGATCGGCGATGGTGGTAACCACCAGGCCGATGGTCCGCGTCTTTCTGGTGACCAGGCCGCGCGCGACGGCGCTCGGCCGGTAACCGGATTCGCGGGCGATCTTCTGGATCTTTTCGGCGGTCTTCTGCTTCACCAGGGGGCTATTTTGCAGCGCACGCGAGACCGTGGAATGGGAGACGCCCGCGATTCGCGCAATATCCTTAATGGAAGGCGACCACGGATGATTCCTCGGATTCCTTGAGCTTTCGTCGGACATGGACGCGATCTTTCTATGAGTTTTGACCAACCTAAAGCTGCCTCAGTATGGAAAAAGTGCCCGCCGGAAGTCAACCTTGGCGAACGAGCGTGAAAATCCGCTTACACTGGTTCTTGCATGACCAAGATTGCCACACTTTTCCTTCTCTGCGCGGCGGCCCAAGCCCAGACGCCACTGAACCAGATCCAGGTAATCGGCAGCCACAATAGCTACCATGCCGGTCTGCCGCCGAGCGCGAATGCCTGGCTGGCGAAGTTGAATCCGAAGTCCGCCGCATCGCTCGATTATCAGCACGCGCCACTCGACGCCCAGTTCGATGCCGGCGTGCGGCAGGTGGAGATCGACATTTTCGCCGACGCCAAGGGAGGGCGTTTCGCCCATCCCGCGAACTTGAAGCTGATCGCCGGTGCGGGCCTTCCCGCTGACCCGCCTTTCGATCCCGCCGGCCTGTTCCTGAAGCCCGGCTTCAAGGTGATGCACGTACAGGATATCGACTATCGCAGCAATTGCCAGCCCTTCACCGGATGCCTGGAGACGATCCTGAAATGGTCAACGGCGCACCCCGGGCATCTTCCGATTTTCGTGTTGATCGAAACGAAGGAGGGGAAATCGAGGCCCTTTCAGCAGGATACGGAGCCGTTTACGCCAGCGGTCTTCGACGCCCTGGACAAGGAGATCCGCTCCGTGTTCGACGCGGGCCGCATGATTGTGCCGGACGACGTTCGCGGGCATCATGCGACGCTCAATGAAGCCGTTCTGGCGGGCGCGTGGCCGACGCTCGATTCCGCCAAGGGCAAGGTCATCTTTCTGCTCGATCAGAGAAAAGCCGAGGCGGATTACGTCGCCGGACACCCGTCGTTAAAGGGCCGCGTAATCTTCACCAACGCGGAGCCGGGCGCGCCCGATGCTGCGTTTACGGAGGTGAACGATCCATTGGCGGATCCGGCGCTGATTCCACGCCTGGTAAAGGAAGGCTACCTGGTCCGTACGCGCACCGACGCCGATACGGCGCAGGGCCGCAGCGGGGACACGAAAATGCGCGACGCAGCGATGGCCAGTGGGGCACAGATTCTGAGCAGTGATTATTTTTTCAATGAAAAGTCGAGATGGACCGGATACTCAGTCAGTTTCCCCGGCGGCGCAGTCGCGCGCTGCAATCCGGAGACGAGCCCCGCTAAGACTTGTGGCCTATAATTCCGCGCTCCTTCACGGGAAGCTGGTCGATGACGTCCTGGGATATGCCGAAGTTCGCCGAGAGCAGTGAGCTTGGGTTGCCTCCCAGCCAGTTCGCCAACGAGATTTCCTGGTATTCGGGGCTGTTGAACAGGATCAGGATCTCAGTGGGTTGGCTGCCCACCTGTTCGATGTAGTGGCCGTAGCCCTGCGGCACAAAGCCTACGTGGCCCTTCCGGTAGTCCTCCGTGCGCGTGCGTCCATGCGAACCGAACACCGTCATGCGGGCCTGTCCGCTCAGATAGTATTGCCACTCGTCGGCGTGCGGATGCCAGTGCATCTCGCGCAGCGCTCCTGGCTTCAGGATCATCTTCACCGCCGTGAACGTGCTCTGAATCGGGAAATCCTTCTGCTGGACCATGTATTCGATGCCGCCTTCAAACACACGCGGAGTCTGTTGGTCGAGCCTGTATTTGTGCGCGAACTGGCTGGTCTGGCTTTCCTTGAGGCGCAGTTCTTCCAATACCGTTGTGGGCACCTGTCCGGGACCGATGTACAGTTCCTTCCGTGGAAATTTGGCGATCGCGGAAGCGGGCACATTCAGCACGCGGCTGGCGATTTCCGGAGGCGTGTTCGCGATCCAATCGGAGATGCTGAAGGTGCCGAACTCGGAAAAATGTCCGTTGTCGAAGCCAAGGAGGAAATGCGCCTCGCCCGGCCCCAGGCCTTGCAGCGCGTGGCCGTGGCCCTTGGGGAAATACCATGTATCGCCGGGCCCGAACTCGTCGATGGCGGATTGCCCATTGGGCATCACGACGGTGGTGCGGCAACGGCCCTCGATCATGTACGCCCATTCGGCGGCCAGCGCGTGCCAGTGAAGCTCGCGAATCGCGCCGGGCTTCAGCCGCATCGAAACGCCGGCGATGCTTTGCGAGACGGGGAACTCCGCGACCGTGGCTTCGTTCGCCGAGCCGGCGTCACTTTTCCAATGCGACTGCGCCTCGATGTCGTACTTAAGACTCGGGATGGCATCGGAGGGCGGCTGCGCTTCCG
>JBBIVT010000203.1:2474-3617 GCA_037439565.1 Acidobacteriota bacterium | reverse complement strand
GATGGTCCGGACCGGCTGCTGTTCACCGTGCTCGACAATCTGATCGCCCAGAAGCGGGTGCCCGCGATGGTCGCGATTTCGATCAGCAACGGCTCGGGCGACGCGCAGGGCAGCGAGCGGGGCCTGGAATACGACACCATGTCCGGCCGCTATGCGGAATTCGTCGAAACCGAAGTGCTGCCGCGTGTCGAGAAAGAAGCGCACGTGAAGTTGACCAAGGATCCGGATCGCCGCGCGACGATGGGAGGCAGCTCCGGCGGCTCCTGCGCGCTGATCATGGCCTGGTATCACCCCGAGCTGTACCATCGCGTGCTGACGTATTCGGGCACTTACGTGAATCAGCAGTGGCCCTGGAATCCGGAGACGCCCGGCGGCGCATGGGATTTCCATGAGCGCCTGATCCCAAACTCACCGGTGAAGCCGATTCGCATCTGGATGGAGGTCGGCGACCGGGATCTTCTGAATCCCAACGTGATGCGCGACAACATGCACGACTGGGTGCTGGCGAATGAGAAGATGGCCAAGGCGCTGGCCGCCAAGGGATACCATTACCAGTTCGTCTTCGCGCGCAACGCCGGACATACAGACCGCGCGGTGAAGCAGCAGACGCTTCCGGAGGCCCTGGAATACCTATGGAGCGGGACGCAGCATTAGTCTTGCGCTTTGTCCTTCGGCCTTGGCTGCCAGTCTGGTCCAGAGCGTGGCGGGATTGGCGTCGAAGGCGAGATCCTCGCTGTGGCCGAAAATGTACCAGCCGCCGCGGCGCACCTCGCTTTCGAGCTGTCTGGGGCCCCATCCGCAGTAGCCCACGTAGAGGCGCAATCCATTCGGATTCGCGGCGCCCTGTAGCTCCTTCTCCAGGGTGGCCTTGAGGGCGATGAAATGGATGTCTCCGGCGACATCCGCAGAACCTTCAGGGCCGCGTGGCGCGCGGAGCAGAGCGAAGACGGTGTCCAGTTCAACGGGTCCACCGACGAAAACGGGCTCGGGATGCTTCGCCGCTCCGGCGACGGATCGCAGGGCTTCGGAAATTGCTACGTTTGAGCGCCGGTTCACCATCAACCCCAATGCGTCGGAGGGGGAGTATCGGACCAGCAGGATCACCGATTCGGCGAACAGAGGATCGGGCGAGGCGCTCGGCGA
>JBBIVT010000203.1:0-2374 GCA_037439565.1 Acidobacteriota bacterium | reverse complement strand
GTCACCGCGCCGGTGGACTGGTTTACGGTGATCAACGGCGTGCAAGTGCCACAGCCGCCCGGAATGAACGGCCCCCGGTTCTCGTCGAGCGCCATGCCCCACTTCACGTACGAACTGCTCCAGTTGCGCATGGATTGGGTGATGGTCTCAAAATCCGTCTTCACTTCATCCGCGATCCAGGTTCCACCGGACGCCTCGGTCACATAGTTCCGGAACCCCGGAAACTGGTTGTGCAGCAGGCTCATCGCGCCAGGAGTCCCGCCGTACCAATGCCAGGCAATGCCGCCGATCCGCGGCGAAGCGGCGACCGAGGCGTCCGCCAGCACCGTCTGCGGATACACCGGCTGATCCCAGTTATGGTCGTAGATCAGGATCTTGGTGGAGAGCTTCGCGGCGGCCAGAGCGGGGATCATATAGTCTCGAACCAGGGTCAGTTGATCGGAGGCGGGCATCGACATCCCGGGATAGTGGTCCGGCACATAGAGCGGCTCATTCTGCATGCTGATGTAGTCGACGTTGATTCCCGCCGCCGCGTAGGCCTGCAAATAGCGGACAAAATAACTTGCAAGCGATGCATAGGCCTCCGGCAGCAGCGCGCCGCCGATCATAGAGCCGGAGGTTTTCATCCAGCCGGGAGGGCTCCAGGGATTTGCCATGATCTTCAGCCTTGGATTGATGCGCTTGGCTTCCTGGACCAGGGGGATGATGTCGCTTTGATCGTGCGCGATGGAAAAGGACGCCAGGTTCGGGTCGGTGGACCCGGCGGGCTGGTCGTCATAGGAATAAATCGTGCGCGCCAGATCCGACGCGCCCATGGGGTTGCGTACGAAGCTGATGCCGATGCCCGCTTTATGGTCGAACAGCGAGTTCATCACGGCGGGAAGCGACGACGCCGGCACGATCTTGTTCTTCATGAGCCAGGCCGAGGAATCGGTGAACGACGCGCCGAAGCCTTCAATGGTCTGGGAACGCTCGGCTTCGTTCATGAAAACAGCGGGAACGGATACCGATGTCCCGCTGGCGAACGAAATCGCCGATTGAGGCTGCAGGAGGGCTTTTTGATCGTCGGTGGTCAGCCAGACGTTCACCGTCTGGGCCTGTAGTGAGGCGGCGAACAGGAAAAGAGCGGCTTTCACGAGTTCTATTCTACGCCCTTCTCCCCGCCCCTCTGCCCTGGAACTACCACCCCGGCGGGATTGTTCCGCCATCGGAAATAGACTACTCATGATCAGAGGTTGTTATGAACAAACTTGCGATCGGTATGGTTTTCTCCGGACTCCTTCTGGCGGCCGGAGGCACGAACCTTTCGGGGAAATGGGAAGTTCAGGTGGAGGGGATCGGCGCTCCGCGCGCGCAAAAATTTGACTTGAAGCAGAAGGGCGACGCGCTCACCGGAACCTACGAGGGAAAGCACGGCGAGTCGAAGGTGAGCGGCACCGTAAAGGATTCGGCGGTGGAGATGGAGATGCAAATCATCGAGAACGATAGCATCGTCAAAGTGCATTATGTCGGCACCGCGACCGAGGACGGCATTAAGGGAACTGTGACGTTCGGGGACATCGGCAAGGGTACCTGGGTGGCTGCGCGGCCGTCTTCCCATAAAAAGTAGAAACCACGGCGCGGTTGGCGAATCTATAGCGGAGTGACGCAGACAAAAACTCGCAAATTGGGCCGGTCCGGGCTGGACGTGTCCCCGGTGATGCTCGGCGGAAACGTCTTTGGATGGACCCTGGATGAAGCAGCGTCGTTCCGTGTTCTGGATGCGTATGTCGACGCAGGCCTGAACTTCATCGATACGGCCGACATTTACTCCACCTGGGTTCCCGGCCATGCCGGCGGCGAATCGGAAACGATCATTGGCAACTGGCTGAAAAAATCCGGCAAACGCTCGAAGATCGTACTGGCCACCAAGGTCGGCATGCCCATGGGGAACGGCAAAAAGGGTCTGAAAAAGGCCTATATTCAGGAGGCCGTGGAGGATTCCCTGCGGCGGCTCCAGACCGATACCATCGACCTGTACCAGTCGCATGAGGACGATTCCGCGACGCCGCTCGAAGAAACGCTATCGGCGTTTGCGCAGTTGATCAAGGAAGGCAAAGTCCGCGCAATCGGCGCGTCCAATTACAGCGCGGAGCGGCTGGCCGAGGCGCTTCGGGTGAGCGCCCAAAACGGCCTGCCGCGCTATGAATCCCTGCAGCCCAAATACAATCTTTGCGAGCGGAGCGAATACGAGTCGGCGCTGGAGCCGTTGGCCCGCAAGGAAGGGCTCGGCGTGATTCCGTATTACGGCCTGGCCAGCGGATTCCTGACCGGAAAATACCGTTCGGAGGCGGACCTGTCGAAAAGCGTCCGCGGCGCAGGGGTGAAGAAGTAC
>JBBIVT010000202.1:0-3637 GCA_037439565.1 Acidobacteriota bacterium | reverse complement strand
TGATGTTCTGGCAGATCGAGACGTTCTGCTGCATCACGATCTCGCCTTCGCCCGCTCCGATGATTTTCCCCAGCAGATTGCCGACGGTCACCGGCATCTCCCACCATCCTTCTTCCCACGCGCGGATGCCTCGCGTGTCCCATTGGTCGGCGAACTGGCTCAATCGCTCGCGCGTGCGCCGTGGCATGGCTCCCAGGGAGTGGCTGATCATGTAGACCGTGCGGTCGAGAATCGGAAACTCTTTGCGCCAGGTGAGCAAAGGGTCCATCAGGATCTCGCCCCGCCGCTGACGATCAGAATCTCTCCGCTGACGTAATCGGAAAGCGAGGAGCAGAAGAACAGCACGGGTCCGGCGGCCTCTTCCACCGTTCCGGTGCGGCCCAGCGGGCAAAGCGTCTTCACCGCGTCGATGGCGGCCTGCGGCACGCCCACCTTAATGGTGTGCCCCTTGACGTCAATTTGCGCGCCTTCGCTGCCCAGCGGCGCGACCAGGCGCGTCTCAATAAAGCCGAAACCGACCGAGTTGACGTTGACGTTGTAGCGTCCCCACTCTTTCGCCATCACCTTCGTCAGGCCGTTGATGCCGCTTTTGCCTGATCCGTAGCCGGCCTGGCCCGCGATGCCGTCGACGCCGGAAATCGACGTGATGTTCACCACCTTGCGCATCACGCGGCGGCCCTCGGCGATCTCCTTCTTTGCGGCTTCGCGAATATAGGTCGAAGCGGCGCGCAAAACGCGGAACGGCGCGACGATGTGAATGTCGAGCATCGCCTGGAACTGCTCGTCGGTGGTCTTTTGGATCACGTTGTCCCACGTGTAGCCGGCGTTGTTCACGATGATGTCGATGGAGCCGAATCCCTTCACGGTGGCGTTGACCAGCTTCTCGGGAAAATCGGGCGCGGTGATGTCGCCGGGCATCGCCTTGGCCGCGCCGCCCTCCTTGTCGATCAGCATGCCCGTTTCGAACACCACGTCGCGATCGAGGTCGTTCAGCATCACGGACGCGCCCGCCTGCGCGAGCTTCAACGCCACGGCGCGGCCGATGCCCCGTCCCGCTCCGGTCACCAGCGCCGTGCGCCCTTTTAAATCGATAGCCATGCTTCGTGTTTTAACACACCATAGACCTGAGCGGGGAAAATTCCCGGTCCACCGGTTCACATGCGCGGGCAGATGTTCGCCGCCGTGTTAGCATCGGCTTAAGATGCGACTTCTTCTCTTGCCGCTCCTGTTTACCGCTGCCCTTTCCGCCATGGACGCCCCGGATAAGGCCGTGGGCGCGCCCAATGCCCCCGTCACTCTGGAAGTTTTCAGCGATTTTCAATGCCCGCACTGCGCCCTGCTGCATTTTGGCGCGCTGAAGGACGCGTTGAACGATTGCGTTGCATCCGGAAAAGTGCGCATCGTCTATCACGACTTTCCGCTGCCGCAGCATCCCTTCGCGCGAAAGGCGGCCCAATGGGCCAGCGCCGCCGCGCGCATCGGCCGCTATGAGCGGGTTTGCGACGGCTTGTTTCGCAATCAGAACACCTGGGGGATGACCGGCGACGTGGAAGGAGCCGTGGCCGCCGAATTGTCTCCCGCCGAAATGGTGAAGTTGCGCAAGATCATCGCGGATCCCAAGGCTCTTGCGGAGATCAACCGCCAGATCGATGCCGATCTCGCGTTGGGGAACAAAATTCCAGTGGCCAGCACGCCCACCATGATTATGTCGGGTAATGGCAGGCGCTACCCCATCACTGGCGACGTCCGCTACGATTTTCTGAAGCAACTGGTTGACCGCATCGCCAGGTAATGCGGCGCGCGCTCTACATCGTGGCGCGTCTGGCGCTGGCCGGCGTGTTTCTGTGGTCTGGGATCGCTAAGCTGCGCGACCCATGGATGCTGTTCGCCATGGAGATTGAGAACATGCGCGTCATTCCCGCCGCGGCGGTGGAATTTGTCGCCCGCACGCTGCCCGGGTTCGAACTCGTGCTCGGCCTGGCGCTCCTGTCCGGCGTCTGGGCGCGATACGTTTCCCCCGCAGCTACTGTGGTCGCCACCGGCTTCTTCAGCCTCGTGACCTTGCTCTACTTGCGAGGGTTTCAGGGGGATTGCGGCTGCTTCGGACCGGGCGAACAACTGGGCCCCAAGACGCTCGCGCGCGATTTTATTTTTGTTCTGATCTCCATCTGGGTCACCTGGGAAGCCTTTCGGCAGCGCGCCGCGGCGAAAAGGAACAGATTGCGCTTGGTACAATAGAGTTATCCGCTTTTCGTACGTCCCGTTCGTCTTCTCATGCATACATCCGAGCCACTGAACCTGAAATTTGGACTTTCGTTCCAGGACTTGTACCGGCGCGAAGGGTTGGTCCGCCTCGATGCCGCCTTCGCCGGCGACCTCAAATCCGCCGACGCCGCCCTGTTCGCCCGATTCACCGGGGCGCGCGCCGCCGCCGGCACTCTCCCGCGTAAGATGCAGGCCGAACTTCTGGTCGATCTGGCTCCGCATGTAGAGGATTTCATCGGGCGTCTGTTCGGGATTTCGGAGGAACTGAGGGCGGAGCAGGCCCGGCACGACGCGCTGGCCCCCGTCTATGCGCTGAAGCGCAAATTCATCCAGAAGAAGGCCATCAGCGGCATGACGGCGGAAAAAGCGTCGGCCATCGACGGCCCCGCCCGCGCCCTGGAACTGGAGGCGCTCTTCCACGAGCCCCTTACCGAGGAAAGTTTCGTTCAGCACGTCTCGCGCTGGCTGGACCATGAGGAGCATCACGCGGAGGCGCTCGCGGCCGCCGCGCAGTATGCCGCCTGGGCCGCTCTGTCGCCCGCCGGACGCGCCAAACACGAAGGCGGCGTGCTGTTCAAGGTGCCTCACAAGCTCGATATGGCGCACCTGATTCCAGTGGAGACGCTGATTTCGGGCGGCCTTTCGAGCTTCGTTCTGCCGGACCACGGCCTGCGGCATCGCGAAGGGTTCGATCTCACCGATCAGGGGATGGACCTGAACGCGGCGCTCGATCAGGCCAACTACTGCATCAAGTGCCACAACCAGGAGAAGGACTCCTGCTCGACGGGCCTGAAAGAAAAAACGGGAGAGTTCAAGAAGAGCTTTTTCGGCGTCACGCTGGCCGGCTGTCCGCTGGACGAAAAGATTTCGGAGATGAACGTCGTCAAGCAGCGCGGCCATTCGGTGGGCGCTCTGGCGATCACCACTGTGGACAATCCGATGTGCGCCGGCACCGGCCACCGGATCTGCAACGACTGCATGAAGTCCTGCGTATTCCAGAAGCAGGACCCGGTGGACATTCCACAAGTGGAAACGCGGACGCTGAAGGACGTTCTGGACCTGCCCTGGGGCTTCGAGATTTATAGCCTGCTGACGCGCTGGAATCCGCTGAACTTCGCCCGGCCGCTGCCGAAAGAAGATTCGGGTTACAAGGTTCTCGTCGTTGGCCTGGGCCCGGCCGGCTTCACGCTGGCGCATCACCTGATGAATGAAGGCCACGCCGTGGCGGGCGTGGACGGCTTGAAAATCGAGCCGCTGCCTTCCGAGATTTCCGGCGTCACATCCACCGGTTCGCGCGTTCCGTTCCGCCCGGTGCGCGACGTGAATGAGCTCTACGAATCGCTCAACGACCGCGTGATGGCCGGCTTCGGCG
>JBBIVT010000201.1:0-3695 GCA_037439565.1 Acidobacteriota bacterium | reverse complement strand
TCGAGAAGATCGACGACCTTGATGCCGGTCTCGAACATCTTCAATTCGGTGGACTGCTCGTCGAACGCCGGAGCGGGACGGTGAATCGGGTAATGGTGCGTCGTGTTTACCGGGCCCATGTTGTCCACCGGCTCGCCGATGACGTTCAGCACGCGGCCCAGCGTCTCCCGGCCCACCGGCACGGTTACAGGACGGTTCAGATTCTCCACGTGCATCCCTCGAACCAGTCCGTCGGTGGGCTGCAGCGCGATGGTACGGACGCGGCTTTCTCCGATGTGCTGCGCCACCTCGCAGATGATGTCGATCGGCGCGGGCACGTTAAAGCCTTCGCTCGTGATGCGGACCGCGGTGCGGATCACCGGGATCTGCCCCTCGGGAAATTCGACGTCCACGGCCGGTCCGGCCACCTGGATCACTTTTCCAGCTACGCTCATAAATTCCTCTTTAAATCCTTATTCCAGAGCGGCCGCGCCGCTCACTACTTCGATAATTTCGCGCGTAATGCTCGCCTGGCGCACGCGGTTCATATACAGCGTCAACTTGTCGATCACGTCGTTGGCGTTCTGCGTGGCCGCGTCCATCGCCGTCATGCGCGCGGCCAGATACGCCGCCGCCGATTCCAGCAGCGCGCGGTGAATCTGCATGTTCAGATAGCGCGGCAGCAGGCTGCCCAAAATTTCTTCCGGCTTCTGCTCATAGATGTAATCCGCCGGCGAGGCCGACTTCGGCAGTTCCACCGGCAGCAACCGCACCTGCGCGATGTAGCTCGCCATCACGCTCTTAAACTCGTTCACGAACAGGTACACCGCGTCGATTTCGCCCTTGGCGAAGCGGTCTGCGATGGACTGGGCGATTCTTTCCGCGTCCTCAAACTTCACGTGGCGAAACATGTCGAGATGTTCCCCCGCGATGTTTGGGAACCGGCGCTTGAAGTAGTCGCGGCCCTTGCGCCCGATCAGCTCAAAGCTGAGTTCCTTGTCTTTATTCTCATTGGCGAACCGGTGTGCGGTCTTGATCAAGTTGGCGTTGAAGCCTCCCGCCAGGCCGCCGTCGGCGGTGACCACCACCAGCAGGATCTTCTTTTCCGGACGGACCGCCAGCAGCGGATGCGTTTCGCTGTCGCCCGCCTGGCCCGCCGCCTCCGCTACGTTGGCCAGCATCTGCTGCAGCACCTTGGCGTAAGGACGCGCGGCAACCGCTTTCTCCTGAGCCTTGCGCAGCTTCGCCGCTGAGACCATCTTCATGGCCTTGGTGATCTGCTGCGTATTCTTCACCGAGCGGACGCGCCGCCGGATGTCGATCAAGCTCGGCATTTACTGCGCTCCGTGCTTTTCAATGAACTTCGGTTTGAATTCGGCCAGAATCGAATTGATCTGCCCCTTAATGGCGTCGTCCAGATTCTTCTTTTCGCGGATCGAGGGCAGCAGCCCCGGATGCGCGTTTTCGACGAAGTGGAACAGTTCCTGCTCAAACGCCTTGATCTGATGCAGCGGAAGATCGTCCAGCACGCCCTGCGAGCCGGCGTAAATAATCAGAACCTGTTTTTCCACCGGAACCGGCGAATACTGCCCCTGCTTCAGCAGCTCCACCATGCGGCTGCCGCGCGTCAACTGCGCCGCCGACGCCTTATCCAGTTCGGAGCCGAACTGCGCGAAGGCCGCCAGCGCGCGATACTGCGCCAGATCCAGTCGCAGCGAACCGGCCACCTGCCGCATCGCCTTGATCTGCGCGCTTCCGCCGACGCGGCTCACCGAGATACCCACGTTGATGGCAGGACGCACGTTCGCGTTGAACAGGTCCGATTCCAGATAAATTTGCCCGTCGGTGATCGAAATCACGTTGGTCGGAATGTACGCCGAAACGTCGCCTGCCTGCGTTTCAATGAACGGCAGAGCGGTCAGCGATCCGCCGCCCTTGTCGTTGGACAGCTTCGCCGCGCGCTCCAGCAGACGGCTGTGGAGATAGAACACGTCGCCGGGAAACGCCTCGCGGCCCGGAGGACGCCGCAGCAGCAGCGAAATTTCGCGATACGCCGCGGCGTGCTTGGAAAGATCGTCGTAGACGCACAGGGCATGCCGGCCGCTGTCGCGGAAATACTCGCCGATGGCGCAGCCCGCGTACGGGGCCAGATACTGCATGGGCGCCGGATCGGACGCCGTCGCCGCCACCACGATGGAATATTCCATCGCGCCGTAGGTTTCGAGCGTTTTCACCACCTGCGCGACGGTGGAGCGCTTCTGCCCGATCGCGACGTAGATGCAGATCACGTCGCCGCCCTTTTGATTGATGATCGTGTCCAGCGCGACGGTGGTTTTGCCCGTCTGGCGGTCGCCGATGATCAGCTCGCGCTGCCCGCGGCCAATGGGAATCATCGCGTCGATGGCCTTGATTCCGGTCTGCAGGGGCTCTTTCACCGGCTGCCGTTCGACGACGCCCGGCGCGATGCGCTCAATCGGGTTGAAACCCTTGTTGGCGATCGGACCCTTGCCGTCGATGGGGTTGCCCAGCGCGTCGACCACGCGGCCGATCAGGCCCTCGCCCACCGGAACCGACATGATCCGGCCGGTGCGCTTTACTTCGTCGCCCTCTTTGATGTTGGTATAGTCGCCCAGCATCACCGCGCCCACCTGGTCTTCTTCCAGGTTCAACGCGATACCGGAGACGCCGCCCTTGAACTCAATCAGCTCGCCGGCCATCACGTTTTCCAGACCGTAAATGCGCGCAATGCCGTCGCCCACCGAAATTACGGAGCCGGTTTCCGATACATTGACTACCTTTTCGTAATTGTCGATTTCCTCGCGCAACACGCGCGAGATTTCATCCGCCCGGATCTGAGCCATAAAATCCTTTTTGCGGGCCCTAGCTTAGAAGCGTCGCCCGCAGCCTTTCCAATTGTCCCCGTACACTGCCGTCGTAAACCGTCGAACCGATGCGGGCGATCGCGCCCGCCACCAGCGACGGATCGGTTTGAAATTTGACCTTGGCCGTCTTCCCCGCCATGCGCGTCAATTGAGCCTGCAACGCCGCCCGCTGCGCCTCGGTCAGGTCCTTCGCGCTCGAAACGTCGGCGCGAACAAAGCCCAGGTGCTCGTCGATGAGAAACTCGAATGCCTCGACGATGGACGGAATCTCATGTACCCGGCGATGGTCGATCACCACGTATAGAAAATTGCGGATCTTCCCGTGAATTCCCAGCGGAGCCGTCAGCCTGGCAACCGCGGCCCGCTTGCGGGCCGGCGAAACCGCGGGCGACAAAAGAGCGTTGCGCAAATCCTGCGACTCTTCGACCATCGCCGCCACCTGGCGCAACTGTCCGGTGGCCTGATCGGGATTGATTCCGGAGCCCGCCTCCGTCACCACATCCACCAGCGCTCTTGCGTACCGCGATGCGACTGCCGAAAGCATTAGTTTTTCGACCCCTGCCGTACATCAATCAGGTCGCGCGTGAAATCGTCCACCAGGCCTGCTTCCGTGCCCGCGTCGAGCCTGGTCCGGATCCTCTGCTCGGCCAGATCGAGCGACAGCTTGGCGGCGTAGGCGTTCAATTCGCGGCTTGCCAGGCCGCCCGCCGATTCGATCTCCTGCTCGGCCTGCTTCTGAATCTTTTCGATCTGGCGCGCGGTTTCCTGGCGGATGCGGGCCGCTTCCTGCTCCATTTCGGCCTTGGCTTCCGCGCGGAATTTTTCGATCTCCGC
>JBBIVT010000200.1:0-3708 GCA_037439565.1 Acidobacteriota bacterium | reverse complement strand
GCGGCGACGATCAGCAGCACGCAACTTGCGGCCACCTGCGCGCAGAGCAGCGCCTGGCGCAGGAAAGTGGCGCGCGGGCGCTGGCGGGCGAGTTGCAGAGCGGGCGACAGCCCGAACAGGATGGACGCAGCGAATCCGGCGGCGGCGGCGAACGCGATCACCCGCCCATCGGGCGCTGGGTTCATCCAGGAAGGCGAATCAGTGATCGACAGCAGATAGCGCAGCACGGCCCAGCCGAGCGCGAGTCCTGCCGCCGCTCCTAGCATGGCGAGCACGACGCTTTCGGTGAACAACTGGCGCAGCAGGCGTCCGCTCCCCGCCCCCACCGCGACCCGGATGGAGATCTCGCGTTGACGCGCGATGCCTCGGGCAAGCAAAAGACTTCCCAGGTTACCGCAGGCAGCAATCAGGATCAGCAGCACCAGCGCCGTGATCATGGCGATGACGGGGAGCAGCTCACCGGATCCAGGCCGTCCGCTGCCGCTTCGGGTTCCATTCATAACGCTGGAGGCGTAGCCGCCGGGCTTGCTGGGCAGCGTTTCGTCCTTCCAGATCCCGGCGGGGTGCTGCTTGCGGAGCTCCGCCGCCAGGGCGCGCAATTCCTCTTCGGCGATGCCGGGGGTCATGCCGGGACGCAGGCGCCCGTCCACTTCCTGCGTCTCGTCCGAATAATCGGTGAGCATTTTGCTCCCGTCGATAAAATAAGGCACCTGTCGCACGGCGATCCACAGATCCGGAGTGTTGAGCGTGACGCCGCTGAACGTCTCCGGCACGACGCCGGCGATGGTGGCGGGCTTGCCGTTCAGACGGATGGTTTTTCCGGCGATGGCTGCGTCCGCCGCGAAGTGCGAGCGCCAGAACGGCTCGCTGAGCACGACGACGGGAGCACCGGACGCATCCGCGGGTTCAATCAGGCGACCGGCCAGAGGCGACGCGCCAAGCTGGACGAAATAATTCTCGGTCACGGCGTTGGCAGCGCGCGGCTTCGCCTCTCCTTCAAGCGATAGCTTCTGCTGCGACTGCGCGAAGATTTCGAGCGTGCGCGAGTGCTCGCGGAAAAAGGCCATTTCCGGATACGGCATCGCCGAGGCATAGCGCTCCGGCGACTGGCGCATGAAGTGCAGCAACGTTTGGGGATCGCGCACCGGCAGAGGCCGGAGCACCATGATGTCGAAGAATCCGAACGCGGCAATATTCACGCCGATGCCGATCGCCAGCATCGCGACCGCAGCCAGCGTGAATCCTGGAGATTTCGCGAGCGTGCGCGCGGCGTAACGCAAATCCTGCCCCAGGCGGTCGATCCACAGCCAGCCCCACGCCTCGCGCGCGTCTTCGCGAAGCCGCAGAGGGCTTTCCACGCGGCCTCCCATTTCGCGGTGGAACTCCAGTTCGTCGGCCAGTTCGCGATCCAAACGGCGGCGATTGAGCAGATATCGGAGGCGGCGAAAAAACTCGATCATGATGGCTCCTTACGCGGTGCGGAGAATCGCCTGAATGGCTTCGTGGACGCGTTCGTATCCGGAGACCTCTGCCTCCAGTTGCTTGCGGCCGTCCTTGGTCAAGTGATAAAAGCGGACCTTGCGGTTGGTTTCAGAAACGCCCCATTCCGCCGTCACCCATCCTTTTAGCAGCATCTTCTGCAGCGCCGGATACAGAGACCCTTCCTCCACGCGAAGAATGTCCGAGGACAATGTATGGATGCGCTGGGCGATGGCGTAGCCGTGCAGAGGACCGGCGCGCAGTACGCGGAGGATCAGCAGGACGAGCGCCCCCGGAGGCATTTCATTCTTAGGCATAGTATATCTATGGGTAGAATACCTATCTATGAATGCCCTGTCAAGCCGTTACCGGCGATGTTCGAGAAATTCCTTGGCCAGCCTCAGATTATTGGCCAAGGTCGCCGGGCTGCGTGATTCGGCGATGCGGCGAATGATCGCGCCCTTCACGCCGGTCATGCCGTCGACATAGGAGCGCTGCGAGGTCGCAAGGTAAATCGCCGGTTCGCCCGAAGGCATCCGCACCGGATAAATGTAGGAATATTCGACGGCGGCCCGGAAGTAGTGCGTCGCGAACAGCATCTTGGAGATGATTGCGTAGTGGCCTCCGGGGAGCTTCTGAATCAGCACGTGCTGTGTGCGGAGTACGTGTTTCAAGCCAAAAGCGGCTTCCTGCCAGTACAGGAAGTCCTCCGTACCTGGCGGGCGGTGCGCGGGAAAGTCGGATGCAAAGCGGATCAACTCCGGCATCGATTGCGCAATGTGCGCCTCGCTCCCGATGAGCGATCGCAGGCCCTCGGCGACGGAATAGGGCGCGGGCGTATCGTAGTAGACGGCCAGAGCCGGGTCCCCTTCCCGCAGGTAGCGGTTGATGTACGCAACAATGCGCTGACGGACCAGCGCCCCGGCGCGCTCCGTGGCATCCGGCGCGTTCCAGTCGATGCGATTGCGCAGGATTTCCATCTCCTCGGCCGGCATCTTGATCGCGCAGCGGCCCGGACGGCAGGCGAGCAGTTCCGCTTTGGTGAAGTCCGGCAGCGGAAACTCGGCAAGATCGGATTCCACCGCCGGCGAACTGAAGCGATGCACGAGAATCACTTCCTTGCTCATCTGGAAGTGCTCGATATCGCGCAGCGCCGCGATGTAGGCCTCCGGCGTTGTACGGATCAGGACGATGCCCGCCATGCGCACGTCGTCGGGCTTGCCGGTCGAGACCATGTGCGCCATGGGCTCGCCCGCTTCGGCCCGAGCGATGTCCGCGTCGGTGAACCGGAATTCGCCCTGCAAGCCATCGCGAAAAAGGGCGGGGACAGGCTGGCCGAAAACGCCGGGTCCCAGGCAGATGAGACCGGCGCAAAGAAGTGAAAATCGCATCCTCTTCTTTTATCTTACCGTTCCGCCGCGGCCTTCTTGCCGAGTTTCTTTAAACTCTCCACAAGCTGCGCCCGTTCCTCCGGGCTGAGCGCCGCCGCCAACTCCTCCAGATGAGCCGCGTGGTCTTCAAAGACGCGCGTGATCAGCCGGCGGCCCTTTGGCGTGAGATCGACAACCTTCACCCGGCGGTCCTGCTCGCTGTCGACGCGTGAAACCAGGCCCCGTTCGTGTAACCGGTCCACTGCGGTGCTGATCGAGCCGGGCGTCAGAAAGACCTTCGGCCCGATGGCGTTCACCGGCATAGGCCCTTTGTGGAGAAGGACTTCCATTACCCGGAAGTCCGAATCGCCCAAGCCGCTTTGGCGCAGCCTCCGGCCGACCGCCGCCGCGATGGCCTGAAACGCCTTCATCGTTACCAGCCAGACATGAACGCCGCTCGCTTTTTCTGAATCCTTCATTTTCTATTGACATCAATAGGATTGGCTTCGATATACTTAAAGCGTAGCACGAAAGGAAGAACCTAGTGACTCAGCCCGCAAAACTTTCCAAAGGCGTAAACGTATTCCTGTGGGTACTTCAGATTCTGACCGCGGCCGCTTTCCTTGCCGCGGGCGGAGCGAAACTCGCGGGGGCTCCACAAATGGTCGACGTGTTTCAAAAGGTCGGCGTGGGGCAGTGGTTCCGCTACGTGACTGGGCTCCTCGAAGTTGTGGGAGGTATCGGCCTGCTGATCCCCCGCGTGATATTCTACGCGGCGGCGCTGCTGGCACTCGTGATGGTGGGCGCCGTCATCTCTCATTTGACCGTCCTGGGCGGGTCGCCTGCCGCGCCCATCGGA
>JBBIVT010000199.1:0-3745 GCA_037439565.1 Acidobacteriota bacterium | reverse complement strand
TTTTGATGAGTTTGCGATCCTTCAATAAGATCTGAAGCAGCGTGCGCGCGCGGGCCGCTTCAATGCCGGACTTGGCCAGCACCTCGGCGGTGGAGGGCACGGCCAAGCCGGCGTCGCGGAACAACGCCTCGATTTTCTGCGTAGCGTCGGACTCGTCTGTTTTAAGCGAGATGCGATGGGACGCAAGGCGGACGAGGTCGCCTTCCACTTTTATGTCCGGCAGGCGGCGCAGCAGTTCATCGAGCAGGAACGCGGGAGCGCCCGGAAGCGCGGCGTTGCGCAAATCTTCCTTTGGCAAGCCTGCGAGCAAGGGATTGTTTTTGTGAAATGCCTCGAGAAGTGTCCTGGCTTGTGTCTTAAAAGATGCGGTTTTGGCTTTATTTTCGTACCACTGTTCGGTAAATCGCTGGCCGCAACGGGCGATCAGTTCCGCGCCCGTCAATCCGTAGGCGGACTCCGCGATGGCGGCGGCGGCGAGGCCCTGTGTCTCGATTTCGCCGAGGCGCTGATCGAGTTGCGCGCGGCGCAGGCGGCGCGGCGGGTCCGCATCGAGGACGATGCCTCCGCCGATGGTCGCCACGGGCGAGAACATGCGCACGATGAAGCGGTCGCCGGGAAGGATCAGCAGAGGCTCACGCAACAGGAAGCGGACATGCGCTCGGGAGCCGGGCTTCATGGGCTCCAAGGATCCGAGCAGGCGCGCTTCCGCCTCCACCTCGGCGGTTCCGGCGTGAAAATGCACCGGCGCGCGATGCTTCAACGGGTGCGCGCCTTTGATCAACTCGAATGTCGTATCGACGGAACCGGCGGTGTGAAATAGCCCCGGCGGCGCAAGAGTCATGCCGCGGTGAATCTCCGCGGAATCGATACCAGAAAGGTTCACCGCCGTGCGTTCGCCCGCTGACGCGCGATTCGAAGGTGCGCCGTGAATCTGCAGGCCTCGCACGCGGGCTCGTCTGCCGGCGGGAAACAACTCTACCTCGTCTTCGACGTTCAAGGTTCCGGCGACGAGCGTTCCGGTGACCACGGAGCCGTGGCCTTTCATGGAAAAGCTGCGATCGATGGGGAGGCGGAAGTAACTGGAGGCGTCCTTCGCGGCGGCGTGCGAGGCGGCGTCAACCAGGGCCTGGCGCAGTTCGGGGATGCCTTCGCCGGTAACGGAACTCACAGGAATTATGGGCGCCTTTTCAAGAAACGATCCGGCGACGAACTCCTCGACCTCCATGCGCGTGAGTTCGAGCGTGTCGGCGTCGGAGAGGTCGGCCTTGGTGATCGCGATGACGCCGTGCTGCAAGCCCAGAAGGCGGCAGATTTCAAAATGCTCGCGCGTTTGGGGCATCACGGATTCACCGGCGGCGACCACCATCAGCACGATGTCGATGCCGCTGGCGCCGGCCAGCATGTTTTTCACGAAGCGCTCATGCCCGGGAACATCGATGAAACCGAGGCGGAGATCGCGCGAGATGTCGAGATGCGCGAAGCCGAGGTCGATGGAGATGCCGCGGCGTTTTTCCTCGGCCAGGCGGTCCGTGTCCGCGCCGGTAAGAGCTTTCACCAGCGCCGTTTTGCCGTGATCGATATGGCCGGCAGTGCCGGCGATGATGTGGCGCATAGTCAAAGTTTTATCGTAACCTGAGGCGTGGAGTGCGTTAACAGGACTCTGACTGCGTGCACTTGGGCGATAGCGCTTCCGAAATTCTACTAATTTCCCACTGGCGCCCTCTCACCATTCTCTCTTGGCGTTCACCGGGGTCATTGGCCCGTCTCAACGGTGGAAGGGCGCGCAGAACGTGATTCTGTGGCTGACACGGGTGCACCAAAGGGACCACGTTCGTGCGCGCCGGCGACCCGAAAGCGAGAACATCCAGGGCAATCGGACAGGTCTCATCGATCTGGCGGAAAACGGGCCCCTTCCCTCATAAACGGCTTTCCACCGCTGGAGAACGAGGTCATAAGGCGATACGTTATGCACCCGTCCTGTCACCTCCGTCCCGAGTAACAATATGGCGCTGGGCCTGAGTGTGTTGATTTCGTCGAGAAGGAGGCTCAGGCACTGGAGTTCATATCGACGCACGTCGCAGCCTTCGCACGAAGACCAACAAGAGTCTGAGCATGTGTGATCGTCAAGAAACGTGCCCCGCTGCTTCTTCGGAAATCCGATGAACCAGTTCGTCATGAAGCACCGATCGATGAGGGGGCGATCGGAAACTCCGCAGAAGTCGGACGTCGTCCAGAAGACCCTTTAGATTCCTCCACGTTGGTTCTTTGTCCTCGCTCCCGCGGCTATTCTGCTCGATCCGCCGACGATAGGCGCTGGTGCCAAAGTTGTGCCCCACCACCAAAATATCTGGCCAAGCCTGATCCTCAGCCAAGTTCTGAAGGCCCAGTCCTGCGGGGAAAAAGGCGCGCCCAGCTAGCCTTCCCTGCGCTCGTTCGACCCCTGAGCCTTGCGGCGGTTTGATCGCCTCTGCCCGCTCTTGCCACTCGCAAATTTTCTCGAAGAGCTTCATTGCTGCGACGGCTGCTATTCGCTCAACTGTGACGCGGTTCTTAGTTCGAACCGCACACCCTCCCGGTGCTGCAAAAAGCTGACGACCTCGAAGAGATTGTCTGCGCGAGGGTTACCAGACGGCCCCATCATTCTCATGAGACTCTTTGCCGGAATGTGAGTAGCATGCGCAAGCTCAGCAAACCCCACTGTGGCGTTGATGTAGTCACGGAGGATTGTTTTGGCGGTGTCCACATCGCCAGCGAGCATCGATTCGATGCCTTCGCGCAGAAGTTCTTTTCGGAACTTTGGGTCGCGCCCGGCGCGGGCGCGAATGGTCTCCTTGAAATCACGAGTCAGAGGCATTGAGGTTCTCCTTTTTCCGCCGTTTATATTCCTGCCAGCTCGCATTTGCCAAAGCGATATTCCTGCTGGCGCTTCTTGGTGCCGCCGCCAAGGAGAATCACTAAACGTTCGCCGTCCTTCCCAAAGTAGGTGCGATAACCAGGTCCAAAGTCGATTCTGCACTCGAACAAGCTAGATCCAATGCCTTTCACGTTCGAGAAATTGCCACCGGTCAGCCGAGTTAGCGCCGTCACCACTTTGGCAGCGGCTTGAGGATTCAACGCGTCAAACCACTGACGATAATGGCTCCGACCTTTCGGACCGATATATTCCCGGATGTCGATCATTCTGATGGTAACATATCCGTTACCACTTAGCGCGCTGCCATGCTGCCGGCTCCGCTCGGCGACGACGCCGGACGCTGGTAGTTCGGATACGGCGGACGCTTGGGCTGCGGCGGCGGATTTTTCTTGAGCGCCTCGAGCGCCAGGGCGACGGCCTTTTCAAGCTGCGGATCGTGGCCTTCGTGAACCAGCTTGGGATCGAGCTCGACCTCATAATCCGGCTGGACGCCGTGATTTTCGACGTCCCATTGGCCTTCGGGATTGAAGAAGCCGAAGTTGGGCGAGGTGACGTTGCCACCGTCCATCAGCGTTGGATATTGCGAGATTCCGACGAGGCCGCCCCAGGTACGCTTGCCCACCAGAGGACCGGTCTTCGTATATTTGAACATCCACGGCATGGCGTCGCCGCCGGAACCGGCGAATTCATTGGTGATCATCACCTTCGGCCCCAGAATCGACGCGGCGGGCGTGCGGTAAATCGCGCCGTAGCGCGGGCTCCAGAAGGACAGCAGCTTGCGATTCATCACTTCGATGACGTAGTCGGCCACCTGGCCGCCGCTGTTGTAGC
>JBBIVT010000198.1:0-3792 GCA_037439565.1 Acidobacteriota bacterium | reverse complement strand
ATGGACCAGATCGATGCGATGGTCAAGCAACTGACGCCGCTCCCGGGACATAAATCGGTACTGTTGATGAGCCCCGGCCTTTCCACCGTCGGCGATCCGGAAATGTTCAAGGCCATGCTCGACAAGGCCAACAAAGCCGGAGTCACCATCTACGGTGTCGACGTGAACGGGCTTAGCGCTGAGCTCGATCAGAGCCAGGCATCGACCACCGCGTTAAAGCATGCCGCGGCGGTGAGTGCCTCGCAGACCGCCATGGGTTCCAACGCCGCGCAAATGATGGACAAGATGCATCAGGGCGATTACGTCGACGATGCCGTGCGCACCACCGACACCCAGGCCAGCCTGCGCGCGTTGGCGGAGGGCACGGGGGGATTTCTCATTGGCGGCACCAACGACCTGCGCAAGTCCTTCCAGCATCTGGTGGAAGATGTCGACACCCACTACGAAATCATCTATCATCCGGCCTCGGATAAATATGACGGCCGCCTGCGCACCATTGAAGTGAAGCCCGTCAAGGCGGATTGGAAGGCGGAGAGCCGCACCGGCTATTTCGCGCTGCCCGCACTCGGCACCTCGGGGCCTCCGGCAGCGTTCGAGATGATTGGGCTTGCGGCGCTCAGCGTTCCGAAGCCGCCTCACTATTTCGAATTCCGCTCGGCAGCGTTTCAATTCCGGCCGCGCCCGGCGAGTTCCCAGAACGATCTGGTTTTTGAGATTCCGGTGGCGAGCCTCCAGGCCACTCCCCTGGGCGCCTTGAGGCGCTATCGCCTGCACGTCGCGGTGCTGGCCCTGGTCAAGGACGCAAGCGGACAAGTGGTGGAGAAGTTCAGCCAGGACTCGCCTTACGAAATCCCCGAAGAAAACATGGCCAAGGCACGCGCCACGAGCATTACGTTCACCCATCCCGTTTCTCTTGCCGCCGGCCATTACTCCATGGAAATCGCCGCGCTCGACCGCGAGTCCGGCAAGGCCAGCACTAGCAAAATCGAATTCAACAGCCCCGAGCAGAAGGGCGTCGGCCTGAGCAGCGTGCTGCTGGTGGAAAATGTTGAGCCGGTGAAGGGCAAGGTGGAAGCCGCCGATCCTCTGCAGTTCCAACCCGCCCCCGATCAGGGCCGCCGCGTGGTTCCCGCGCTTGAAACCAACATCGCGCCCACGGCGAGTCCCAACGTTTTCTTCATCGTCTACCCGGACGCGTCGATTCCCGACAAGCCAAAAATCCAGGCTGAGTTTTTGCTAAATGGAACGGTTCTTGCCAAGCAGGTGGCGGATCTGCCTGCCCCCGACTCCACCGGAGCCATTCCGATGGTGATCAACACCGCCGCCAAGCCGGGTGACTGTGAACTGCGCATCACCGCCATGCAGGGAAGTTCGTCGGCCGTGCACAGCGTGAAATATACGATCGGTGCGAAATAGGATGATCGCGCGCCGACTGTTGCAGTGCCTGCCCATCGCTCTGTTCGCAGCCAGCCCTTCAGGCCCCATCACGTTCGAGGAGATCGGGCGGTCCGCCGGCGTCGCGTTCACCAGCGACAGTAGCCCCACGCCGCAGAAGCATCAACCGGAGGCGCTGGTAGGCGGCGTTGCGATTTTCGACTTCGACGGCGATGGCTATGCCGACCTCTACTTTGTGAATGGCGCGGACATGCCGTCGCTTGAGAAGACCGGCCCTCAATTCAAGAACCGGCTGTTTCGCAATAATCACGACCTGACGTTCACCGACGTCACCGACAAGGCGGGTGTCGCCGGCAACGGCTACGGCATGGGTGCCGCCGTGGGCGATTTCGACAACGATGGCAAACCCGATCTCTACGTCACCAACATCAACGGCAACCAGTTGTTCCACAACAATGGCGACGGTACGTTTACCGACGTCACCGCCAAGGCGCACGTCGCCGGCGGCATATTCAACGGCAGGAAAATGTGGTCCATCGGAGCCGCCTGGGTAGACTACAACAACGACGGCTTGCTCGATCTATTCGTCGCGAATTACTGCCAGTGGGATCCGGACCACGAACAGCCCTGCTCCATCAATGGCAACCGCGTCTTCTGCAACCCGCGTTTCTATAAGCCATTGCCCAACACGCTCTATCGCAACAATGGCGACGGTACGTTCACCGATGTTTCCGTCGAGACCGGGATCGCCGCGCATCCGGGCCGGGGGATGGGAGTTGCCGTCGCGGATTTTGACGGCGACGGCTTCATGGACATCGCTGTGGCCAATGACGACCTTCCCAATCAACTGTTCCACAACAAGGGCGGCAAGGCGTTTGAAGAGGTTGCCGATGAAGCAGGTGTCGCGCTCACCGAAGGCGGCAACGTGATCTCCGGCATGGGTATCGAGTTCCGGGATTTGTTCAACCGCGGCCTGCCCGATCTTTGGATCACCGCGATTGAGGAGCAGACCTTCCCGCTGTTCAAGAACCTTGGTAAAGGCCAGTTCGCTGAGGCCACGGCGATGTCCGGCCTGGGACTGTCGACGGCGCAGATGTCGGGCTGGTCCAACGCCATGGTCGATCTGGACAACGATGGGTGGAAAGATCTGTTCGTCGCGCGCGCCAACGTCATCGATAACGTGGCGCTGTTCACGCAGCGCCAATACGAGGAGCCGAACACCGTGTTCCGCAGCCTCGGCAACGGGAAATTCCGGGACGTGACCTCGACGACGGGGGCCGAGTTTCAAAAGGGCGCCGTCAACCGCGGCGCGGCCTTCGGCGATCTTGATAACGACGGCCGAATGGATCTGGCCGTCAGCGTTCTCAACAGCCAGGCGAAGGTGTTTCACAACACCACGAAGAACGACAATCACTGGGTGCTGCTGAAGCTCATCGGAGTCAAGAGCAACCGCATGGGGCTCGGCGCGCAGATCAAGTTGACCGCCGCCGACGGTTCGGTACAATACAACCACGCGACCACCAGCACGGGTTATGCCAGTTCCAGCGATCCGCGCGTGCATTTCGGGCTGGGAGCGTCGAGGACCGCGAAGGAAATTCAAATCGCCTGGCCGAGCGGGCGTAAACAGGTGTTGCGGGATGTAGCCGTGGACCGGGTGATCGAGGTCACCGAGCCGCCACGTTAGCGAGAGGGGAGATTTTTTATGTCGTGGACCAGAAATTTGGCATCCGGCCTGGTATTCGCCGCATGCGGGGTTTTCGCGCAGACGCCGGCGACCCTGGTGCGGCTCAGCGTCGCCGCGATGGATTCGAGCGGCGAGCCGGTCGAGGATTTGAAGGCGTCCGATTTTCAGATCTCCGACCAGGGCAAGACGCAAAAAATCGCGTTCTTCGAGCACAATGGCGCGGCCGCCGCGCCGCTCGGCCCCAAGGAGTTCTCCAATCGCGCCGGGAAACCTCCGCACACCACGGTAATCTTGTTCGATCTGCTGAACGAAGTTCAGACGGACCAGTTGACCACCTGGCATCTGCTCGGCAAGTCGCTGCAGCAACTGGAATCCGGCGAGGACGTGTACTTTTATGTCCTGACCATGGAGGGGAACCTCCAGGCCATTCACGGCATCACCAAGGGCGGCGCTGCGGACGACAAGACGTGGCCGCAGGGATTTGAAAAAACGCTCGACAAGGCCATGAAAGGGGCGATTCACGCGCGTCCCACCCAGATGAACGACAACGAAATGGTGGTGAAGAAGACTTACGTCGCGCTGGAGACGCTCGCCAACCAGATGCTGCAGTTCCCCGGACACCGGGACATCGTGTGGGTCACCAGCAACATGCCGTACGTGTGGAATCCGAAAGTCCCTTGTAGCGGAGATAACGTGGAGTGCGCGCTCTACGT
>JBBIVT010000197.1:0-3837 GCA_037439565.1 Acidobacteriota bacterium | reverse complement strand
GCAAGCCGGAAACGAGGGCATAGACCCACGCCGCGGCGCAGGTGATCGCCAACGCCGGCATTTCGCCCATCATGCAAATGCGCAGCAGAAACAGCAGCCCTCCGGCCAGAATGGTGACGTGGAACCCGGCGATCACTAGCGTATGAAACGTGCCGGTGCGGCGGAAATTGTCGGTCCAGACCTTTTCCAACTTGGAGCGTTCGCCGATGAGAACCGCTTCCATCATCGCGGTGGTGTAGGCGTCGCCGGGATAGAGCGCTTCAATGCGATCGAGCGCGGCGGTGCGGAGGCGGTACACAAGCGCCCAGAATTTCGATCCGCAGCGGCCCGGAAGCACGCGCGCGCCGGTGTGGCGAGCCATGGACGCGGTCCAATAAATATTCTCGTGGGCGAGGAACTGGGCATAGTCGAACGAGCCGGGATTGTTGTAGTTGTGGGGAGGGCGGATGCGGGCGTCGATTTCCACGCGATCTCCGTAGTTGAGCCGCTGCGGCATCGCGCTTCCCTCCGAAGAGTCGTCCAGATTGAGGCTGACGCGGGCGCGCGCGCCGGGGTCGAGCTCCAATGTGAACTGCTCGCGGTTAGAGGAGAAGACGGAAGGCTCAACCACGCAGCCCTCCACGATGAGGACCTCCTTTGAACCGGCGTCGATGGTTGGCGGAGGGCCGGGGAGATGCCAGGCTTCCGTGAAGGCTCCGGCAAAAAAGGCCGCGAGGAGAATGCTGGTGATGCGGAGCCACGTCGAGCGCGCCAGAATCGCGAAAAGAATGAACGCCAGGTCGGCCCATCCCGCCTGGCGCACCGAAAAACCAAGGAAATGGCCAGCAAGGATGCCGGCGGCTACACCAAGGGTCGGTGGGATAAGAGGATCTCGCAAGTAAAGTGGTGCGGAGAGGGCAGCGGAATTCTCACTCACTACGGCGGTCGCGAGCGGCCGGCCTTCGCAGCAGGCTGGCCGCGACGTGGGGGCGAATTGGAAAACATGCCGTCCCCGGTGTTCCGGTTTTCGGAATCTGGGCTGGGTTGCTGATTGTAACCTACGGGTGCGTCGATTCTGACCCTCTTGGCGGCCTTCGGCACGTCGAACCTGCCCGACTAACCTGCCAGCCGAAGCCGATGGCGAAAATCACAATCATCACAGGTAGAGATATCAGCGGGAAGCTCCCCATCAGATATCGGGCGTCGAGGTGAATTTGCCAAAGTACCCATGTGAAGACGGCGATCGATGCTACCAGCAACAGGGCTCCTACGATTGTGGCTTTAATGAAGATCATACCGCTCCGCCCTGCACGTTACGGCGTTCATGTATCGCAGATGAATCTCCGATTACCGACGACTGCCTGGCGTAAGCACGCGGGCGGGATTTCACGCAGAGATCGCTGAGGTTTCGCAAAGGACGCATTGGTCACTCCGCGCGAAGCGATTGCATGACGTCAACTCTGGCCGCCCGGATAGCTGGCCACGCCGAGGCGATGACAGCGGCGGCCAGCAGAACTCCGGCCGCGCCCGCCACCACCAATGCGCCGGGAGTCTTGATGGTATCGAACAGGTTGCCCGCCAGCCGTTGCAGCGCCAACCCAGCGGCCACGCCCGCGGCGATGCCTCCGGCGGTGATCAATGCTCCTTCGCCGATCACACGGGTCAGCAGGTTCCTTGGTTGGGAGCCGATGGCCAGGCGGATGGCGAATTCGCGGGTACGGGCGCTAACGGAGAAGGCCAGCACGCCGGCCACGCCCACGACGGCGATGGTCAGTGCGACGATGGCAAAGCCTCCGAAGACCATGGTGTTCAGGCGATCCGGCGTCAGCACTTCCGCGCGCACGTCTTCGAGCGTAGCGGCGCGCTCCACCGGTTGTTCGACGGACATATCGCGGATCGTCTTTGTGATGGGAGTAATCAGCGCGTAAGGATCGGTGCGCACGTGGACGAACAGGCGAGCGTTGAACAAAGGCCCTTGGCCGAACGGCTCGTAGATGGTCATGGTTGGCTGGGGCACCAGGTGCTGATCGTCGATGTCGGCGGCAATGCCAACCACGCGCATCGGCTCGGCTTTCGCGCCGGGGAGAAATTGGAGGATCGGGTCGGTGATGGTGATGTGGCGGTTGACCACTTGCTGGCTGGGAAACATGCGCCGCGCGATGGTTTGGCTGATGATGACCACCGGCTCGGCGCCCGCGCGGTCGAGCTCGTTAAAATCCCGCCCGGCGACCATGGGCACGCCGAGCGAGGCAAAAAATCCGGGCGAAACGACGCGGAAATTGGCGCGCGGATCGTCTTCGGCGCTGGCGCGCGGGTAGCCCTCGGCCGAGAATTGGAAGCCAGGTCCGAAATCCGCTCCTTCGCGCCACGGCGTCAAGAGGCCCACCGACACGCCGTCCACGCCGGGCAGTTCATGCACGCGGCGGATTGCTTCCTTATAGAAGTCGACCACCTGCGCGTCCGATTTTCCGTACGCCATGACGGGTACATTGATGGCGAGCACGCGGCGCGTATCGATGCCCGTATCGACGGCCTGAAGCGCGAGCAGAGCCTTCAGCAGCATGGCGGCTCCGGCCAGCAGCACGAACGACGCGGCGATCTGCGTCACGGCGAAGGCGCGCAGGCGGCGCGTAGGTCCACCCGCGATGCGGACGCTGCCGCTGGTCAGATTCAGCGCGTCGCCCGAGGGCAGTCGCGGCACGTAGGCGAGCAATACCGCGGCGGAAAGCGCCAGTCCCGCGCCGATCCAGAGCATGCTGGGGTCGACCGTCAGATCCAGAGCGCGAACGGAAAAGCGCGAGGCGTAACGGGCCAAAATCGCCACCATGGGGCGGGCGATCAGCACGCCGAGCAGGGCTCCGGCGCCGCACAGCACCAGGCTTTCCGCAAGCAGGACGCGTCGCAGAGCGGCGCTGGTGGCTCCCAGAGCGGAGCGCACGACGAGCTCGCCTTCGCGGCGGATGGTTCGGGCCAGAATAAGGTTCGCGACGTTGGAACAGGCGATGATAAAGATCAGGCCGGAGGCGGCGAGCAGGACCCATAAGACGGTGCGCGCCTTGGAGGTGATCTGGTCGCGGAGCAGCATGGCGTCGATCTGGGTACCGGCTTTGGGCGGATACGCGTCGGGATGGTCCTTCATCATGGCTGCGTGAACGGTCTTGAGCTCGGCGCGCGCCTGATCGAGCGTGGCGCCGGGGGCGAGGCGTCCGAACAGCTCCGTCATCCGATGAATGCGTCCGGTGACCATGGTCGCCGAGAGATGATGCGGGCTGGTGACGACGTTGGCGATGATTTCGGTCTCGGCGGGGTAAGGAATGCTTGGCTCCAGAACGCCCACCACAGTGGCTGTGCGGGTTCCCAGGCGAACAGTTTTGCCGATCACCGTGGGATCGCTGTGCAGAGCGTTGGTCCAGAACCGGTAAGTGAGCACCATCGCTCCGGCGGCGGTTGGCCCGTCGTCGCGCATGTCGAGCAGGCGACCCAGCACGGGATGCAGGCCCATCACGTCGAAATACGTTCCGCCGACCACGCCGGCCTGCACTTCGCGAGGCTCGCCCAGCCCGATCATGGTGAAGCCGATGGTGGAGAAATCGCCGATGGCGGACAGGGATTTCACGCCCTTGCGCAGGTCCTCAATTTCGGGGACGGAGAACACCTCGCTTTCCATGCCGAGGCCGGGCGCGCTCTGGCGGATGTAAATCAGCCGGTCTTCGCCGCGGTTCACCAGGGGTCGCAGGAGCACGCCGCGGACCAGAGTGAAGATGGCGGCGTTCGCCCCGATGCCGAGAGCCAGGGTGCAAACTACGGTGATCGCCAGGCCTTTGGCTCCGGCGAGGGAACGGAGCGCGTATTTCAAGT
>JBBIVT010000196.1:0-3890 GCA_037439565.1 Acidobacteriota bacterium | reverse complement strand
CGCCACTATTTCTCTCTTGACTTCGTATACAAAACGTATACAGTAGAATTCTCTCCCCCCTTTTCGTTGAAACCCCCTCGTGGGACTTTCCTAGCGATAGCTCTGTCCAGAGATGCCGAACTGGTTCGCGTTACAAGTTCGCCCAAAGCATGAGAGAACCGTGGCCACGCATTTGTCGAGGCTGGGGCTGGACGAATACGTGCCTCTGAAGCGCGTTCGCCGGCAATGGTCGGACCGGGTAAAGGAGCTTGACGCACCGCTGTTTCCCGGCTACATCTTCTGCCGGTTTTCGTATGCGGAACGGCTTCGGGTGCTGAATTCGCCCGGCGTGCAATCGGCGGTGGGCAGCGTGGAGGACGCGGAAATCGAGGCCGTGCGGACGCTGGTCTCGAGCGGCAGGCCGCTGGCGCATCTGCCGTTTCTGCGGATCGGGCAAAGCGTCTCGATCGAAAAAGGGCCGTTCGCCGGCATTCGCGGCGTGGTGCTGCGCGACGAGAGCGCCTGGCGCGTGGTGGTGAGCGTGGAAGCGCTGGACCGCTCCATCGCGGTGGAAGTGGATCGCGAAGTTCTTCAGGAATGGCCGTCAACAAGCCTCGCAACCGAACGCTGATTTTCCGCCTGACGCAGGATGAGTATGACTCGCTGCAGGCGGCGTCCTCCGGCGCGCGCAGCCTGTCCGATTTCGCGCGGGAGCGGCTGCTGGGCGCGATTGAGCGTCCACCGATCGATCAACAGTTGATCGAACTGAAACTGACCGTCGCGCGGCTGGCGCAACTGTTGGAGAAAGACTGAATGCTGCTGTTTCTTTTGATGCTGACGCAAGTCACGGATGCGGCGCGGGAGAATCTGCCGCCGCAGAAGCTGGGCGTGGACGATCTGGTAGGCGTATCGGTTTACGACGCGCCGGAATTGACGCGGACGCTACGCGTGGAAGCCGACGGGACCATTCATCTGCCGCTATTGAAAAACGGCGTGCAGGCGGCGGGGATGCTGCCGCGGGAACTGGAGTCGAACGTGGCCTCCGCGCTGAAGTCGGAGCAGATCCTTGTGGACCCGTTCGTGAAGGTCACCGTGGTGGAGTATCACAGCCGGCCGATTTCGGTGATGGGCGCGGTGCATAAACCGGTGACGTTTCAATCCGTGGGCAAGGTGACCCTGCTGGACGCGCTGGCGCGCGCCGAAGGCTTGACGAGCGACGCCGGGGCCGAGGTTTTGATCTCGCGCGGCGGGTTGACCGAACGCATCCCGGTGAAGCGGCTGATGCAGGACGCTGACCCCGCGGTGAATTACGAATTGCACGGCGGCGAGGAGATTCGCGTGCCGGAAGCGGGCAGGATTTTCGTCGCGGGCAACGTGAAAAAGCCGGGCGCGTTTCCGGTCCGCGACAATAGCGGCAATTCCGTGCTGCGCATGGTGGCGCTGTCGGAAGGCCTGCTTCCGTTCGCCTCGAAGGAGGCCTATATCTACCGGCGCGGCGAAGCGGGCGCGAAGCAGGAGATCCCGGTGCCGCTCGAAAGAATCATGCAGCGGAAGGCTCCGGACGTGGCGCTCCAGACCGACGATGTTCTTTATATTCCCGACAATAAATCCCGCCGCGCGGCATTTACGGTGATCGACCGCATCACGGCATTCGGCTCGGCGACGGCGTCCGGCCTGCTCATCTGGCACTAAACATGAAAAACACCGCTCCGGCGATCCCGGAATATCGCGCGATTTCGGCGGGCAGCGCCGCGGCGCTCGACGCGGAGTACGAGCCGCAGGCCGCGCACGTCCCCCTTTCGCACTACATATGGATTTTGCGGCGGCATGGCTGGAGAATCGCCGGCTTCGTGGCCGCCGTCGTGGTGGCCACGCTGATCGTTTCGCTGCGCCTGACGCCGGTTTACGAGTCGACCGTGACCGTCGATATCGACCGCCAGATGCCCACCGGCGTGCTGGGTCAGGATTCGCTGCAGAATGCCACCAATGACGCTGACCAGTTCCTGGCCACACAGGTGAGGCTGATTCAGTCCGACTCGGTACTGAGGCCGGTGGTGGACAAGTACAAGCTCCGCGACGTGGAAAAGGATGCGCTCGAAGAGGCCATCGACAAGTCGGCCACCAGCAACGAGGCTCCGGTGGTGCTGAAGAATCTGAAGGTTACGCGGCCTCCGAACACGTATCTGCTGCTGATCAGTTACCGTTCGGCGAACCGGCAACTGGCGGCGGACGTGGCCAATGAGATTGCGCTGTCCTATCTGGCCCACACTTATCGGATCCGCTACAAGGCGACGGCGGGCTTGAGCGAGTTCATGGAACGTCAACTGGAGGAACTGCGCGCGAAGATGGAAAAATCCAGCGCGGCGCTGGCGCAGTTCGAGCGCGAACTTAATGTGATCAACCCCGAAGAGAAGACCAATATCACCTCGGCGCGCCTCCTGCAATTGAATACCGAGTACACCAGCGCGCAAGGAGACCGGGTGAAGAAGGAAGCGGCCTATGCATCCGTGAAAGACGGAACTCTTGCGGCGGCTCAGGTGTCGACCCAGGGCGACGCGCTGAAGGAGTTGACGGATTCGCTCAACGAGGCCGAACAGAAATTCGCCGAAGCGAAGAACCACTATGGCCTCAATCATCCGGAGTACAAGAAGGCGCAGGCCCGCGTGCGAGAGCTGGAACAGCAGATCGCCGCGACGCGGGCCAGCATCGCGCTGCGCGTGGAGATTGAGTACCGCGAGGCGGTGAATCGCGAACGGATGCTGGAAACCGCGGTGAAGGAGACCAAGGCCGAGTTCGACAGCCTGAATTCGCATTCTTTCGAATATCAAACGCTGAAGCGCGAGGCCGAGGGCGATAAGAAGCTGTACGAGGAGCTGATCCGCAAAATCAAGGAAGCTGGCATCAACGCGAGTTTTCAGAACAGCATGATTCGCGTGGCGGATCCGGCGCGGCCGGGCTTGAAGCCGGTGTTTCCCATCACCTGGCTGAACGTGCTGCTGGCGTTTCTGTTCGCGGCATTTTGCGGCGTGGGCGCGGCGGTGATGAGCGACGTGCTGGACAACACGATTCGCGATCCGGACCAGGTGGCGCGATGGATGAATACGGACGTCATCGGCTCGCTGCCGGCTGTGAAGGATTGGAAGCGGCGCCTGAGCCCCGTGCATCATACGAACATCCGCGGCCCGGGCGCCGTGCATGCAAACGGAGCGGCGCTGGCGCGCATCGCGAACGAAGACCGCCTGAATGCCGAGCCCGGCGCGCTCTCCAATTACGAGGAAGCGATCCGGACGCTGCGGAACTCGATCCTGCTGACGGATTTCGACCGCCGTCTACGGAGCGTCCTGATGACCAGCGCGTCGCCTTCGGAGGGGAAGTCAACGGTGGCCGCGCACCTGGCCGCCACGCACGCCAGCCAACATAAACGCACGCTGTTGATCGACGGCGATTTGCGCCGCCCTAGCGTGCACCGTTTGTTCCAGGCGCCGAACACCGTGGGATTGTCGAACGTGCTGATGAAGGAAGTCTCCTGGCTGGACGCCGTGGTGGAGATAGACGGTCCGGGCGGCCTCCACATTCTGCCGGCGGGTCCGGCCACGCGCCGCGCGTCGGATCTTATCGGCATGGGGCTGGCCGAACTGATCGAGGAAGCCACCCGCGAATACGACCTGGTTGTGCTGGACGCTCCGCCGCTGCTGGGCTTCGCCGAGCCCCTGCAGATGGCGACGGCTGTGGACGGAGTGATCGTGGTGGCGCGGGCCGGAGACACCAGCAGGAAGGCGCTGAGCTCGGTGATCACCACGCTGGCCCGGCTGCGGGCAAACCTGGTGGGGATTGTACTGAACGAAGTGCATCGCGACGTGAGCGCCGGGTATTACTACTACTACGGTCACTACAGCAAGTATTATGGGCGC
>JBBIVT010000195.1:0-4133 GCA_037439565.1 Acidobacteriota bacterium | reverse complement strand
TTGACGGCCTCAGAACGTCAGGCGCAGCGCCATCTGAATCTGGCGGGGGCCTCCGAACGGGCCGGCGGTGGTGCCGACGGAGGTTGCGGTGGCGGTGCCCACGGTCTGGAAGATCTGGCCGAAGGTCTTGTCGGCCTGATTGTGATCCGGGTTGGCGAAATTGGTGTGGTTAAACACGTTAAAGAAATCGGCGCGTAGCTGCAGCGACGACGCCTCGCTCCACAGACGGAAGCTCTTGGCGGCGGACAGATCGTAGTTGACGATCGACGGGCCGTAGAAGGTATTGCGGCCCAGCGTGCCGACGCGGCCGGTCGGCGGGGTCACGGAGAAGAAGCCGAGTCCGGGAAGCCCAGGCGTGCCGAAAGCGGCGTTGGGGTTGGTGTAGTTGGTGGGAACGGGCCCCGCGCCGATGAAGTCCGGACGGTCTGAGAACGTATTGAAGCCACTGAAATCCTGTGCCGAATTATAGACGGTGAACGGCTGTCCGCTCTGGGCCGTGGTGATACCGGAGATCTGCCAGCCGCCCAGCAACTCGCGATTGACGGGGTTGTTCCAGCCGAACACACGATGGCCTGGCCCGATGGGGGCATCGACGTTGTAGACAACGACGGCGCGGTGGCGGGTATCGAAGTCGGAAGGACCGCGTTCGAGGTTAAGCTGGCGGGGGTTCGCCGCGCTGCTGGAGTTCGTGGCGCTGGAGCCGAAAAACGCCGAGCTGTCGTCGATGGATTTGCTGTAGGTGTAGGACGCCTGCAAAAAGTAGCCATGGCGCGACTGATATTTGGCGGTGGTGACCAGGCCGTTGTAAATCGAGTTGCCAATATTGGCGCCGGTCCCGATGGAGCCAAACAAGGGATAGGGGAAGGCCTGCACGTTCGGCGAGGCGGAGCCGATCTTGGTGGGATCGTTGACGGTGACGTAGGGTTCGTTCTGATTGATGAAGAGGCCCAGCTTGTGGCCGGCGCTGCCCTGGTAATCGGCTTCGATGGAGAACTGCTGGCCGATCCTTCTCTGAATGCCGAGGTTGTACTGATACATGTAGGAGCTGCGGATACTCGGATCCTCGGCGCTGAAGCCTACCAGGCCGACCTTGGGGGTGGTGGTCCCTGGATAAAACTTCACGAGAGGCACGTTCTGATTAAAGCCGGTGGCCCAGGAAAACTTGCCGGGCTGCGTGACGTTGGCAGTTTGCGTGGTGGTCAGGCTATAGGGGGCGTTGAGGCCCATGTTGGCGGGAATATTGTTGAAAATGTCGTCATAGCCGACGCGGAAGCCGGTACGGATGACGGTGTCGCCGTTGCCGAACAGCTTTTTGGCGAAGCGGGGCGTGTAGGCAATGCCCACGATGGGCGCGAAATTGTTCTTATCGGAGTGGACGCCGCTGTTGCTCAGGGTGAAGGGGGCCTGCGCGTAGCCCAGGGCCGAGGGTCCGAAGCCGTTCGGATTGATGGTCAGCAGTTGATTCGTTCCCAGCAAGACCGGTCCAACGCCGGGGATGAAGTTGGTGGCCTGGGCGCGCTCCTGGTAAATGGCCGAAGGGTACTCATAGCGGATTCCGTAGTTGATGGTCAGGTTGTCCTTGACCTTGTACTGATCCTGAAAGTAAAGGTCCCAGGGAAAACGGTCCCAATAAGCAAGTGTGCTGCCTGAGCGGAAGCTGGAGGAGTTGACCAGGCCGGCGGCAAAATCGTTGAAGTTGACGAAGCTGAAGGCGCCGCGCGAGGAACCGTCCAGATAGCGGCGGGCCTGCTCCTGGCGGATGTGATAGCCCATGCGGAAGGAGTGCTTGCTGGCGCCGAAGGGGGAGACCCAGGAGACGTTGTCGAAAATTTCCTCGGTATTGGTGATGCGGCCCTGGGGCAGATTGCTGGTGGAGCCCAGCGGCGCAAAGCCTCCGCCGATGTTGATGGTGGGGAGGCCGGAGTCGAGCAGATTTTTCGATCCGTCGACCACACCCTGCAGGGGCACACCGTTGAGTTGGAGCACAGTGGCGGCGTTAAAGCCGACGTCCTGCACGGTGATGAATGTCTGGTTGCGTGAATAGCCGAGGCGCAGTTCGTTCAGCAACGTCGGACTGAAGGTATGGTTTTCGGTGACCACGGCGCTGCGGCTCACTGGTACGTTGCCCACGCCTCCCTGCGTCGGCAGAGCGCCAGGCGAGAAGGTGGTGCCCTGGAAATCGGCAAAGCGGAAGGTCATGGCGTCGTTGGCGCTGATGGTGTAATCCACTTTAATCAGGCCGGTGTGGTCGAAGTCGGTGGAGCCGGCGTTGGCGATAAAGTTGATGGCGGAGCCGGCCACGGAGGTGTTGGGCAGGGGAAAGAATTGCAGAAGATTTCGGGAAATGGGGTCGGTAACCGCGGCGCGCTGGGCGGCGGTGGGGACGATGGTGCTGCTCGGCGTGGGTGCCACCTGGCGGAAACCCTCGTAATAACCGAAGAAGAATAACTTGTTTTTCTTGATGGGGCCGCCGAGTCCGCCGCCGAACTGGTTACGGTGGAGGGGCGTCTTGGGGGCGCCATTGCGGTTGATGAAGAAGTCCGCTGCGTCGAGGTCGTTGTTGCGAAGATACTCGAAGGCAGTGCCGTGGAACTGGTTGGTGCCGCTCTTGGTGACGACGTCCACTTCGCCGCCCGTGCCGCGTCCGAATTCGGCCGAGGCGACGCTGGTTTGCACGGAAAACTCCTGCACGGCGTCGGTGATACGGAAGTTATTCAGCGAACCGTTGACCTGGGTGTCCATGTTGCTGACGCCGTCCCACATGAAGACGTTCGACTGGGAGCGCGCGCCAGCGACGTTGAAGCTGAGCACCTGGGTGCCTGCGGCCGTCGGGACCACGCCGGGCGTGATGAGGGCCAGATCGAGCACCTGCCGCGAATTGAGCGGCATATTGATGATTTCCCGATTTTCGACGACGCTGCTCATGGTGCTTTTGTCGTTTTCGAGCAAAGGCGCCACGCTTTCCACCTGCACCGAGTCGCTGACGGCGCCGACTTCAAGGGTCAGTTCGAGGTGAGTGATCTGATCGACCTGCACGAGTACCGAGGATGCGGAAATTCGCTTGAAGCCGCTGGCCTCGGCGGTGAGGGAGTAGGTGGTGGGGGGCAGCCTTAGGAACTGGAATTCGCCCTGAGGATTGGCAACCGCGGTAATCTGCGCGTTGGTGGCGGTGCTGGTGAGCGTCAGCTTGACGGCGGGCACGACTGCGCCCGAAGAATCCTTGACGGTGCCTGAAATCGAGCCCACGGACTGTCCGAAGGCCGAAAAGGACGAGAATGCGAGCAGCCCGATCGTAGCCAAATATTTCATACACTTACCCCTTGAATGGAAATGGATATTTGATAGACTCGGCCCGGAGTCCGTTGGAAGTGACGCTGACTAGAGTTCCGTTACGACCTGGTCGCGAAACCGTGAATTAAAATTACAATACTTTACGAAGCCGAAGAAAGTCAAGTGGTGGGGGCGATTCATCGCGATTCCCGTAATCGCCCTCGCGTCCTGCGATGATACCCTGATCCTGACAGGGTAAAACTCCCGGCGCGAGCAGGGGCGGTAAACTGACTAGAAATGGATCTTCAGGAGCACTGGGAACGGGTTTATGGCACCAAAGCGCCCGATCAGGTGAGCTGGTTCCTGCCCCACTTGCAGACCTCGCTTGACCTGATCGAACGCGCGGCTGGAAACCGGTCGGCTTCCATCATCGATGTCGGGGCGGGCGCTTCCACCTTAGTTGACGATCTGATGGCAGCGGGTTACGGCGACCTTACCGTTCTCGACATCTCAGAGGCGGCGATCGAGTTGGCGAAGAAGCGTCTGGGCGAGGCATCCAAGTCGATTCGATGGCTGCGCGCGGATGTGACGGAGAAGCATTTTCCCGCGCGGTGCTTCGACGTGTGGCATGATCGAGCGGTTTTTCATTTCCTGACCAAGCCGGAGGAGCGGCTGGCTTACGTCCGGAACGTGTCGCGGGCGGTGAAACCGGGAGGCCACGTCATTGTGAGTACGTTCGGACCGGAGGGTCCGCGGAAGTGCAGCGGCCTCGATGTGATGCGATATGACGCCGCGTCGCTGCATGACGAATTCGGGACGCGTTTCCGGCTGGTGGAAAGCTCCCAGGAATTGCACAGGACGCC
>JBBIVT010000194.1:0-4234 GCA_037439565.1 Acidobacteriota bacterium | reverse complement strand
GGATCGAGTTCCACGGATTTCTCCAGCATCTGCCGCGTTTTGGTGGCCCATCCCGGAGCTGCGAAGGGATTTGACGTCTCCGCGCGCCGGCCATACACTCGGCCCAGCCAGTGCAGAAGTTTCGGGTTATTCGGGTCCAAAGCGGCCGCTTTTTCAAGCACTTCGGTCGCCTTTTTATACTCGCCGAGCATGAACAAGTTCTGCCCCATCAACTGGAGCGAGGCCGAGTCTTGAACCCGATTTTTTTCCAGCAACGCCAGGGATTCCCGGTATTCCGTGCGCTGATACAACAGCTGGGCGCGGCTCAAGTCGGGCGTGGCCGCAGACAAAAACGATGAAACGATTAAAGTTAGGACGCTAATCCGACGCATTACGAAATCCCTTTTAGTCTATTCCTTGGATGAGCCTAGTGGCAACATGGTTGCATAGAGATTTAGCTTTGCTAACCTTAGGCTCGATGGACGCCTCTATTCGAATCCTCACCGTGGCGGCAGCCTTCGCGGCCCTGGCTGCGGGAGCGGATATCCAGCACAAAACAAGTGACTTTCAGGGCCACGCCGGAAAAATTGGCTTCGACGAATACGCCGTAGCGGGAGATGCGGCCCAAGCCGTCGTCCTGTTATACGGCTCCGGCGGCCTCCGGGCAACGGGCTTTCCCCTGGAAGCGCAGGCGAGGCTTCTTGCAAGGGGCGGCCGCCGCGTCTACGTGCCCCACTACCTTGACGCGACGCGGGGCAGCGCCGGCGATCCGGAGTTGCATTACGAAATCTGGGCTCGCACCGTGCTGGACGCGATTGGCTTTATCGGATCACGCAACGGGATTCCGCCGGAGCGCATCGCCATCGCCGGCTACTCGCTCGGCGCTTCGGTTGCGCTTGCGGCGGCCGCGATGGAACCGCGCCTCGCCGGTGTCGTCGATTGGAGCGGCAGCCTGCCCGACGCGTATCGGGAGGTGAACTGGCTGCCGCCGCTCCTGATTCTGCATGGCGGCAAGGACCGTACCGTCCCGGTGTTCAATGCGCGTCAATTGGCCGAACTCTGCTCCCTTCGGGGATTTGCTTGCGAACTCAACATCGAGCCGGAGGAGGATCACGCGTTTTCCGCAGCCGCGATCGAACGGGTCGACGGGCTCATCCAGGACTTCCTTAACCGGGTGCTGCCGCGCCAATCGCCGGCGGAAGCCAACCTTTAATTAGTACGTCTCCCAAATGCTGACGGTGTGATTATCCAGACGCATGTGGTCGGTGGCGAACACCTGAATGCTCGCGACTCCTTCAATGTAGGGTTGCCACGGATTGGGGATCGCGGCATTTAGGTTTGGGCGCGCGGCCAGAGAAATCTCCATATTCGTGCCGTTGAACGCGACGGAGTCGAACCGGAGGCTCAGCTTCACCGATGCGCCCGGCAAATACTGCTGCTCCAGCCGCGCGATCCGGCCACGCAGCACGGCTCCTTTGGGAATCACTACCTGCTTGCCGTGCTTCACCGGGTCGAGCACGCGCGCCTCGACCGCATCTCCCGCGAAGGAGGTCCGCGAGTCGACGGGCGTGATCATCGTGCTGCGCACGGTCAGCCCGGCAGGAACCCGCTGCCGTGGGGGGATTGCCCCTGCTCCGGTGTGGGCGCAGGGCCGAAACTCAGCGTCGATTCGCCAGTGAACACGCGGCAGCCGCGATACGTCACACGATTGACCGCCTCGCCATCGCCGTCCAGCGCCATCGTCAGTGTGGACTCGGCAGGGAACAGATCCGGCCCTCCGGCGTCCGCCTCATACGTCGTATCGACCTCGGCATGAACCACGCCGGAGCCCGCCGGCGGATCCGTCACGTGAATCACCAAGCGGCGCAGATCGCCGGTCTTCGGATCGACAAACAAACTTCCCTCATACGCGCTTCGCTGGGAACTGACCAGAAAGTGGCTCGCCGCCAGCGGTACGTGGTAGGTATACTCGGCCAAATCACCCCCGCCGTGAAAGCGAATCGACGCCGGATCGCTGTCGGCCAGAAAGCTGGCGGCAAAGGGTCCGAACTCGCCGCTTCCACTAGCGCCTAAGCCAACCATTTCCTGAAGGGTCTTAAAACGGAACGTGCCCGCGCCTGGCCAGGAAAAAAGCTGCCGTCCTTCGAAAACGGCTACTTCCACATGCAGCCGGTCTCTCCCTACCAGCACGCGACGCGGAACGGTGCGGTAGAACTCCCGCACGATGAAGGCATCGCAGGTGAAGCGGCGCTGCCGGTTGAACCCGCGCTCAATTTTCTTCATCGCCGAGGCGAGCAGCGCATTCGGATCGAAGGCCTGCGATGGCAGCAAAGCCGCGAACGCAATCGGAAGAATGCCGTGCCGCGCGAAGCAGCGCATTTCTTGATGATAGCGTCAGCCTTTGGCCTTCAGCGTCCTCATGCGCTCGAACAATTCCGCGGCTACGGCGACGGCGGCTTCGGCCTCCTTGCGGTCGGGCTGCTCGCTCGCGTCGTTATACCCTTCCATCTCATTGATGCCTGCCTGCACCACTTGATGCCTGCCTGCACCACGATGCCGTCGCGGCGGCCCAGGATGTTGACGCCCTTATACAGCACGCCGTAGTTCACCTCGGGCTGGGGAATCAGCCACGCGATTTGTCCGCGCACGGGGACGATGGATTCGTCTTTCCACAACGCCCTGGCGCCATAACCGGTGGCGTTAATCGCCACTTTCTCCCGCAGCCGGCCCAATTCGGAAGGCGAGTGAAACTCCACGGTTTCCATTTTGCCGCCCGCGACGAAGAACTCCGTCATCAGCAGCTTGGAATAGGCGGCGATGTTGAAGGTAAGAGTCGAACCCTGGCGGGCGTAGCGCGTGGGGAAGGGATGGGTTCCTTGCGCCAGATCCCGGGAGCGAGGCATCATATCCGCGATGCGGTCCTGATAATGCGCGAACCCCAGCGTATCCGTCTGCCGGCGATCCGCCTGCACCTCCGCCGGGTCAGCGTCGGAGAGCGTGAAGCGTTCCGCCCACTCCACTGGATTTCCCGCCAGCCCAAAATAGCTCTGATACATCTGGAAGGACCGGCGTGCCATCGTCTCCCACAGCGCCGGAAACTCCGCGCTCGCGGCGCTGGTGAGCGCGATCCGCGAATCCGGCGTCCACGAGCCCGTGGCCCGGGAGGAGCGCACGTCCGGCGGGCGATCCTTGGCATAAATCGTCACCCGGGCCCCGGCGCGCTGCAACAGAAGCGCCGACGTCAACCCCAACGCCCCGCAGCCGATCACCGCGACCTCGCGCTCGCCCAGCGCCATCGCCTTCTCGACGGCCACCGCGCCCGATCCCCATGACAAGGACCATCCGCTTCCGCCATGCCCGTAATTGTGCACCACGGTCTTGTCGCCGACGCGTTCCACGTCGAGCCTCGGGCCGGCGGCGCGGAACGGCCTGGAACAGACCGTGATCCGGAAGATGCGGTCGGTTTGCGCGCGAACGGGCGCGAGATTCGGGATCGCGGCCGCCGCCGTTTTTACCTTACGTGCGCAGCCGCCCAGTCCCAGCAGCGTAGTCCCGCCCAAAAAATCTCTGCGATTCATCGGCTTCTCCCTGCGAACATCGTTTATGTTCGGCTCGTCGTGGCGCCGGGATTTTTGTATTTCGACACTATAGCACCGCGACAAACCGCCCCTTACGTCCGCGCATCCTTCCTACCCTGGTAGAATGTGGTTTCACGTTTTTACCCAGGGAGCGTACACATACAACATGGCTGTAACAGGCGCAGGTCTCGAAGGAATTATTGCCGCCGAGTCGCAGATTTGCTACATCGACGGGGACGCCGGAATCCTCAGTTATCGCGGATTCAATATACACACGCTGGCCGAGAAGGCGATGTTTGAGGAAGTCATCTTCCTGCTTTGGAAGGGCGTTTTGCCCAAGCAGGCGGAACTCGATGCGCTGAAAAAAGCGCTGGTCGCGCATCGCGCGATCCCCGCCGAGGTTACGGCGTTTTTGAAGCAAGTGGGCAAGTGCGCTCCCATGGACGTGCTGCGCACCGCTGTATCCATGCTTTCCTTGTACGATCCCATCGCCAAGGATATGTCGCCCGAAGCCAATGCCGAAAAGGCCGTGAAGCTGATGGCGCAGACCGCGACAATTGTCACCACTTTTGACCGTCTGCGAAAGGGGCACGACGTGGTGCCGGGCGACCCCAGCCTCGGCTTCGCGGCCAATTTCCTCTACACACTTACCGGTAAGAAGCCCGACGAAGTGATGG
>JBBIVT010000193.1:3163-4256 GCA_037439565.1 Acidobacteriota bacterium | reverse complement strand
TTCGATCCGTCCTCGCTCTTTTCTCCGCGGGCGCGGACCTGATCGCCCACCTTGATTTCGCCGACCGTTGAATCCTTCGCGTCGGCGAACTTCACCGAGTCGGTCGTGTAACGCCGCACAATCGCCTTCGCCGTGGGAATGACGGTCACCGTTTTTGCGCCCGCCAGCGTGCGAACCGTCAACGTCACCGCATCCGCCGCCACCGCTGTCACGATTCCGTTCACTCCGCGCTTGTCCCAATCGGCGCGATCCGCTTCCTGCTTCTTGGCGACATCGGAGGAAGACATCACCACGATTAGCGTCGCCGTGATCGTTTTCTGGTCCTCGGACTCCTTGCCGCGGGCGGCGACACGGTCGCCCGCCGCGATCTCCTTGAATTCAATCACCGCCGCGCTTTTCAAATCCTTTTCGCCTAACGCGATTTTCCGCAACGCGTGCTTCGGCGCCAATGTGACTTTCACTTCTCCGCCCGCATCGGACTTCATCACGAGTTCGTTCGCGGCGGCATCCACATTCACCACGGTTCCATTGATCTGCTTCACCGCGTCCTGCGCCATCGCCGCGCTCATCGCGAACGACGTGTAGACAACCGCATACATGGCTATGCTTTTCATAAACTTCTCCCCATCCGTGACATTTGTAAAGACCTGTTTCCGGTACCGATTGGTTACACGCCTTAAGGTAAATTTACATTCAAAGCTGTTGATTCTTAGGGGCGTTGGAGGCCGCTTGTGACCCTCAAACCCACAGGAGGCAAATAAATTCCTTTCGCCTCCCGCTTCCACCAATTGCCCGTTTGGCGCCACTCCCCAAAAGTGGTGAACGAGTAATCGTACAACTCCGCCCGGACATACTGCGGAGTCCTTCCCTGGAATGGATCGGCGTCCAGCAAATTCCTCACCTCGGCCGATCCTTCCAACAAGCGTACCGCGAAACTCACGAACCACGGATTTTCGCGGTAGTTCCCCATCGCGGCGAACCACATCTGCCAGTCGAGCCTCGGCTGATGCGGCTCCACCCAGCGCGGAGCCTTTGCAGGATCGCCGGGCTTATAGCGGAACGCGTACGGCGTCCAGGTCTCGCCATCCATCGA
>JBBIVT010000193.1:0-3063 GCA_037439565.1 Acidobacteriota bacterium | reverse complement strand
GGCGCCGCGAGTTCGACCACCAGCACCCAACCGGTCGAGAATTTCTGAAACCAACCGGGTGCCTGCGCCAGATACCAGGCGATGCGGTTCGGCAGGGGCTGGGTCCAGTAATGAAAACCCAGCGCCGACAGATCCCGCCAGGATTTGTCATGGCTGAGCAGCTTCACCAGGCCGGAGGAGAACATCAGCCGGAACAGCAGCCACCGGTACAGCCACACATAAACCTGCGATTTCCCGAGGAAAGTCGCTAAAAACCCTGCTTCCAGCAGAAGCGAGTCCCATTGGAACGATAAAAATTCCTGCCCGGCGGCGCTCAGGGACAGGTACAGGACAAACAAAATCGCCAGTCCGATGCGTTCAAACAATCCAATGAGTACCAGGAGCGCAGCGGCCACGCCTGCATAGCAGACGCCCTCCAAAGCTCGATCCGATGCGTTCATCCAGAACACCGTCGGGACGTCGAAGAACCGCATGGAGCCAGCGGCCTCGGCGACCGCCTGCAGATACTTTGTCACCGGCAGAATCCCGTGCGCACCGAGTAAACCTTTCACCTGCACGCTGAGCGATGCGAAGGCAATTGCGTAAATCGCCGCCAGAAGACGCACGAAAATCCATTGCGTCCGCGCGAATCTCGCCGGTTGAATATCGAGGCCGAAGGTCCACTCGGTGGCGCGATAGAACACATCGCGATGCCGGGCGATGAACGCGTAGCCCCATTCGAACGGCCACGGCAGATAAAACTGCTCCTTTCCGAGGGTCTCGAACACGGCCCGCGCACCGCTGGCGACGGATCCGTCGGCGCGCACCAACTGCACCGATTTGGAAAATTCCACCGGGGGGATTTGTGGGAACTGTGCGCTCACTTCCTGCGAGGGCGCATATTCCACGCGGTCTCCGGTCAGCCTGCGCCAATAGTTCAGCCACAACCCGCAGAAACCGCATTTCCCGTCGTAGATCAGCAGGGGTTTAGAGGAAGGCACTTGACTACTATCGTAAGCCGCGTGGAGCCCGGGCCGCACCCTCATTTTGGTAGAATCTGTGTCCAAAGGGAAACATGCCAATAGCCTATTCTTTGCGGGTGGCGGGAGCGATTTTGATTCTGGCGGCCGCGAGCGCATCGGGCGGATCTCCTCCCAGTTTCGGCACGCCCGTTAGCTATCCAGCACAGAACGGACCCGTGGCTGCGATCAGCGCCGATTTCAATGGCGACGGCCATCCTGATCTCGCCGTCGCCAATCTCGCTTCCAGCTCCATCTCGATTTTCCCGGGCAACGGCGACGGTACTTTCGGCGCTCCCACCGTGCTCACGATCCCGGGACCCTGCACGCCCAGTTTCCTGGCCGCCGGAGCCTTCGTCCACAGCGGTTCAAAAACGGATCTGCTCGCCGTGTGCGGGTTTCAGCAGAGCATCGTTGTGATTCCCTCCTCCTCCAAAGGCTTCGGGACGCCGGTGGCTACTCAATTGCCGCAAGCTGTATTGTCCGGCTTCGGCGGCGAGATTGGGACCACTCCGGTGGTGGCGGATTTCAATGGCGACGGACTGCTGGATCTCTCCCTCACCCTCGGCGGCGCTTTCAATTTCTCCAATCTCGCCGCCTTCGTGCTCTTGAACAACGGGGACGGGACGTTTCGCAGCCCCGTGCAGTTACCCTTGACCGGATTGTTTCCCAGTGGCGCCGCCGCCGGCGATTTCAACCGGGACGGCAAAATGGATCTGGCGTTGGTCGGCACCGACAACAACTCACGCGTTTCCATTCTGTACATTCTGACAGGAGACGGCAGCGGCGCTTTCAAAATCACCGCCCAGTATCCCTCCAGCGTAAGTCTGGTGCTTGGCGCGTTGATCGCTGCCGATGTCAACGGGGATGGCATCGTCGATCTGGTGGGCGGCGGAATCGCCTCGATATCCAGCATCGGGTCGAGCACCCCTTTCTCGAGCATCGCCGTGTTCAAAGGCAAGGGCGACGGAACATTTCAGGCCGGCCAAACGCTCAATTATCCGGGCTTTATCACATATCTCGCTCCAGCGGACTTGCACAGCTCCGGTATTCCGGATCTGGTGGCCGCGACGTTCAATCCGACTACACTGGTTGCCTCGGCGGTTCAGTTCCCGGGGAACGGCGACGGCTCCTTTCAGACCTGGGCCGTGATCCCGATCGCCGGGTCCTCTCCGTTTCCATTCCAGTTCGCGGTCGAAGACTTCAACGGGGACGGCGCCGCGGACCTGGCGTTTCCCACATACACCTCCAACGCCGTTGCGTCTATTTTCTCCGGATCCGGCGTACTCAACCACTGGTCCGATCTCGCGGCCCTGCTGGGCCGCCTGCCGGGGGGAGACGTAAGCGTGATGCTCAATACCACGCCCGCGCCACCGCTAATCTCCTCGGTGACGAACAACGCGAGCGGCGCGCCGCGCCTCTCTGGATTCTCCTGGATCACGATCAAAGGTTCGCACCTTTCGACCTCGGCGCCTCGCGTATGGGCCTTGACGGATTTCGTGAACGGCGCGCTGCCGCTGAGCCTGGGCGGAGTCTCCGTCACCATCGATGGGACAAAAGCCTCGGTGGAGTACACCAGTTCCTCCCAGATCAATGCGCTCGCGCCCCCGGACAATACGACGGGCAACATCCAGGTAGAGGTGACCACTTCCGCCGGAACCAGCGCGCCGTTCAACGTCCCTCTGGCGCAATACAGTCCGGCCTTCTTCACGTACTCTCCGCCAAACAACCGGTATGTGGCGGGGACTCTCCTCACGGGCGAGTATCTCGCGCCGCCGGGGGCGTTCGGGCCGGGCGCGGTCAGCAGTGCGGCGAAGCCGGGAGACACCGTCGTCCTTTACGGCACTGGATTCGGCCCCACCACCCCCCCCACGGCGTTCGGATCCGGCTCGATCATCCCCGGTCCCCTAGCCGGTTCGACCACGTTCACCATCGGAGGACAGCCGGCGGCGGTGCTGTTCGAGGGGATGACCAGCGTGGGAGAGGATCAGTTCAACGTCGTGATCCCGGCGGGCGTCGCCGCGGGCGATCAACCCGTGGTGGCCACCATCCAGGGCGTCTCCAC
>JBBIVT010000192.1:0-4257 GCA_037439565.1 Acidobacteriota bacterium | reverse complement strand
ACTTCGCAGTCCCGCAGCGCCGTCGTGACGGGATTGGAGTAATACGTCGAATTGCCGATGGGTCTGCTCAAGTCGGAGTTTCGCGGCCCTTGAGAGGAATCGGGCGTGGCCGAATCAGCCCCCGCGGCCACTTTAAAGCTGAATTTTCCCTTTGCATCGGTCCAGGTCTCGTCATGCGCGACGCCCTTGCAGACTCGCTGGATGCGAACCGGTTCCGCGGGAGTCGATCCATCCGGCAGCGCGACTTCGCCCGAAAAAAACACGGTTTGTTCCGTGGAGCGCGTGGCCGGACCGGGCTGGGCCAGAGCCGTCGCGGTCGCGAGTAAGGCTGCGATTCCCAACCATCGGCAGTGCATCGGGCCTCCAGATTAATTCGGATATTTGTCCCCGGCGTGGACAATGCGGATCTGGTGATCGGCGAAAATCGCGTGGCCGCCCGGCACTTCCACCTTCGGCATGTGGCAGCTCACACAGTTTCGGCCGGACACCGGACACGGCTTCTGCATCGCTTTCCCGGCCGCGGACGCTTTTCCATGGCACGACTGGCACTTGGCGTCATACGCCGCATCGTCGCGGACCAGATCGGCGTGAGGATTATGGCAGGCCGTACACTTGATCCGGTCATCATTGCCGAGGAAGCACTTGCTATTGGCCAGCCGGTACGGCTCAAAACGGACATTCACCTCGCCCCAGGTCCGCATGCGCACCACAGTGTCCCAAGTCCGGTGGCACTCGCCGCAGTTCTCCGACATATCCTCGGCCGACAGTTCGCCGAGCCTCTTCGGAATCGCTGCTTCCCGGCCCGCCCTTAGGGCCTCCATGTGGGCGGTCGCTCCGGGGTGGCAATGTTCGCACTGCAGCCCGGGACGCATCGTATCGAGTGTCACGTTGCCCTGGCTCACACCATTCGTGCTGTGGCATCCGAAGCAGCGCAAGGCTTCGCTCCCGGAGATGTCCCGGCCCATCGCCTCCACCAGGCTCTTCGGCTTCAACTTTTCACTGCCCACCGTGATCGCCAGACTGTCGAGGCCACGATAGTAGCTCACCATGCTCTCGTAAAAGCGCCCGTTCTGCTCGAAGACGAACGTCTGCCCGGCGGCGCCGGTTCCGAACGCATAGCGGATCGGCAGCGACAGGGAACTCGATCCGTCCGTCACCGTGTAGATGTTGATGCCATCCTTGCTTTCAATACTGTAGCGATAGCCGTTGGCCTCGACGCTCCACTTGGGCCGCTGCTTCAGTAGTTCCTGGCGGCCCGGCGTCTCCATGGCCCGGCCCATCAAGGTGCGCGGCTGCGATGCGGCTTCCGCCGGGTGACACGCCGCGCAGGGATGGTCGGACTGCGCCGACAGCGCCGCCGGGACGAGCGCCGCCAAGGCCCAAATCCTAGCGAGGGCCATTCGCGTCGCCCTCCCTTGCCATCTGAATCGACACCTGGCGCTCGCGCCGCGCGTCTTCGGCGCGGCCCGCTCGGGAATATGCGCGGGCGAGCCCCATGTGGTACTCCACACTGGACGGATCGAGCCGCACCGCCGTTTCCAAACGCTTGATCGCCTCCTCGAAATGCCCCGCCGGCCCAAGGATCAGGCCGTAGGCATATTGCGCCATCGGACAGGCCGGCCCGTCTTCGGCCGCCTGCCTGGCCAGCGGCAATGCCGCAGATTCTCCTCCCGCCCGAACCATCAGCAGCGCGATGGTCGCGCGCGCATCCGCGCTATGCGGATTTACTTCCAATTCGCGCTTCAATTCGGCGTAGGCTTCCTCCGCCGGCCGGAAGGCGAGCAGGTAGGTCGCGTAAAGATAATGAACCCCGGGCGCCTGCGGATAATTCTCCAGCAGCGCCTTGAATGCCGGCGCGGTACTTCCATCGTCTCCCGCCATCCAGAAATACGCCGCCTGTCCCGCCGCCGACACCAGCGGCTGATCCTTCGCGGAAATCTCCTGAGGCAACTGGGCGCGGCGCAGCGCCGTGAGTCCGACGGCCGACAGCAGCATATTATTCTTCAGCCCCTGCCGCACGAACGGCCGCAGTTTTGGCATCGCCTGGTCGAACAACCCGAGCTTATCGAGGAGAAGCACTTCGTGAAACCGCAGGACCTGATCGATCGAAGGCTCCACGCCGGAGCCGGTCTCGAACGCCCGCCGGAGATGGTCGAGCGCCCGCTCATACCCACCCGTCTCAAACTCGCACAGACCCAGAAAGCCCCACGCCATCGGGTTTCTGCCGTCCAGTTTCACAAACTGTGAAAACGCGCTTTCGCCGTCCGCGTAGCGGTCACTGTCGTAGGCGAGCGTCCCCAGGAACCACCATCCTTCCGCCCAATCCGGTTTGATTTCCAGTGCCTGGCGGTACAATCCCATAGCCTTGGAGACATCATTCGCCTCGCGCGCCGCGGTGGCCTGGACAACGATGTCGTCAAAAGGGGGCTGTTGCGCGCCGGAAGCGGCAAAAACCAACACCACGGACGCAACTGCGCGGCCCAGGACCTTCATTTCTCAGACACACGATAACACGCCCGCCGAACCTCATGGCGCGCGCAGCCCGGTTAAGGCCGCGCCAAAATCGCCTTCAACTGACGGAACCAGATGTTTTGCGGATTCCACTCCAGAAAACGGTCGAGCAGCGCGACCCGGTCCCCTTCGCGCTTCTGCTTTTCATAAAGAAACGTCAAATTCGTCCAGGCCTGCTGCAGGGATGCGTCGAGCTTGATGGTCTCCAGCAGTTGTTTTTCCGCGCCCTCCTGGTTTGCGCCGTCTTGCAGGGCAAACGCCAGATTTAGCGAAGCAAACGCACTGTCGGGCTGGAGTTGAACCGCCTTCCGGGCCAGCTCCTCCGCCTTGCCCGGCTCCCGGTCCTTCAGGCGGATCGAAATGAGGCTAGACAACACCGCCGGATCGCTGTCCCGCTCGCGCGGCGGCAACGCTTCCAGCATCTTCACGCCCTGCGCGCGCAGATACGGCAGGTCCTTCAGTCCTCCGATAGTCAACGACGCCACCGCCAGATCCCGCGCGCGAACCTGCGCCGGAGGGTCCTGCCACAGGGAAATCTCCGCGTCGGCGGCGTTCCCGTCAGGCAGCGGCGCGGGCCGGCGCACAATGCGATGGTCAGTGGACGCCGTGTGCGGAATGTCGTCGGGCGTCAGCCTGGGCATGTGGCAATTCACGCAATCGGTGAGAGATCCGTGCGTCGCCTTGGACACCGCATTGGCGTAGGACGGATGACAGGACTGGCAAATCTGGCGCATCTGCTCACGCCGGTCGACGCTTTCGCCGTGCGGATCGTGGCATGTCGCGCACCACAGTTTGCCTCCACTTTGACGGACGCACTGGCTCAAAGCGAGTTGTTCGGCCTGCGCCACGGCGCTGATTTCCTCCTTCTGCCCCGCTTTATTTTCCGTCAGCAGAATCGTGACCGCGGTACGCTCCAAGGGCTCGCCCGGATGATAGTCGCTCCATTTCTTTCCCGGATTCAGCAGCCTGGTGATGCCCTCCAGATGGCATTGCTCGCAGATGCTGTTGCGCGCGCGCCCGCTGAGCTTCGCGGGATTCACGATGTTTTTCGCCGAAGGATCGGCAACGTGCGCCCCGGTGGGCCCATGGCAGCGGCCGCAGCCGATCGGCTCCATCGGCTCGCCGGAAAAGCGGCGGCCGTCGCTACCCACAAACTTGGCATTGCTGGCATGGCAGAATATGCATCCGGAGTCGACCAGCCGGTCGAAATCCACCGCCGCCATGTGGTCATAACCAGGCGACCAATCCCAGCCCGTCGTGCGGTACCACGACGCCGGCGACTCGAACAGATAATCGCCGATCCGGACGATGTAGGTATAGCCGACCTTGCCTGCGCCAATCTGATAGGCGATGGGATATTCCGCCGTCAGGCCGCTTTCCGAGAGCGCATGGACCATGCGGCCGTCGCGCTCGGTGATGGAAATTTCGACCCGCTGCGCCGGGCGGCTGACTTTTCCTCCCGCAATCGACGTGGGGGGCGCAAGCGAATTTCCCATCCGCGATTTCTGAAATGCCGCAGTCTCCCTGGGGTGGCAGACCGCGCACTCTTCTCCCACGGCAGCACCCCAAAGCGCCGGGGCGAGCAGAGCAAGAGCGCAACCGGCGAGACGGGCAGAACGGCCTGGCCTCATGAGGTCTATCCGGCATTATATCGCCGATGCTCGCACCGGGTGATAAAATCGGAACCATGAAGACTGTTGCGGCCCGGTTGCTGATCGCCCCGTTTTTGCTGGTTCTGGCGGCGCA
>JBBIVT010000191.1:0-4328 GCA_037439565.1 Acidobacteriota bacterium | reverse complement strand
CAATCGGGCGTCAGTTCCCGTTCGACAGCTTTGCGGCATTGATCCAGTTCCGCTTCGGTGAGGACGCCCTGCCATCGTCCATTCGTGCCCTTATTCATGAACGTCTTCGCGCCCTCGCGAAACAGCTCCTTCGCCTCCGGCATGATCGCTCCGAAGTTCTCTTTCATGCCATTGAAAGAGATTCGCTGCAGGATACCGGGAAGGAGTGTTTCGTCAATGGCGATGTCGAGATGCTTCGCAATCCTGCGAATCTGCTGCTCGGGATTTTCCAGTAAATCCGCGAAGTGAACCAGCAGGATGTTGGGCAGGTCACGGTAGTCCCACCACGTCTGCGCGTGATGCAGATGGGACCAGTAGGGGAAGCCCGAACTCTCCCAATCGAACCAGCTCTTGCCGATCCACGCCTGGAACATTTCGTGAATGTCTTTGTAATCGGGGAACTCACGGCCGAACGATGCGGCGCGCTCCTGAGAGAGCGCCATGATCTTCTCCGAGTAGCCCGAGTGGTGATTCCAGATCGACATGAAGACGTCCCGCACGTCGCGGCCCACCACCACATAGCGAGCGGTTTCGAAAAACGGCAGGCCGTCCAGCGCCAGATGGGTCTTGATGAAGCGTCGATGAGTCTGGGCCTCAAGCGCCTGGGAGATCTGGTCGAGAGGAGGGATCGCCATATCGAGCCAAGGCGACATCACGCTGACAGGCGCAGGGAACGCCCCATCCTGGAAGATCAGATTCGCCACGATGGTTTGCATCCAGGTTGTGCCCGTCTTGTACGAGGTCGAGATGATGACGTCCCCAGGGCGATGATTATAAACGCGCCATCGGGTGCTGTCGATGATCGGGTGGTTCGTATATTCGTGCAGCTTCTTGGGAAGTTCAGGTTGCATTCAATTCCTTTCCGGTCTCTCGCCCTACAAACCTTCGCCGGTTGCGAGCCAGCGAGCACATTCCGGACCCAACTCGGCCAGCGCCTTGGCCTCGTATTCCGCGGATTCCGCTGCGGTCAGCGTCTCCCGCCAGCGCCCGTTGGTGCCCTTGTTGATGAAGGTTTTCGTGCCGCCCACCCACATGGCTCCGCCCATGGGAACAATCTTTTCGCCGTGTTCCTTCATCCAGTCGAAAGTGCAGTGCTCGACGATGGTGTCCCACTTGGATTCGTCGATTGGGATCTCAAGAAAGTTGGCGATCCGCCGCATCTCCTGAGGCATGTTTTTCTTCAAAACGTCGAAGTGGACCATCAGTACATTTGGAAGATTTCGGATCTCCCACCAGGTGCGCACGTTGTCCCACAGCGACCAGTAAGGGAATCCGTCCCGATCCAGCCAGGTGCGCCAGTATTCGCGAATATCCGCCGGCGGCGGCTCCAGAGGCGGGCCCACCCGGCCGGGGCTATTGTTCAGCGCATCGTACATTGCCTCATTGCCCATGGCATGGTGGTTGTAGAGGCTCCACAAGACGTCGCGGCCATCACGTCCGATATAGACGTATTTGGCTTTTGGAGAGAAAACAAGGGCATCGACCGGAAGATGGGTCTTCACGAAGCGGCGGTGCGTCTGCGCCTCCACGGCAGCCAACTTGATCTCTTTCGGCGGGAGACGGAAGTCGATCCAAGGGGACATTGCCTGTGTGTCCTGGGAAGTGTCGCCCTGGAACAGCATCTGCGAGATGATCTGCTGCATCCAGGTGGTGCCGGACTTGGCATAGGTCGAGATGACAATATCGTCATCCCGGAACCTAAAATCGTTCCAAAATGTGGAATCGATGTGCTGGTTGTGCATCTCCCGAGTCTTTTTAGGCCAAGCCAGTTCCATCAGAGACCTCCGTTGCTTTCCGTTCCCACTCTGCCATCCAGTCCGAAGCGGGCGCGCCATGACGCTTCTGCCTCCGGCCTTTCGCTGAATTGAGTTTTCCCATTAGACCACTGTTGCCCACAAGCCGCAAGTCGAGCAGGTGTTTCCAGGAGACACGGCGTTGCGGTAGCGTTAAGACTGTGTCGAGAAGAAAAAGGAACCAGATGATCCTGAGGCTGATTTTGGGGGTATTGACGATGACAACCCTTTTCGCAGGGCCGCAAGAGATCTCCTTCCCGTCGCAGGATGGCGGTGTTGTCTATGCCGATCTTTACGGCGCGGGGGATCGCGGAGTCGTGCTGGCGCACGGCATGAAGTTCGACAAAGCGAGTTGGAAGGAGCAGGCGGCCCAACTGGAAAAGGCTGGGTTCCGGGTGGTCGCCATCGACTTCCGCGGCTACGGCAAATCGCACGGCGGTCCGAAGTCTTCATCGCCACACGATGAGATGTATCTCGATGTGCTCGCCGCAGCCGATTACCTTCGCGGGCACGGAGCAAAGACCATCGCGGTGATCGGGGCGAGCATGGGTGGAGGCGCTTCGGCAAATGCCGTCGTCAAGGGCGCCCCCGGCGCTATCGACCGGCTGATTTTATTGGCGCCCGTACCGATTGAGCACCCGGAAAGAATCGCGTGTCCGAAGCTGTATGCCACGGCGCAGGGCGATCCGATCACGCCGCGCGTGAAGGAACAATATGCAAAAGCGCCGGAGCCCAAAGAACTATTGATGCTGGAAGGGTCGGCGCATGCGCAAAACCTCTTCGCTACGGATCAAAACGAGCGGCTCATGAAAAAAATCCTGGAGTTCCTGTCGGGCGCTAATAAGCCGTGAGGTCCCGGCCGCTCACGACAATGCCTGTGTAGGACCGGCGGATTTCTTTCTCCAGGTCCACTTCTTCGCGAGGCCCAAAGTACAACTGGTGATACAGCACCAGGAGCTTGGGTTTTGCCTTGGAGGCCAGTTCGGCCAGTTGCCGGGTGGAGGTATGAAAGCTCGAATGATACTGTCCACGGCGAGCGCCGAAGACAAGATCGAACCGATCCGCTGAATACACTTCGTGAACCAGAACATCGCATCCGTGGCACGCTTCAACGATCGCCTCGCTGGGAGTGGTGTCACCGGAGATGACAATCGAGCGGCCCGCCGCATCGATCGCATAGCCAAACGCCTGAGGCCAGGAACCGTGGGAAACAGAAATGGCTTGCACCGTTACGTTCGCATCGCGGTAAACCATTCCGGCGCTTGAAATTTCATGGACATTCACGGTCAGCGCCCGCTTGCTTAGGCCTTCGGCGCCCTCCGTGCGGATCTCGATATCCGCGGCGTATGCCTGCATCAGATGGTCGGTCATCGACGCGATGCCCACGGGACCGTACACCTCCAGCGGCTGCCTGCGTCCAACAACCCACGTCGTGAGCATCAAATCCGGATATCCCAGCGTATGGTCGGAGTGGAGGTGCGTGATAAAGAGCCGCGTCAGATTGGTCGCGTCGAGCGCGGCCGTGCGGAACTTCTCGGCGGCAGCCTCCGCCTGGCGGACGACGCCGGGACCGGCATCGAACAGATACGCCTGACCGTTTACCACGACGGCGACACAAGGGCCGGAACTGGAAGGGTCAGGGATCGGAGTCCCGGACCCCAAAAGGATCACTTTTGCCCGTTCCGCCGACATTCCGAATGGCGCCACCAACGCAAGACCCCAGAAAATAAAAAAATTCGACAGTGAATGTGGCAGCCGGGTCACCTTTCGGGTTAGTGTAACAGGACCAGGGTATGGAAGGAGATCATTGATGAAAACGCCGTCCGCTTCAACCGCTGCCGCTGCGGCGCCGGTTGCCGGCAGTCCGGACGCAGGCCGCTGGAAATCGCTCGCCGTCATCCTGGCGGCGGCGTTTCTGGTCGGTCTTGATTTTTTCGTCGTGAACGTCTCGATTCCTTCCATCCGGGCAAATCTGCATGCCACGTTTGCCGAGGTGCAACTGGTGATCGCCAGCTACGGGCTGACGTATTCGGTGCTCTTGATTTCGGGAGGCAGGCTCGGAGATATCTACGGACGAAAGCGGATGTTCATGTGGGGCGTGACCGCGTTTACGATCGCCTCCATGCTGTGCGGTCTCGCGCCTTCCCCGGTCTTCCTGATCGCGGCCCGCGCACTGCAGGGCATCTCAGGCGCACTGCTGTTTCCGCAGGTGCTGGCGATCATGCAGGTCACTTTCCCGCAGAACGAACGGGCGAAGGCTTTTGGACTGTTCGGCACGGTGATCGGCACATCGTCGTTTTCAGGAAACGTCCTGGGCGGGCTGCTGGTGAGCGCCAACGTCTTTGGTCTGAGTTGGCGGCCGATTTTTTTGATCAACCTGCCGGTCGGCCTGGTGACCGTGATCGCCGCTGCGAAGCTCGTCAAGGAATCCCGCTCGCCTAAGGCCCGGCGCCTCGACTTGGGCGGCGTCGCGATCATGACGCTGGCGCTCACCCT
>JBBIVT010000190.1:3043-4480 GCA_037439565.1 Acidobacteriota bacterium | reverse complement strand
GTTCCCGTTGTCCTGTGCGCAATCAGATCGACCACGGTGATGGTGTTGTACGCGCCACTGCCGTAATTCGAAATGTACGCGGTCTTGCCGTCGGAGGAGGCGGCCACTTCATGCGGATCGGGGCCAGAGGGCATTTTCGCGACCACTTTCAATGTGGATGGATCGACGATCGCGAGCGTCAGATCGCCTTTCGACAGGACCAGCAGCGAGGCGGCATTGGCCAGGCCGAGAGTCAGAAGGAATAGAGAGATGGTTTTCATAGGGGCTTCCTTGTCATGTTCTCAAATAAAAAGAGGCCGCTCTTGCCGCCGGTCACGAAGTCCGGATCGCCGTCGCCGTCGATATCGGCCACCGGAATCTGCATACCGCCGCCCGCGCGTGTCGAATAATCGACAACGTGCTTCACCCACTGGATGCTCTTGCCGTCGTCGGTCTTCAAGTATTCATACCAGTAGACGCCGAGCGGCTCGCGCTCGCCGGGGTCGCGGCCGTTGTGCGCCATGAAGCGCTTTCCGGTGACGAAATCCATTTTGCCGTCCCCGTTTAAATCGGCCATGGTCATGGCGTGCCCCTGGGACCAGCTTTCGTCGATCATGCGCTTGACCCACTTGCCATCGGCCTGCTGTTCAAGCCAGAAAATGCCGTAATTGTGGGCCATCGACGTCACGATGTCGTTGCGACCGTCTCCGTTCACGTCGAGCACAAACATGAACCCGACCGAGCCGAGGTCGAAATCGGGATGCCACGTCCACGTCCCCGCGCGCGGATCGGGAGGCGCTTCGAACCAGCCCTTCGGCGTCAGGATGTCGTTGCGGCCGTCGCCGTTCACATCGCCCACGCCGATGCCGTGGCCGAAACTGGTGGGACTGATCACATGCTTCACCCACGCGCCGTTCTGAATTTCGTACCAGGCCAGGGGCGCGTCCGGCTTGTCGTATTCGGGAAGCACTTCGCGCTTCTTGCCGTCGTTATCGAGATCGACCAGCAACGCGAATTCGGTGGGATAGCCCGAGTCGATCGCGTGCTCCTTCCATTCGCCGTGGCCTTTGCCCGGATTTTCCATCCAGTACAGCTTGCGCGTGAAGTAGGAGCCGCTGACGACGTCCATGCGGCCGTCGCCGTTGACGTCCAGGGGAAGGTCGCTGAAGTCGTCGACGTAATTGTCCTGGTAGTGGAGGGTGCGGAATTTGTGCTTCACCCAGCGCGGGGCTTCGTACCAGTTCTCGCCCGAAATGATGTCGAGCTTTCCGTCGCCATTGATGTCGGCGATGGCGGCGGTTTCGCTCGCGCCCAGGTCGATGGTGTGTTTTTCGAAGGGAATGTCGTCGGGCCGGCTTAGAGTCCAGGCGGCGGAAGCGGCGAAGAATACGATCAGAAACACGCGATGGAGCACGGCTAATAATGATACCGCGCCTGAAGGAACACGACCTCTGAGTC
>JBBIVT010000190.1:0-2943 GCA_037439565.1 Acidobacteriota bacterium | reverse complement strand
GCTTCCAGACGGGCATCCGCAATGGGAGTCCCGCACACCACGCAGTTTCCGTACGCGCCCTGCTCCATGCGCCGCAATGCGTCCGTCACCTGCTCCAGCGTGCGGGATTCGAGGGTGATCTCCTCCATCGACTCCGCCGTGGTCTGGCTCGCTTCGGCGCTATCGTAGGTATCCCGGACCTCCGCCTGGCCGCCCGCGCGGGCGTCCTTACGGCGGCGGCCCAGATCGGAAAGAAGCTCCTGCTGTTTCGCGCGCAGCTTGCGCGAGAGATATTCGATATTGACGTTATTCATCGACGCGGGTCCATGTCCGGTCGGGCGCGAAGGTCCTGACTGGAGGCGTCAGATTCGACGCCGGTGCGCCCAGGTCTTTTTCATAAATCACGCCATCCTGATTGACAATGAACGTACGGATGCCGGTGACGCCATACTGCGCCGGCCAGGCGACGAGCGCGAATCCGCCCAACATGCGCTTGCCGTTCACCATGTAGCTTCGCGCGTGGGTGTATGGCGACGCGGACTGCGACGTGAGGATGCGGAAGTAATAGCCGCGATACGCGACCGGCTTGGCGTTGCCCGGACGAATCTCGGCCTGAGCGAGTTCTTTAGGAATGCGGGGGGATCCTTCGGAGTAAAGGCCGTCGTTTTTGCCGGGCGAACTCATCAGGAATTCCGCGAATTCCGGGATGCCGTCTTTGCCGCGGTCCGCTCCGGCATACTGGCGCTGCGCCTCCACAATGCCGGCGCACAGATCAACTACGTCGATCTCGTTAGCTCCGATGCGGCGGGCACGGACCTCGAGCTCGCCCTGGGCGGGGTTGAAGCTCCATTTACCGTTATTTTCGACAATGGGCACGGGGAAGGGCCAATCCTGGTTTCCGACGCTCAGGATCACGCGATGCGGATTCATCGGATCCTTCTCAATCGCGTGCTTGGCATGGGCAACGCGGGCAAACTCCGCGCGCTCCTCGGCGTCCTGTTTGGGATCGCCGGAGGTAAGAATGCCCTTCGACGGCCCGAAGATCGCCTCCAGCGCGGGCATATCGTTCTTCTCCGCCGCGGCGATCGCCGCCTGCGCGGCCGCTTCCGGAGTATCGAACATTTTTACCTGGGCCGTGAGCGTTAGTGCAGCAAAAAACGGGATGAGATATTTCATGGCTGGTTACCTCCCTCTCCCTCTAGGCGCCCCGCCGCCGGCGGGTCTTCCGCCCCCAAAGCCGCCAGAAGGCCTGCTGCCGCCGGAACTTCCTCCACCCCGGAATACAGGAGCAGACCGCGAGGAGCCGAGGCTCGAGTATCCGTGATCGCTTTGCACGCGGGCCCGGCTGCCGCTCGCTACACCCCCGAAGGCGCTGTGATTGTTCGCCCGAGGCTGATTGGGTTGAGACAGACTGCGCAAACCGGGGTTCGCGCGTGCCCCGGTTGCTGGTCCGGAGATGCGCCCCGGCTGCATGCGCGCGCGATTTGCCTGCTCTTGAAAACGCGGCGCAACGGAACGCGGATAGGGGACCGCGCCGCGGTGCTCGGGATTATGAACCCATGCCGAGTTGGCGTGAAATTCGCTTCCGTGAAATTCCCGGAAGTTGTAGCGGTGAAAAAAGTGGTTATTCACAATGATGCTGTGATTAAACCAGCCAGGACCCCAACCCCAACCGCCCCAACCGCAGCATCCGCCGAAATAGAATCCCAGATTGATGCCGAAACCCCACTGCCAGCCGATGCCGATCCCCGGGTAAAACAGCGGAGGCCACGGCCACAGCGGATAAGGATCCCAGAAAAACGCGGGATTGTAGACGGGCACGTAGATCACCTGAGGATCGGCCGGCTGAATCTCAATCGCCGTCTGGCCGTCCTGGTTTTCGGTGACCACCTTCTGCTGCTGAGTATCGGTGAGCTTACCCGAATCCTTGGCGCGAGCCCGGAGGCGCTGGACAGCGGCCATCACGTCAGCCTGCTGCGCCAGAAACGCATTGCCCAGGTCTGTGGTCCAGCGAATATCGGAGTTCAGCCGCTTGATCACGTCGCCAAACGGAACCAGAGCCTGAACGCTTGGATCCCAGTTCTGCTGCTTGGCGGCGTCCGCCAAATCCGTGCCGGTGAGCCCTGGATTTTGCTGCAGCCACTGGGCTGCTTCGACCAGTTCCAATGGATACGTGCTGGCCACCAACACCTGGCTTAGCAGCGAATCCGGATAAAGAGCGATGGGAGCAACCAGACTTTCGAGTTGCTCGGGAGGAAGCACCTGTTGGACGTCAGACTGCGCAGGCGGGTCCTGCGCGGCAAGTGGGGTCAATATCAGCCCCAGTGCCAATGCGGATCGAAACAGCGTGCCGTTCATGGGCTTAATTTATCTCCACTTATAAGATACCGGCGAGGGTCCGTAAGTTTCCGGCTATTTCAGCGGCTGCGCACGCGGCGCGAAAATGACTCCGCCAGCAATTCGCGGCAGATCCGCCGAGTCCAGTCCTGCGCGTGAGCCCAGGAGGCCCACACGGCCGCACACCAGTTCATCAACATGGCGTCGCGATCCGCCCCCGGCGCGGCGTCGAGGACGTCGCGAACCGTCAGGTTTGCCGGCACCCCCGGCAGTTCCAGTTTCGGCCAAACCCGGGGCGTCCTGCCCAGGTTCATATGCGCTCTCTGCACCTGCAAGCCCGTCGCCCCGCGCTCTAACGCCAAACACAGGCCGATGAGAGAAAACGCCGGGCCAATGTTGGTCGCGCTGCGCGCTGCATGCTGGGCCTGGTAGGCGTCCACGGCGTATTGATGAATGAAGTCCTTGCCGCGGGCCATGGTGTAGACGGCCAATTCGCCGTAAAGCTCCCAGCACGCCTGCGAGGCGTTCAGGGGCGTCGCGGGCGCGCCGCGATCGGGCAACAGGAGGCCGCATCCGGGGCAGAGGGATCCCATCCGCCCTCATGCTAACAGACACACTTCGGCTGTG
>JBBIVT010000189.1:0-4527 GCA_037439565.1 Acidobacteriota bacterium | reverse complement strand
AGGGACTCGAACCCCGATACGCGGCTCCAGAGGCCGCAGTCTTACCATTAGACGATCTCCCAGAGTTCGCTCCTATTATAACCCTTTTGACTCACGTCGGACCAGATCGTCACGAACTTTTTGCCGCCAACGGGACGCCCGGCATTGTGCTCCGGCCACACCACGGGCCACGGGAATCTGATCCTGCGTATTCATGACGCCGGCAAAAGACGCGGCCCCTGACGCAGTGTCAACGCCCCCGTTGACAACTCCCCCCAGCCCTGCTAGTTTTAATCCACGGTGAAGTACGTTACGTCAGGGATTGCCCTCGTCATCGCCACCTTGATCCTTGCCGGGCTATCGAGCGGCCAGGACGCCAAGCTGAGCGCCGCCGACGCCAAAAAGCTCAAAAACCCCGTTCCTTACACCAAAAAGTCCATCTCCGAAGGCCGCGAACTTTTTGTCCGGAATTGCGTGGGATGCCACGGCTCCGACGGCAAGGCCCAAATCGACGTGGTGGCCGACGCCACCGACCTCACCGATCCCAAAGCTTATAAAGACGGAACCTCCGACGGTGAAATGTTCCGCAGCATCAGCGAAGGCGCTGGCGCCAGCATGCCCTCGTTTAAGTCGCAGATCGATAAGCAGGACGATCTGTGGCGCTTGGTGAATTACATCCATAGCCTGTGGCCTCCAGAGGCCCAGCCCCCTCTGCAAGATAAGGAGTAGAATCCGTGAGCGAATCCAAGTCGATCCAGTCCCCGGAAAAAGAGAAGGCCCCCTCGCGCCGGAGCTTCTTCAAGCCCCTCGCCGCCGGAGCCGCCGCGGCGGCCGCGTACCAGACGAAGCTGAACGCCGCGCCGCCGATTCCTTCCATCACCATCCCGAAGGATCTGCCCACCTCCTTGAACGAAACCCCCAAAGTAAGCTCGTTTGAAGGCCGCGGCATGACCGGCGCGGAGATCTTCGCCAAGCTGTGTAAGGAAGAGGATCTGGCCGCGATGTTCTGCTGCCCGGGCAACTATACCGTGATCAACGCCATCGCCGCCGCCGGCGTGCCCGCGTATGGCGGACGCTCCGAAGGCTCGATGTGCGCCGCCGCCGACGGATTCTCGCGCGTCACCGGCGAGGTCACGGCCTGCTCCGGCACCGAAGGCCCCGGCTTCACCAACATGATCATGAACATCGGAGCCGCGCATAGCGCGCGCACTCCTCTGCTCGTGTTGGCCAGCAATATGAACATCGCCGGCGACGACCGCGAGGCCTTCATCCAGACCGGCTACCAGCAGCCCACCACCACCGGGATGAAGAAGTACGGCAAGCGCCTCACGGAGCCGAATCGTGTTTGGGAATACGGCGCGTACGCCTTCCGCAACCTGAAGACCGGCATCCCCGGACCCGTCCACCTGGATTTCCCCGGCGAAGTGGCTCGCGCCCGCTTTACCGACGCCGCCAAGCTCACGGACTTCTATACCAAGGACAAGTACCGTACTGAATCCCGCGCCGTTCCCAACCGCAAGGAAGTCGAGCAGGCCATGGACATGATCAACAAGGCGGAGCGCCCTCTGATCGTGGCCGGCCAGGGCGTGTTCCAGCGCAAGGCCTGGGAGCAACTGAAGATTGCCGCGGAAAAGAATGAGTTCGCGGTGGTCACTTCAGGCCCCACGCGCGGCCATTTCCCCGACGATCACCGCCTCTCTGCCGCCATGGCTCATGACGCGCTGCGCAGCGCGGACTTGATCGTCTTCATCGGCCAATACTGCATGCCGAGCCCGAACGAATACAACTTCGCCGCCGGCGTGAAAGCGATTCGCGTTCACCCGGTGCCGGAGGATATCGGCCGCAATTGGCCCGTTGAACTGGGCATCGTCGGCGACGAAAAGGCGTTCCTCGACATGTTGGCCAATGAGATTCCGGCCAAGAAGCGCGATGCCTGGGTCAGCGAACTGGCGGCGTCCCGCGCCAAGACCGAGAAGGTCAACCTGGATCATTACGCGCTTGGCCTGAAGCACAGCGCCGCAACGAATCATGTTCATCCCGCGGTGATGGCCAAGGAAGTTCACGACCTTCTCTACGCGGGCGACATTGATCCGAAGCAGACCGTAACCGGCTGCGGCGGCTGGACCACGGGGATTTTCATGGGCCGCTGGCTGCGCGCGAATCGGCCGGGCCAGGGTGTCGTCTGCGGATATCAGTACGGAGCCATCGGACCGGATATGGCCATGATGGTGGGCGCGAGCGCCGCCGTGCAGCGCGGTGTCGGGCCGCAGGCCGCCTATAAAGGCGCGCCTTCGCTGGTCGTCACCTCCGACGCCGGCATCGCCTATAGCTTGTTCGAATTCGATACCGCGGCCAAGTACAAGATCCCCTTGGTTGCCGTGGTGTATAACAACAATTCCTGGGGCATGTGGCCCGCCGCCGTCGGTTCGCCGCGCTCCATGCACATGTATCTGTTCCAGGAAAACCTGCGCTACGACAAGATGGCCGAAGGCCTCGGCGCGCGCGGCGAATACGTGCAGACGCCGGAGGAGTTGCGCGCGGCCCTGAAACGCAGCTACCAGATCGCGGCCAGGGAAAACGTCTCGACGCTCATCAACGTGCAGGCGCTCAAGGATTTCACCAACGGCGCGGCGTACCCGCCGGGCATCGCGCTGCCGGTCGAGCCAGGCGTGGGAGCCTTTGCTCACTAATCCGGACATCGTCACGAAAACGCTCGAATTCTACGCCCAAAAAGGCGTGTTTCGAGCGTTTTCCTGCATTGCAAAGTCGAAGGATTCCATCCGGTACCGGATGCAGTGGCACAAGGAGCGCTCATTCGGCCTGACGTTCGACGTTCCCCGCCAATCGCTTCGCTTTGAAGCCGTTTTACCCAAAACCTCCGCCGCCATGTACGAGGATTTCAAGAGGTTTGTGGCGGAGCGCCAGTCGCCTGAATTGCCCAAGCATCGCCGTATCGATCCGGAAGAGGTCCGTATCACCTGCTCGCGGCGGAACGGCGACATTTCGGTGCTCGTTCGGGCAAGGGCAGGGAACCTGGAGTATGCCGTTCGCGCGCTGATCGGCCTGGTGCACGAGGTTTACCAGGTGTTCCTCCGCGATGGCCGGTACTACGAGTACATGATCGAGACGTTTGAAGTCGATCGCGATCAGCTCAGTTAGCTTCACCGCCCCGAATGTGCGAACCGCGCCTCCCTCGCCAGAACGCCAGACCGGCGAGCGCCCCACCCACCAGGAGCATCGAAGCCGGCTCCGGCGTGGCCTGGATGGAGATGTTGTCCAAAATCGATCCCGCGAACTGGGCGCTATGGTTGTTCCCCGTGTCGGTAAACACCAGAAAATAGGAAGTTGTCGGGTCGATCACGTTGAAATTCACCTGGGTGGCTCCACCGAACGGCACGCTGCCATCGGTATTGTAGGTCTGATTCACCACACAACTCGGGCAGCCAGACCCGGCCAGACTGCTTAACGATCCCAGCATTGCCGCCGAACCCAGCGCGACGTTCACCTGCCCGGTCTGCGGTCCGCCGCTGTTCTGTGTGTCGTTCCAGCCGAAAAGGTCGAACGAGAGATTGTACGATCCCGCGGTGGGGAAGGTGATCGCGATGCTCTCAATTTGACCCGGATTGGGTTGCCCCAGGCTGTTCACCGTGCCGGTCGTATCAATGCAATAAGGCGCGGTGCTCTGGCAGAGCCAGCCGTAGGAAGAGCCGTTATTGATGTCGATGGAACCTGCCGTCAGCGAGAAATTCGCTCCCGTGAAGAGGGCACCCAGTGTTGTGTCGTTGGAGAGCGCCGTCTCTGGAGGGGCCTGCGCTCCGGAGCTGAAATTGTCCTGGAAAACAATGGATCCGGCACTTGCCGTACCAAAAGTCAACGCGATCAAACCCAGAAGCGTTGTTAGACGCATTTGGTCCTCCGAGCCTCGTATCGGTAGTAGGAGTACTCTACCAGAATAAACCTTATCACAAGACCCAGGGCCAAACAAGAGTGGATCGCCCTGAAGCAGTACCTCCGTACCAGAACCAAAGATTGGCCCAATTATGCGTCGCTTCGCGCAGTCTGCTGAGCGAAAATCCCCAATACTCCTATCCCACCGGAGGCTTCAGAAAGAATTTCCAGAGCGGTTCCCCGGAATTGTCTCGTAGGGAAAGGGTGACCGTTCCCATGATGATGTCGCGGGCCAGCACGACCGGGGAGTCCTGGAACTTTACCTTTGAGCCGATCAGGTGGATACTCTCTCCTTTGTTGAAGGTGACTTCGAAGATCTTCACAAACTCTGACGGTCCCACATAAACATCCAGATTATCGGAGCCAATCTGCACGGCCAGATGCAGGCCGGCCATGGAACTGCCTTTCGGGACTTCATGAGTGGCCGTGACCGTTGCCGTGACGTCGATCACGGTGGCGGTGTCGTACTTCGGCTCGGGCGGAGGTGCGGGATCTTTCGCGGCGCCGGCAATCGATACCGAAGAGGTCATCAGAGCCAGCGCGAGGGCGGGGGCGAACGAAAGAAAATGCTTCATCGGGGTGTACTCCTGAACGGCATAG
>JBBIVT010000188.1:0-4589 GCA_037439565.1 Acidobacteriota bacterium | reverse complement strand
TGAGCCCTACCAATCTTGCCACCAGCCAGATTCCAGTGCCCACCGCGCTGGCCAATAGCTGCATCACGGTGAACGGTCAGCCGATTCCGCTCATCTTCGTGTCTCCGACCCAGATCAACGCGCAGATGCCCTTCCAGGCCGTCGGCGCGGAAACGATCGTCGTGCATACTCCGGGCGGCGTCAGCGACAACTACAATTTGACCGTCCAGCCGAACGCTCCCGCAGTCTTCTTGAGCGGCGTCGCCGGACCGCAAACGAATCTGCCGACCGTCATCCGTTACAACAATGGGCTGCTGGCCACCGATTCCAATCCGATTCATCCGAACGACACACTGGTCATCTATGTGACCGGTCTGGGTCAGACCAATCCGGCGGGAGTGACTGGATACCCCGGCTCGGGAAGCCCTCTGTCGGCCGCCTTGACGGCGCCGACGGTGACGCTAGGCTCGGCCACGCTTTCGGTGACATACGCGGGACTCGCCCCGGGCGAGGTCGGCGTCTATCAAATCAATGCTGTTGTCCCCGGCGGCGTCACCCCTGGCCTCAGCCAGCCGCTGACGATTTCCCAGGGCGGCGGTTCCATCACCGTTCCCATGCGCGTGATTCCGTAGTGTGAAATTTCTGGAAGAGAGGATTTTATGAACATCGTTCGTACCATGCTTGTAGTGTCAGCAGCGCTAGCCCCGGTGGCGATGGCGCAAACCTGGGAGGTTGGTGGAGGCGTCGGCGGTGGTTTCTACACGTCTCAGACCGTCACCTCGCCGGCCGGTTCCGCTTCGGCGAAAATCCAAACGGCGTTAAATGGATCGGTTTGGGTGGGCAATGTCTGGCGCAACAACTGGAGCGGGGAACTGCGCTACGACTACGGCATGGGAGCTCTCGCTCTGAATTCCAACGGAACCTCGGCGTCCTTCGCCGCGCGCAGCCAGCAGTTTCATTACGATGTGATGTGGCATGCGACGCCATCGGAGTCGCGCATCCGGCCCTTTGTCTCCGCCGGCGCCGGAATCAAAATGTATCAGGGTACCGGGGCCCAGGTGGCCTATCAGCCTCTCAGCGAGATCGCGCTGTTGACCCAGCAACAGGATCTCACTCCGCTGGTCAGTGTCGGCGCTGGTGTGAAGGTAGCGCTTTCTCCTCATGTCCAACTGCGTTTAGACGTTCACGACTATCTGACGCCGTTCCCCAAGAACGTCATCACCCCGAATGGCGGCAAAGTCGGCGGCTGGCTGCAGGAATTCGTGCCGATGATCGGCATCAGCTATACAAATTAGTTATTTTTCCACGAGACTTTCCGGGCCTTCCCTGGTTAAATTGGGGTAGTGAAGCGGCTTCGGGTACTGTTGCTGAGCATCGGGTGGGCGGCGCTGTCGCAAGCCGCGGATTATGTCGGCAGCGAGGCCTGCAAGCCCTGTCACAACCTGATTTATACCCAGTTCTTCCGCAACCCGCATTATGCCCGCATCGCCGGCGGAGCGGAGACTGCTGAAAATCCGGGCTGCGAAAGCTGCCACGGCCCCGGGAAAGCCCATCTCGAGGCGCGCGGCGGCAAGGCGACTATCCTCGCGTTCTCTGAAATCGGCCCCGAAAAGACGCTGGACGCCTGCCTCCGTTGCCATTCCAAGACTCTATCGCGCGCCAATATACGCCGCAGCGTTCACACCCAGGAAAATATCGTCTGCACGAATTGTCATTCCATTCACAATCCCAAATCGCCCCAGTTTCTCCTGGCGAGTAAGCAAGTCGAGTTGTGCACATCCTGCCACGCTTCCGTGAAAGCGCAATTCGCGATGCCGTTCAAGCATCGCGTGAACGAGGGGGTGGTGGAATGCACGGATTGCCACAATCCCCACGGGACGTTTGCTCCTTCCTGGCGCATGGGCTCGCGTCCGCGTATGGTGGATCAAAAGGCGGGCAATGAAGAGCCGTGCCTGAAATGCCACGCCGATAAACGAGGACCTTTCGTGTACGAACATGCCGCGGTGCGCGTCGATGGGTGCGAAATCTGCCATTTGCCGCACGGCTCGTCCAACGCGAAGCTACTCACCCGGCCGGCGATTTTCACGCTGTGTCTGGAGTGCCATAACGGCGCGGGAACGTTCGGCCGCGCCGCGGCGGGTGTGATCCACACGCCGTCCACTCATAATATGGCCGATCCACGCTATCAGAACTGCACGACTTGCCACGCGCGGATCCATGGCTCCAATGCGGATCCGTTCTTCCTGCGATGAAGACACTCCTGCTCATTCCGCTGGCCGCTGCTTGCGCGTGGGCGCAGCCCACCGTCGCGCCCAGCAATGAGCAGACGGGCAACCCTCGCGGCGGCGATACGCCGGAGTACAACATCATCCAGTCGTTCGAGCTTGGTTATCGTTTCGCCTCGGTCGGCGGCGACGCGGGCATGTACGACAGCACGGTGAATTACCGCGACGGCGTCCGTCTGTTGTCCAGTTCTCTTGCCGTGCAATCGCGCGACGGACAAGGCAAGTTTTTCGACCATCTGCTGATTACGACCCAGGGCCTCGGCAATGATCCGTACCAGTCGGCCGTGCTCCGCATCGAGAAAAACCGCCTGTATCGCTATGACATGATGTGGCGCCTCACCCAGTACGTCGATCCGGCGCTCACCGTTTCCAACGGCGAACATGCCATGAATACCACCCGCACCATGCAGGATCATGATGTTACTCTGTTCCCCGATCGTGCGTTCCAGTTGTTCGCCGGCTATTCGCGGAATCTAGAAACGGGGCCGGCGCTGACGACGATTCAGTTATTCAACGAGCAGGGCGACGAGTATCCTCTCTTTGCCAACGTCCATCGCAGGGTGAATGAATACCGGCTTGGCGGAGAGCTTCGCGTGCTCGGCATGCGCGTCAACGTAATGCATGGTTGGGAGAATTATAATGAGGATTCCCCGCAATCGCTGACCTCGCCTTCGGCGGGAAACAATCCCACCGATCTCAACACGCTCGCTTCGTTTCAATCCACGCAGCCCATTCACGGCTCCAGCCCATATTGGCGGGCCGGCTTGTTTCGCGAAGGCAGGAAGTATTGGGCCGTCAACGGACATTTCACATACGTCGCGGGCCAGAACGCCTTCTCGCTGGACGAACTTGCGTCAGGAACCGCGTTTCGCGGCAATGCGGCCCAGCAACAGATCGTCACCTACGGGAACGCGAGCCGCCCCGCGCTCACCGCCAATCTCACCGTCACTTTGTTTCCGGCGGATCACTTCGATGTCGCCAATCAGACGTCGTTTTCCAATATCCGCATGATCGGCAACTCGTATTTCACGGAATTCGTGAGCGGATTCCAGGCCAGCCCCGTTTTGCCGTTTCAATACCTCGGCATCGAGACGTTCTCTAACGCCAGCGATCTGCTCTATCACCCGTCAAAATGGTTCAGCATCCATGGCGGATTCGAATATTCCGACCGTCACATCAACTCGGTTCAAGGCCAGAGCAACCCAGGTGATCCCGCGCCCTCGCAGGGCGCCCTTGCGCAAAGCAACCAGTTGAAGGCCGGGACGCTCGGCTTTCGCCTCAAGCCGCTGAAGGGTCTCACGGTCAGCGTCGATGGCGAAATTGGCCGCGAAAACAGGCCGATTTATCCCATCAGCGATGGCAACTACCAGGCATTCCGCGCGCGCGTCGAATACCGGACCAAACTGCTTCGGCTGGACGCATACGCCAAATCGGATGACAACACAAACTCCGACTCGCTGACGAGCTACGCTTCCCGGACCCGCCAATTCGGCGGGGACGCCTCCTGGATGACTTCTTCCTGGTTTTCCATCGACGCCAGCTACGCCAAGCTGCATCTGACCACGCTCGGCGGCATCGATTATTTCGCCCAGGGCAAGGACGTTTCCGGCAACAGTTCCTACTACATCAGCAATATTCATTCGGCGGCGCTCGGCGCGCGGTTTTCCATTCGACGACGGGCCGATGTGTACCTCGGCTATAGCCACATTCAGGACGTGGGCGACGGCCGGGCAACGCCGTACGGCGCGGGGCTTTACGCTTCCTTGCCGGCGTTTCAGGCCGTCCAAACGTTCCCTCTGCGTTACCTTTCGCCTCAGTTCCGCCTGTCTATTCGTCTCAACAGCAAACTCTATTGGAATGCGGGATATCAGTACTACGGATACCGGGAACAGTTTTCCGCCCTTCAGAACTATCTGGCCAATACCGGATATACGTCGCTCGCCTTCTCTTTCTGACCTAAAGAACCGGCACGTTTCCGTCGATCAACCCTCTGTGGAATTGGATGCCAATTCGGAGAATGTCACCGGCCTGCTCGTGGTGAGCTTGGCGCTGGTGGCCATCTATTTTCTGGTACGCAAGAAGTACGACAGCAATCTGCCGCTGCTGTTTTACTCGGTCGCTCTGGTGTTCACCAATATGAGCAGCATGAGCGTGAACCCGGTTCTGCTGATCACGGGGCTGGCTCTGGCCTTGGTCGTACGATTTGAGTTCATGAGCCAGGGATTCGCGAAAGCAATGGCATATCTCGCGACGGCGGCCCTGGGATTGATCGTGTATGTGTTTTTGGTGGAGATTTTCGGCACCGGACAAGCGCCGTTTTAATCA
>JBBIVT010000187.1:0-4603 GCA_037439565.1 Acidobacteriota bacterium | reverse complement strand
CGAGGCCGGTATTTCAGGCGTTTCAAAACACCAATGCGCTGTTCGCCGATACGAAGCTCGACCCGAAAATCGAGATCCGTGCGTCAAACGTCCCGCAGTCGCACGAGAACCAGTTCCTGCACTACGGATTCCGCAACAGGAACGGCAAGGCGATTATCGCCTACTGGCTGGCGGCGCACAGCGTCCCCGGCAACGTGTTTCCGCCGCTGACCGTGGATCTGAAACTGGGCAACGCGGGCATCAGCAAACCGGTTCTGATTGACGTCGTTTCGGGAAACATCACGCCGCTTGGGTCACTCAACGCGCTACCGTTGCGCGATTCGGTGATGGCCATCGCGGACGCGAGTTATTTCGATTGGCCCGTGCTGCCGGAGGCTCCCAGCGGTCTGACCGCGACAGGTAATGCGCTGAAATGGGAGCCGCATGGCGCGAAAAAGTCGGCGGTGGAACGAAGAATCGGGAACGGCCGGTGGGAGCGCATCGCGACGGTTGCAGGAAGCTCCTATGCCGACGCCTCCGCGCCGCGCGGGCTGGTCAGCTACCGCGTCCGCGCGATCAACGATGCGGGCGAGTCGGCATTTTCGAACATCGTCCGGGTGCAGCGCTAGCCTATCTTGACGCCCGCGCGCTGGCCTCGCGAATCAGGCTTCGAATCTGCTGCGGCTGCGCGCCCACGTCGGCTCTGTGGCCGTTGACGAACATCGTCGGCGTGCCGCGGACGCCGTTTGCGGTGCCGAAGGCCACGTCCCTTTGGATGATCGCGTCCGTCTTTTTGTCCGCCATGCACGCGGAGAAGCGGGCCTTATCGATCTTCCGTCCCGCCTGTTCCAGGACCTTCTGCGTCACCGTGTCAGGCGTGAGTGCGCGCTGATTCTCGAAGAGGAAGTCGTGGATCTTCCAAAACAACTCCGGGTTTTGCGCGCTCGCGCAAACTTCCGCTTCAGCCGCCGTCTTCGCCCAGGAGTGCATTTCTAGGGGGAAATAGCGGAACACGAGCCGCACATTGCCCTTCTCCTTGGGCAGAACATCGTTGCGTAGCGTCTTCGCCAGTCCCGAGCAGAGCGGGCACTGGAAATCCGAAAATACCGTGATCGTCACCGGAGCGTTCGCGGGGCCCAGCGCGGGCGCGTCGCTTGGATTCAGTTCCGCGCGGAATGCCTGATCGCGTTTCCGCTGCTCGATCTCGGGATCGATCCGGATGTCCATCAACTGCGTGGTCAGGAAGCGAACATCTGGTGAGACGTACAGCGTCAGCGCGAACTTCTTCCCTTGCGTGGAGGCGAAATCCACCTTGCGGAAACAAGTGGAGCCGGCCGCGGGCGATTCCGTCAGCTGCAAGGCCGTCTCCGGCGCGACCTTGAACTTCTTACGGACATACGTCTCCACTTCCTTCTGCTGCTGCGAAGTCATCGGCGCGCAGCGGTCCGCCGCGAACGCGGGGAGGCACAATAGGATTGCGGCAAGCGTCTTGATCATGGTTTTCCTCTAATGCGCAAGGGTCAAAAGCACGCCGTAAACCCACTGCTGCGGTGGCAGAATCGGCGGGCTCCGCATCAACGACGAACGGTAACGGAACTTGTTCCCGTACATGTCCGTCCAGGAGTTCGTTTCGTATTTCAGCGCAATGGACTGGATGTTGGCCTGCTTCATCGAGAGCAACTCGCCGGGGTCGGTGATGCCGTTGTGGTTCGCGTCCACCCAGATCACCAGTTTCGAGAAGATCGCGTCGCGGGCATCGATGATGCCGTCGCCATTGCCTCCGTTGGCGGGTAGGTCGTAGACCGCCAGCGCCAGGAATCCATTACCCCGGCCACTAGGCAATTTCGGCTGCGGAGTGACGTTGCCGAAAAGCTCGGTCCCGTTGTCGATTTTCCCGTTGCCATTGCGGTCCAGAGCGAGGAAGCCTCCGTTCCAGCTCTTGGCGGTCCATGCCATTTGAATCGGCTTGCCAGTACCGAAAAAGTCAAACCGGACGCCATTTTCGACGCTGGTCAGCATGTAACCCATCCCGGAGAGGTCAACCGTGATCGGATCGAGACTCGCGCATTGGCCACTTCCGTCGCAGCCCAGACCTTCGCAGCAGTCGCTATCGTTCGTACATTCGCCGTCGAGGCCGGTGCACCCGCCGCCCCCTCCGCCGCCGCCACCGCTGCCTGTGCAGTAGCCGCCAGCGCAGTATCCGCTCTCGCACTGGCAATTCGCCGTGCACGGGCTTTCGCTTGATCCAAGAACCCCCAAGCAGGCACCCTCGCAACAGATTAAGTAGCCAAATGTACAATCGCTATCACCGTAGCAGGGACCGCAGTTGCCGGTCGACGTGCTGCAAACCGGGGCATCAAGCGGACACTGAGAATTGTCCGTGCAGGGGCCGCACAGGCCGTTCGACTGGCATATCCGAGGGGAGCAGCTGGAGCCCGTGCACGCAGCTACGCATTGGCCGGCGTTGCAGACTTGACCACTAGGACAGGTGGAGCTGTTGGTGCATGACGGAACACACGTCGCCTGGTTGCACGGACATTGGGTGCCGCCCGTGCACCCCGGACCCAGCACCTGCCATCCCAAGGGCGAGCCCGGGGAGGTATTGATGTTTTGGTAGGTGCTCGTGCCGCACCCCGCGTTAAAAGTGCAGGACGGCGGCGGGTCAACCATTGTATAACCGTACTCCACCGTGCATTGCGTCGCAGTACAGTTTCCTCCCTGGGCGCGCACCACCCCAACAACACTAAGTTTGTCGAGCATCCTGCTCCAAAAACCAGGCGAACCGGAGCGGCAAGCCGGCTGTGTTACCTTAGCGGCTTGCGCCTTGATCGATTTTAGGTCGTACCGCGGATCCTTCGGTAAGCCGTCGAAAAAGCCGGCGAGAACCTTTCCGGAAGGTTCCCTAAACTCCGCTCGGTCGATGACTCGCACATACGATCCGGCGAAGCGAAAGTAGAGAGCCCACAAGACAGCCATGCTCGCAACGGCACCGCTAACTCTAACTCCCCAGACATGTCCGAGCATAAGCCCCTCCTTATCCACCACAAGAGCGTCCAGCCGCAGCTCGGCACTAGGGCAGAGAGTCCGTCCAAAGCGCGTACGGCCCAGGAAAACCTAAGGAAACGAGCGAATGGGATCAACTACCAGGCGAAAAGGAAAACCGTGCGAGCAACTCGCCTCTGTTCGGCGTCTCCGTATCGATCATCAGTTCGTTGCCATCAAAACCTAAAAGCCAGGCGGAAGGGCTGAGTTGTTCACCGCCTACATTGACAGGCGTCCACCCACGGGCGTCTCGATTCAATCGCCAAAATGAACCATTTGGCCGACTCGCCCCCATAATCTCAACCAGCACCTCCTTATTTTCGCCCAATGCCAGGTAGAAGAACGTCCGAAGGACAAAACCGTTCTGCTTTCCGGGTTGGTAGGCGGGCACCCCGAATCGGCTGATTTCACTGCCGTCGAATGAAAATTCCAGGTATTGGCCAGCTCCCGTCAGCCAGCCAACGCGATCCGCAGAACTACGGAGCCTCGACCCCTCAGACACATCCGAGTCTGGGCGGCCCGGAGCCGGCTCTACGGCCATATTCCTGCTCGAAAGCAAGACGCCGGATGGACCAAATCGCTTCAGAATGTTGACAGCTCGATTTCCATCCTCCATGTCCCAGCCCACCGTCCAGATCACTCCGTCGGGGGCAGCCGTAATAGCCATGGGAATATAAGGCGTTGTCCGAACGATCAATTTCTTGCCGCGATCGGGAGGGATAATGCCAATGAAGCCCGAGCCTTGAGAATTGCCGCCGACAGCAGTTCCAGCAATCGCAATCGTATGATCCGCCGAGGCTGCCACAGCCCATATCAAAAGCTGTTCGGCCCCTGGGATCGTAAACTCAATGTCTTCAATCCCCGCGTTGGTAGGCCAAGCCCAGATGATCGGCTTCGCCGTTCGGTTCCCGCGGACGCCGATTAAGGCGTATCCGCTCCAGACCGGCATAAATGGATTCTCCGCCGACCTGAACATCTCGGCCCGCTCAGACTTGCGAACAAGAGTCGGTGAAGGCGTCTGCGCGAAAACGTGCTGAGACGCCGCGAAAACGATAACCGGCCAGAGAGCCTTCCAAGACATGCTCACCTCCGCTGTCCCGATGTGCTCAAGCATATCGCCGAAATCCCCCTCCCCGTCAAGAAGAATATTTCTCCTGTTTACAGCAACACTCCAGCGCGTAGAAACTCCCAAAGCGGAAATGCGGCAACAATAAACATTTAATCTGTATTCCGCTGCGCCTGGAGTTGCGGGCACAATCCGATTCGGCAGCTCCAGCGGGATCCAGTGTGCACTTTTCCAGGATTCTGATTCGCTTTACGCCGCAATCAATCGGCATATTTCGCTCGCTTCGCGGTATTAAAAGATCCAGTAAGGGCATGGAATCTCCAGTGCTGGGCGAAAAATGGGAGTCCACTGGCGCCGAAGTGCAGCCTCACCCGGCGAGGATCGCCGCGTCTTGGGACCGAGAAGTCTGTCCCCACTCATCCGGCGATGCCGGGATCCAGCGGCATACCGTTTACAATAGAAGATTCCCATGCGCATCGCATTAGCGCAGTTGAATCCCACGGTTGGGGATCTTTC
>JBBIVT010000186.1:0-4607 GCA_037439565.1 Acidobacteriota bacterium | reverse complement strand
ACCATTGCCATTCAGTGAACCGGCTGGACGCTCTCAGGCGATAATATCGTGGATCACGTTCCCGGACACGTCGGTGAGACGGAAGTCGCGCCCGCTATAGCGATACGTCAGCTTCTTGTGATCGATTCCCAGCAGGTACAGAATCGTGGCGTGGATATCGTGAACGTGCACCGGCTTTTCGATGGCCTTGAAGCCAAAATCGTCGGTTGCGCCGTAGATGGTGCCGCCTTTCACGCAGCCTCCGGCGAGCCACATGGTGAATCCAAACGGATTGTGGTCGCGCCCATTCTGCACGCCTCCGCCGCCGGAACCGACCTCCACCACCGGGGTGCGCCCGAACTCAGAACCGCAGATGACCAGCGTGTCTTTGAACAGGCCGCGCGACTTCAGATCCTTGATGACGGCGGCGAACGGCTGGTCCGAATCCTTGGCGTTCTTGCGATGCGCGTTGATGTCGCTATGCGCGTCCCAGGGATCACCCTTGGCGTAGTAGACCTGCACCATGCGCACGCCCTTTTCGGCTAGGCGCACCGCCATTAAACATCCGCGAGCGGTGCTGCCCGGGCCGTACATCTTGAGCGTCGCCTCCGATTCCTTGCGAATGTCGAACACGTCCGGCGCCTCGGTTTGCATGCGATACGCCGTCTCCATGGACTTGATGCTGGCCTCCAACTGCGGATCGCGAATCTCCTCGCGCTGCTCGCGAATCCGATCCAATTTCTCCATAAGATCCAGTTCGCGGCGCTGCTCGTCCAGCGTAAAGTTCCCGTTATAGATATAGGAGATGAGTTTCTTCGGATCGAAGTTCTTGTTGATCAATTCCTCGGTCTGGCGCTCCACTACTTTGTCCGAGATGTACGTCCCTTGATTGATCGGAGGCAGGAACGCGTTGCTCCAAAGCGGCGGACCGACGGTGGTGGGCACATCGGGACACAGAACCATGTAGCCGGGCAGATTCTGATTGTCCGTTCCCAGTCCGTACGTGAGCCACGCGCCAATCGACGGCCTGCCCGCCTGGCTGAACCCGGTGTTCATCATCAGCATGGCGGGCTCGTGATTTGGGATATCGGTATAGACGGAACGGATCCAGCAGATGTCGTCCGCGCATTCGCCCACGTGCGGAAACAGCTCGCTCACCTCCATGCCGGATTGCCCGTATTTCTTCCAAGCGAACGGAGATTTCATCAGCGTTCCGGTTTTCCGTTCGGTGGCGACGGAGCCGCCCGGCAGCGGCTGGCCGTGATATTTTTCGAGCGCCGGCTTGTGGTCGAAGCTATCCACTTGCGAGAGGCCGCCGTTCATGTAGAGGAAGATGACGCGCTTGGCCTTCGGCGCGAAGTCCGTACCGGCGCGCGCGACGGAGCCGGCGACCATTCCGGCAAACGCCATCATGCCGAATCCGTTTCCCACGCGGCGCAGAGCTTCGCGGCGCGTCAGCGGCGATCCACAGCGATGAGCATTCATAAACACCGGCCTTCTCTCAGTTTATATACAGAAATTCGTTCGAGCTCAGCAGGACCTTTATATAGCGTCCCCAGGGCGAGGGCGGCAGCATCGGCTTTTTTGCTTCGCCCTTGACGCGCGGCCCGACGCCGGACATCATGCCTCCGGGCTCGAACTCGCTTGGCGCAGGCTCCTCAGCCTCGGATTCGGCTTTCTGGGGTGGCTTGGCTTTTCGCTCTTCGAACTCTTTCATCGGCTCGGCGCGCAGATATTCCAGACCGAGTTTCACTTCCTCAGGCGTGGCCTCGCGGCCGAACACCATCCGGTAAGCTTTCCGGATTCGCGCTGTGTTATCCGCCTCCGGGGCGATGGCTTGCGCCAGCACTTCAGCCTGCTGCTGCACGAAATCGCTGTTCATGAAGAACAGCCGCTGCAATGGGACCGTGGTGGTGAAACGCTTCTCCGCGGAGATATTGGGGCTAGGAAAATCGAAGAGCTGGAGATAGTCGTCCAGCCGGTAGCGGCTGACTTTCCCGTACACGGTGCGGCGCGTGAAATCCGGCGTCAAGGTCTCCGACGGCCCGGCCATCTTCCGGTCGAGCGATCCCGCGGCCGCGAGCACCGAATCGCGAATCTGCTCGGCGTCCATGCGATGGCGGTTGGCGCGCCAGTAAAAGCGATTCGCCGGATCCTTCTCGCTGTTTTCTTTCGAGTCGTCATCGCCAAGCTGGTAAACCGCGCTCAACATGATCTCGCGATGCAGCGCCTTTACGGACATTCCATGATCGACGAACCACTGGGCCAGATATTCCAACAGATCGGGATTCGTGGGGCGCTCGCCGGTGACACCGAAATTGCTCGGCGTATCGACAATACCCGTGCCCAGGTGCGCCCTCCACACGCGGTTGACGATCACGCGCATCGCGATCGGCTGCTTTACGATCTGCTCGGCCAGATCGAGCCGTCCGCTTCCATGATTCAGCGGCACGGGATCCAGCACGGATAGGAAATGCCGCGGAACCGGATCGCCCAGATTATAGGGGCTGCCGCGCAGGCTCAACCGTAGATCCACAGGGTTCTCGGCCTCGATCACGCCGTGAACGTAGGGGAAATGCGGCGGCTGCTCTTTTTCCAAACGCTCGATATCGGCGCGCAGCGCGTCGATATAAGACTTCCGCTCCGGACTGAGCTGCCGTTCCAGTCCCCAATCCCGGAATACCAGTAATCCAGGTTTCACCTTGGAGCCGGGGACATCGGGATTGACCTCCTCGGACAGATCCCGCGAGAACACGTCGGTCCACAGGTTCATCTGTTCAATGGGCAGCGTTTTCAACTCCAAACCGCAGCCGGGGCAGAAATCGTCGTTGGTGATGAACTCATTGGGCAGGTTGGCGCGCTTCTTCTTTTTCGTTCCGGGCAGCGCCTTGGCGGCGATGATCTCGTTTTCCTCTTTCAGCTCGTTGTGTTCGAACATCACTTCGAGAAGGGTCTTCTGGAACTCGTCCGCGAGAGCTTGCGCCTCGGCTTTTTTGCCTTTTTTCTGGATCATCTCCTGCCACTTGGCAAGATAGGGATAGGCCTTGGGCGGCTTCGCCAGGAAGCGGACCCAGCGTTCGAGAAGTTCATAGTCGAGCTTTTCATCGCCGGCCACCGTGGCAATTTCAGCCTTCTGATCGCCGGTGACCTTCCAGGCCGCCATCATGTATTTTGATGCCTGAAACGCCAGCGCCTGCGCCAGTTGCTCGCTCTCGACGCTGGAAAATTCGTCCAGGAGTTTCTGGCGCGCTTCGATGTCTTTTTCGCGCTTCTTGTACTCGTCGACGGTTGCCTTTGGCGCTTGCGGGTATTCGTGATAAGCGGTGTTCAAGAACACGCCGGCCAGAGCGTAGTAATCCTTGGTGGGAATCGGATCGTACTTGTGGTCGTGGCAGCGGGCGCAGCCCACCGTCACGCCGAGGAATCCGCGCGACACCACGTCCACGCGATCATTGCGCTCGTCGGCGTGCGTGATCTCCACCGCACCGTTATCGTAATACCAGGGGCCAAGCCCGAGAAATCCCAGCGCCGGCAGATTGCGCGCCCGCGAGCCCTCGTCCATCAGGTCCGCGGCAAGCTGCGCCTTCACGAAGGCGTCATACGGCAGATCGTCGTTGAACGCCTTGATCACCCAATCCCGGTACAGATACGCGAACGGGTAAGGATTGAAACCGCGCCTCTTCGGATCCAGACTGCGGTAGTCGTCCTCTCCGTAGCGCGCAACGTCGAGCCAGATTCGTCCCCACCGCTCGCCGTAGGCGGACGAGGCCAACAGGCGGTCCACCACCTTGGCGAACGCATCCGGCGATTGGTCCTGTTCAAACGCGGCAACTTCCTCAAACGTCGGCGGCAGCCCGGTCAAATCGAGCGTCGCGCGGCGGATGAGCGTCCTCCGGTCAGCGCTCTTCACCGGCTTTATTCCCTGCTCCTGGAGTTTGGCGATCACGAACCGGTCGATCTCCGTCTTGGCCCAGGCATTGGCCGGGGGAATCGGCGGATGCTTCAGCGGCTGGAAGGACCAGAAGGCCCGCTGCTCCGGCGTGATCACATATTCGCCCTTGACGCCGGTGACCACTCTCGACGATTCCGGCCAGACCGCGCCCGCCTTCACCCAGGCTGTAAGATCCTGAATTTCCGCATCTTTCAGTTTCCCGCCCATCGGCATCTTCACTTTTCCGGTCTGGCGGACGGCCACGATCAGCGTGCTTTTGTCCGGATCGCCCGGAACGATTACCTTCAACACCGCTTCGCGCGAATCCAGGCGAACCCCTCCCAACTGCGAGTTCGTGTGGCAGGCGAAACAGTTCGCCGCCAGAAGCGGCCTGATCCGCGTTTCGAAAAAATCCGGACTGTCTGGCGATGCGGCATGGACAACGGCGGCGGCGGCAAACAGGCAAACGAGTCTGGCGATTCGAGACATGGGAAACGCTTCACCAGTATACTGGGTTTCCGTGAGCCCTCGATTGGTATCCATCGTTTATTTGTCGGTATTTGGCGTTCTTTGCGCGCAGCCGCAGAGTCCGCCGAAACCCGGCGTCAAGACGCCCGGCGTGCAGATCCCGATGTCCCTGCTCAAGCCCGAGGCGGTATTTGAAGTGCCCGGCGCACCGGACTGGATCGCCGTCGAA
>JBBIVT010000185.1:0-4629 GCA_037439565.1 Acidobacteriota bacterium | reverse complement strand
GCGTGGTCATCGAGTGGCCCAGCGGCATCACCGAGGAACACAAGAGCGTCCCCGCGGGAGCGCACACGGCCACGGAACAAAAAGGCCTGCTACCTTGACGCCCGGTTGCTTGCCCGAAAATCACGTCATAACCAGGCATGCCCGTCTCGAATAAGGCGGGATTCATCTGGGAAGGCGTGCGAAGAATTCCTCGGGAAGCCGATTTACCGGGATCTATTCGCCCCGTCAAACTCAAGCTGGCGAACTTCCGGCACTTTTGCATCTTCCACGGCGCGGCTTAGTTCCAGCAGGCTTGTTTGCTGCGCGGAATATTCTTCGGTCCGGTTCAGCAAGGCTTCCAGCACCGGCGTCGCGTGCGCGCGGATCATGATCTGATAGGAGAAGAGGCCGCGCGAGGTCCGGATCAACGCCTGATTGATGCCTAAGAGAAGCCGGCTCAGCCAGGTATCGCCCAAGGCCAAGGGCAAGGGCCCTGGAACTCCTTCCACCCCTGCGATGGAAAACCCGGCTTGTTCCAAAGCGCGTAGCATGGACCCGAAGGTGAACAGGCGCGTGTGAGTCAGGTCCAGAATGCCTCGCTTGCCATAGTTGAACTGTCCCAGCAGCAGCATCGCCCGCGTGACGAAGAACCCCACGTTCCCCGTACTGAGAATCAGCTCGGCTTCCGGCTTCAACGCCAGCGCCCGGCGCATCTGCTCCAGGAAGCGTTCCGGCTGGGCCAGGTGCTCCACCACGTCCAGCATCAGAACGAAATCGAATTGCGTCAGGTCCAGCGGCGGCGGCCCCACATTGAGGTCGTGGAGATGGAATGCCTCCATACCAGAAGCCTCCACCGGGAACGCATCCACGCCCGTCACCGAACATTGCCGGTCCCGCAACGCGGCAGCCATATAGCCGCCGGCACAACCCAAATCCAGCACGCGCGAACCCGGCCTTACGTACTCGAGCGCGAGGCTATGTGGGCTCCGGTAGTTCAGCTTGGGCGTGTACTGCGAAAGCTCGCCGGGGGCGCAGTCGAACTTGCGGTCGTAGAAAAGCCCCATGCTCTGGAGGCGCGCCTTCACCGCGGCCGCCACTACGTGGAAGGCGTATTTCATCCCATTGACGTAGCAGATCTCGTCTCCATAATAGGTTGGGATCGGGACTTCGGCGATTCTCAGCTTGGCTACCAAAAGCTGGATGATGATCTCGGTATCGAAGTGGAAGTCGTTGGAGTTCCGATCAAAGGGAAGCTTCTTGAGCGCCTCGGCCGAGTAGATTCGATAGCCGGAGTGGTATTCGCTCAGGTTGCCTTGCAGCAAGCGGTTCTCAATCCACGTCAGGATCTTGTTCCCGGCAAATTTGTACAGCGGCATTCCGCCCCGGAGCGCCGCCGCGGGCGTCAGCATGCGCGAGCCAAAAACGGCATCGGCCTGCTTTGTCCGCAGGATCTCCAATAGTTCCGGAAGGCACTCCGGAGCGTATTGGCCGTCTCCATGCAGCAGCGCCACGAAGTCGTAGCCGTACCTCAGCGCGTATTGATAGCCGAGTTTCTGATTCCCGCCATACCCCTGGTTCACCGGGTTCACCAACACGTGGATCGGGAACGGCAAGCTACCCGCGCGACGGCTCTGGTGACCCTGCTCAAAGGTGCGATCGGCGGACGCGTCGTCGATAATTAATACGTCGACGTCGTACAAATCGCGGAGTCGCGACGGGATGCGCTGCAGCACCTGACCGATTGTCTTCTCGGCGTTGTAGGCAACAATGAAGATCAGAACTCGGGGTCGATCAGGCATACGGGCAGCGTCATGTTGTCTATCGGCGGATTCGGACCTGAACCCTAGAGCGAAATCTCTACTCCACTGACCAATCCGACGCTGCCGCCCGTAACGCCGGAAACCCGTCACGCCTAAGATTCCACTCACTTTCTGCCGATTCAGCCTCTATGGACACCCCTCTTGCGAGTCCACCTCGGACGGAAGCCCGCAGTCTGTCGAGGCTTATCACTCCGGTGTTCGCTTTTTGGGCCGTCGCAGCCGTCGTGCTCACGGTCTTTTTGCAGGCTGCCGTCCTGGCAAGTCCATTCGTCTATACGCATGGTTGGATCAGCGCCCATTTCGCCGCATCCGCCCGCGCATTTGTGGATTTGGGTTTCTGGCGCCTGGGAGGGGTTCCTGTGGTCAACAATGCGCCGCTCGGAACGGAGCCCGAAGCATACCTGCACTGGCCTCCCTTATTCTCCCTGGCTTTAGCAGTAATTTATCGCATTTTTGGCAGCACGGAATTTGCCGCGCATTGCGTGATGCTCGGGCTGGTTCTGATCAATGCGGCGCTGATCGGGATTCTGGTACGGAAGTGCCTCGGTGGATTGGCCGCGCTGGTCGCCGTGTTCGGCCTGATGAGCCTACCGGTGACAATTCTGTATTCGCACCTGGTGTGGAATCTCCACCTGATGATGACGTTCGTTCTGGCCGCGCTCTTCGCCCTTGTGAAAGCGGAAGACGGCCGGGCGTTGTGGAAAGTGATTGGCTGCTCGGCGATGCTGCTGGCAATCTGCACATCTTGGGAGTGTTTCTTTCTATGGCCTGGATTGCTGCTGGTTTCCTGGATCCGCGGCAGGCGAGACGAGATCCGCCTGTCTATCGCCTACGCCGCCGTTGCCGTGTTTGGCAGTATCCTGGTCCTGTCGATTTACACTATCCAGTACCCGCATCAGGTCACGGAAACCGTTCAAATCTTCTTATTCCGGCTTGGTCTGGTACAGCATTATGTGGTAAATCATTCGCTGCAGACCACGGCAGGGATGGAAAGGCCTTCCCTGCTTGGGGTTCTTGTGGTGTACGCGGCAAGGTATCTGACGTTACTGAACGTCACCGCGATCGGTTCCGTCACCTGGTGGGCGATTCGCATGTGGCGAAATTCGACTTTCCGGCAATCGACTCCCGCGGTTTCGGTGATGGCCGCCCTCTGCAGCATGTGGTGGCTGTGGTTCTTGATCTTCTGGAATCACGTCTTAATCCATGACTGCATGATGTTCCTTGCCGCCCCGGCTGCGGCCGTGGCGATGGGATGGGCATTTCGTGAACTGACCGGTTACCTGCAGCGTCGCGAACGAGCGTTCCGTAATCCAGCGCTCGCTTGGGGCCTCGTGATGATAGCGCCGGCCATCATCCTGCGTTTTCCCGCAAAGGAGGCCAGCGCCGTTGCCGAACCCCGAACCGCCGCGGAAGCATCGTTGTTCCCGCCGGATCCCTCGAACGTGGACGGAAGAGAGGCGGGCCTCTCCATCCTCGCCAACACGCCCCCCCATGCCGTCGTGCTCGCCTCTATGGAATCCGCGGTACCGATCTTTTACTCTCAGCGCCACATCGTGCGAGGCGTATTCAATGACAAGGACCTCGCGGAGATCCTGCCGACCTTACCAGCACTCTTTCCAGGATCGGCCTATTTCCTGGCGATCTCGCCCGATTCCCGAGACAAGTTTCCCGAGGCGGTGCGGCGGTTCCCCACGCTGAGAGATGAGCCGGCCGTCCGGCTGCTCGACTTACGGCAAGCGAGCCCGGCCCTCCAAACCCGCATGCGCTAGCCCGTTTTCTGAATTTTCGCGGATGGTGACAGGGAAGTGCCCGAACAACCGCCGGCGTTCCTGCCGATTCACTAGTCCAAGTAAATGGCGCTATGGGATAAGGCAGAACCGGAGGCGGCACTGGATTTGGAAACGGCGCAGGCATGTCTTTCTCCCGCTTCAGCATCGCGGCGTGGAAACCCAGCGTGGCCCCAGCGCGGAGTGTAAGAAACGAAAAGAATGGACTTATCGACGCTGCGGATCTTGTAACTTCGCTCCAGCCGCCCTCTACTTCGGCTGTCCGCCAGCCCCTTCGATCTTCGCGAGCTCCGCGCGGACGCTCGCCGCATCCTTGGCGTTGGGCGAAAGCTCCAGATAGGTTCGAAGGCACTTCGCCGCTTCGCCGAAGTCACGCTTCTGCAGGAAAATCAAACCGAGCACGTAACTCAACCGCGGAATCCTATGTTGTTTGTCGATCGCCAGCCCTTTTTGCGCGGCGGTCTCGGCATCGTCGACCTTGCCCAGTTGGGCGTCTGCCATCGCGCGATACAAATAAGCAGCTGGAAAACTCTCGCTGTCCAGCCGGATCCACTTGCTTGAAATCGCTTCCAGTTCCACCCAATTCTGGCGCTGCTCGGCGAGCACAGCCAACCCCTCGTACGGCTTCACATAGCGCGGATCGCTTTTCAGCGCCTCGTTCCAGGCATCAGACGCACCAGAAAAATCGTCCCTGACATGCCGTAGTCTGCCGAGCTCAAACCAGGAAATCGCGAATTTCGGATAGATCGTCACCGCCTTGGTAAACTCCTTCTCAGCGGCGCCCCACTTCCGCTCGCGCAGCGCCGCGAGCCCTCTCTCATACGCCTTTGCCGCGCTCGCGGGAGCCGCCAGCGTGGTCGCGCTTACGGCAAGCGCCTGCGCGCCGGTTACCGGATGCAAGATGATGGTCCCGACGCGCGTATCCTCCAACGTGTTTTTGAGGGCGATATTCACCCGGTCGGACCAGTAGCCGGCCAGCACGGCCTGCACTTCGCAGTCCCGCAGCGCCGTCGTGACGGGATTGGAGTAATACGTCGAATTGC
>JBBIVT010000184.1:0-4674 GCA_037439565.1 Acidobacteriota bacterium | reverse complement strand
TCCGCGATCGTAATCGTCCCCTTCACCTTCGCCGCCACCGCCCCTTCGATCAGCGAGCCCACCGGCATGTCACCGGAAATCGGACTGGTGAGCTTCACCTCGATCTGCAGACCGGCGGGTAACGGCCGCAGTGTGTCATCCACCGTGGAAACGCCAAACCGGGGCGCGGGCGCCTCCGAGCCCGTCGCGTTAAAGTCAATCGTGCTTTCCGCGCCGAACACCCGGCAATGCGTGAATTCCATCCGGTTGTGGTCCACCTCGCCCGAGCTCTTTACCAGCAGGAACTCCGCCGCCTGCGGCAACAGCACGTCGACGCTACCGCCGAGCCTTGCGCGCCCATACCGTATGCTGATCGCCTCTTCCTCCAGCGGCAAGGAAGGGGGAATTTCGTCCGCATGCAACTCCAGCCGCGTTACATCGTAGGTCTGCGGATCCGCCCAAAATGAACCGTGAAGGCCCACTGTCCCGGATCCTTCCAGAAGCTGAATCCGTTCCCCGCTCCAGACGGACGGCAACTTGTAATCCCACCTCGCCAGGCGGTGACCTCCGATTTCCTCCTCACCTTTGTACTGGCTGACAGCGAATCCGGAAAGCAGAATGTTTCTCAGATAGAGCCCGAAGAGCCCGTTGCCCAGCACGCCGCTTCCGGCAAAGGTGATCGGATGCTGCGAGGAAAATTTCCGGTCGCCCGGCGACGCGTACTGCTCGGCATGCCCGTCGGTGAGCACCTCCAGCCGGATCGTGTCGAGCGGCGCCATCTTGCCGTTCCGCGTCTCCAGTTCGCGATAAACCGTTTCCAGGCAACTGACATTATTCAGCTGCTTTAATTCTTCCGCGGTATGCCGCTTCACCCGCGAAAGCAACAGCACGCCCGGCGGCAAATCCTGGGCGCACAGCACCACGCACACGCCGGCCATCGCCGCCCATCTCACACCCCGAAGCATAGCAATGCGGCGAATGCCTTACACGTATCCCCCTCATTCGCCCAACAAATCCCCCAACCGGTCGAGTTTCTTCTCCCACTCTGGCCGCCGGTCCTTCGCCCATTTTTCAAGCGCCGCGAACCCCGCTGCTTCGATCCGGCACGTCCGCACACGCCCCGATTTCTCGGTGCGCACCAACCCCGCTTCCTCCAGCACCTGCAGATGCTGCACCACCGCCGTCAGAGTCATGTCGAAAGGCTCGGCCAATCGCGAAACCGACATCGGTCCCGGGTCGACACCTCATCGAGGTAGATCGTAAGCGCCGTTCCCAGGACGGCAGCATGAACGAAACATCAAGAACATTTTCTTAGTTTTCGAGAGGTCTAACCGTTGGGCCGAGCTTTCGCCCGGCCGCCCCACAAATACTGAGGAAACCGCCTAAAACGAGCGCGAAATGAATTGCTGCGAGCGGGCGAGGCGAGCCTGGTCCATTCGCCCGGTGTGCGCGATGCGCGGCCAATCCATCCAGATTTGCATGCTTTTTTGGTACCAGAAGCGAGACTGCGACCGGTCGCGCCGTTCGTAGTATTTGCCAAAAGCTTCGTAGGTATCCGCCAGGTCGCGGCGAGCCAGAAGATTGCTGGGAATCGCGGCGGCCAGTTCCTCCGCCAGAGCGACGGCCTGACGGTGCTGCTCCAGCGCAGCCGGGTCATTGCCTGTCGCGGCCAGCAGCACGGCGATCTGGCTATAGTCCCGCAGCAGGTGCTGACGAAGGACGAAGTGTCCCGGGTCCTTGAGGTAGCGGGCCTTGCGGAGCTGAATGGCGGACTGGGAAGCCTCCATCGCTTCCTTGTGCCGCCCCAACTGCGCGAGGGCCTCGGAGAGATGGGAGAATGCGGATTCCCGCCCCACCTGAGGCCAGCGGGATGCAATCTGCAGACTATCGCGGCAATAGCCGATCGCCTTGGCGGGGGAGCTGAGCGCCAGATCCGCGCAGAAGTCGATCTCAGTGATGGCCAGATCGGCTTGCGCGGTGGCATTGCTCGGATCGGCCGCGGCTAGTTCCCGCGCGATGTTCAGTGATTTCTGCTGGAACACGGCCGCCCTTTCCCGGTCGCCATAGCTGAGGAAGGCAGGATCGAAGTAGACGTAGGCCAGCTCCCCGTAGCCGTTCGCCAATTCCCGGCGCAGGGCGGCATTCCGGGGTTCGCGGGCGACCACCGTCTCGCGAACGCGCACCCCTTCGATCGCGGTCTGTTCGGCTGCCTCCAGATCGCCCGAGTACATCAGCGCGCGAATCGTATGTTTGTCGGTGCGCACCATCCGCATCTGAACCGGGTCCGCGCCCTCCAACGACGCGAGGCGCTCCGCAATCGACTCGCTGCGCCGCCATGATCGCGATGCCTCCGCGATGTCTCCAGCGGCCGACTGCGCTTGCCCCAGCGTCAGCCAGATGGTGCGCAGCAGTTCCAGATCGTCCGGCTTGGGATTAGTGGAGAGCAACGGCTCCGCTTCGGCCAGGGCTTTTCCGTATTCCTCAATGGAGGCGGTGGTTTGCCCGAAGGTCCGCAGCATGGCTGCAATCCGCTGATGGCTGCGCGCAACCAGGCGGCGGGCTTCGGGGCCGGGATATGTGGACCCAATTCGTGCGGCGAGAGCGAGGGCCTTACGGTAGCTGACCATGGCGGCGTCGCGATGCCCCAGGTTGGGCAGGATGGGATAGCCCTGCACGTCTCCGATTTGCAGATACCCAGAGGCCAGTTCGGTCAACATCTGCTCGTCACGTCCGGCGTCCTTCGCCAGATCGTCAAGATATTCCACGGCGGTCCGCACGGCCCACTCCCGCGCCTCAGTCGAGCCGGCGAGGTTCTGCAGCCGATCCTGCACTCCGAACAATACGGAGTTGGCCAGGCTCCGCACCTGCTGGAAGCGCCGCTCGGCCCTCCGCGCCTGATAGAACGTGGTGAGGGCTCCGCCCACCAGCGCCGCGAGGATCAACAGCGCCGCCGCCGAGCTCACCATGTGCCTGCGGAGCCATTTGCCGGCGCGGTAAGCGGGGGTCTGGGGCCGGGCCTCGATGGGCAGGCCTTCCAGATACCGCTTCAAATCCTCGCTCAGCGCCGCCACCGAACCATACCTCCGATCAGGTTCCTTCCGCGTCGCGGTCGCGAGGATGGTATCCAGATCGCCTTCCAGTTGCCGCGCCAGCGCACGATTGCCGGTGGCCGAGGCGCACTGACTGGCCAGCGGAGCTTCCGTTTCGCAAATGGAGCGGTCCAGCGCCAGCGGCGCGGACGTGTCGGCCTTTTGAGCCTGGGTCCCGGTGAGCATTTCATGGAAAATCAGCCCTAGCGAATACACGTCGGTGCGGGTGGTGACCGGCCGCCCCCGGACCTGCTCCGGACTAGCGTAATCCGGCGTCCAGAGCGCTGCGTGCGTGGCCGCTCCGTCCTCCTCGCGCGGGTTGAGCAGCTTTGCAATGCCAAAATCGAGCAGCTTGGGGACGCCTTCACCGTTCACCAGGATGTTGGACGGCTTCAGGTCCCGGTGCACCACCAGGTTCTGATGGGCATACTGAACCGCCGCGCATACCTGGCGAAATAATTCGATTTTGTTTCTGAGTTTTAAATCCTCCGCGTAGCCGGTGATGCGGATGCCCTCCACGAATTCCATGGCGAAATAAGAGACGCCGCCATGCGTGCCGCCCTCCAGCAGGCGCGCGATATTCGGATGCTCCAGTCCCGAGAGGATCTGCATCTCCCGCCGGAATTGAGTGCGCAGCGCATCGACGCCGCACCACCAGGGCGCAACTTTCAGCGCCACCCTCTGGCGATACTCGTCGTCGCGGATCGCCTCGAAAACCACCGCCATCCCCCCGCGCCCGATTTCTCGCACGATGCGGTAGGGGCCGACGCGCTGACTGGTCCAATCGAGGGGAAGCGCCGCCAGGTGGATGGCATGCTCGATCCGGCTTCTGGCTCCGGCGTCATGAGCCAGCAGGTGTTGAAGCTCTCGCTTCAGTTCCGGGTCGCACGCGGTTTCCCGGTCGATGAACGCAGCCTGACTTACCTGCGGCAGATCGGCGGCCGCGGCAAATAGCTCCTCAAGCCTTTCCCATTGGCCGGCATTTTCCATGCGCTCACCTGACAAGCGGAATTACAGACCGGAAACAGTCATTTGATTATAGGAAATAATGCCGCGCCGGACTATGAATTCGCGGCGGGCGATTCCATGGCCTTGCTCAGCCACGCCTCCGCCATGCGCTGATCCCGGCTGACGGTGGCCGGGGAGGTTTCCAGCACTTGGGCGGTCTCCTCGACGTTCAGGCCGGCAAAGTAGCGCAGCTCGATCACTTGCGCCTTGCGGGGGTTCAAACGGGCCAGCTCGTCCAGGGCCTCGTTCAACGCGAGAAACTCCGCTCCGTGACCCGGAGCCAGTTGGACGCTCTGGCTCAGCGGGACCTTCACCAACCCGCCTCCGCGCTTGTCCGCACCGTGCGCGCGCGCGTGATCCACCAGAATTTGGCGCATCAGGCGCGCCGCAAAAGCGAAGAAGCGCCTCCGATTTTCGAAATGCAGCTCGTCCTCCGCCACCAGACGCATATACGCCTCGTGGATCAGCGCGGTGGGTTGCAAGGTGTGATTCGAACGCTCGTGGTGCAGGTAGCTTTCGGCGATCCGGTGCAGTTCGGCGTAGACGAGACTGGTGGCCGCGCCCAGCGCGGCCTGGTCCCCGCGCGTCCATGCTGCCA
>JBBIVT010000183.1:0-5153 GCA_037439565.1 Acidobacteriota bacterium | reverse complement strand
TACACCCCCCAGCAGTAATCCTCCACCGCCCGCTCGATCGTCGGATCATCCTCATTGATCCGCATCAACTCCAGCCGCAGCGCGTCCACCAGCGCGTACCAGCTCGCCTCGATCACGTTCTCCGAGACGCCCACCGTGGACCAGCTACGGCGATGATCGGACCACTCGACTAACACGCGCACGCGCGCCGCGGTGCCTTTCTTGAAGTCCAGTACGCGTACCTTGTAATCGGTCAGCTTCACGTCCGCGATCGAGGGATACAGCGTCGCCAGGCACTGCCGCAGCGCCAGGTCGAGCGCGTTCACCGGGCCGTTGCCGTTGGCCGTCGCCGAATGGACGCCATCCTGAGCCTTCAGCGTCACCGTCGCCGTCGTGCCATTGGACCGCGTCGTCACCTCGTAGCTCACCACTTCGAACAGGTGCAGGCCCGGGCGCAGCGCTTCTCTCACCAGAAGCTCGAACGTGCCCTCCGCCGCTTCCAGTTCGTAGCCCTGGAACTCCATCTGCTTAATGCGGTCCAGCAGCTCGCGGCGCGCGGTGTCATCGAGGCGCTCTTCCAGGCCGTGCTGCTTCAGCTTATAAAGGATGCTTCCCTTCCCCGAAAGATCGCTCAGCAGGACGCGCTGGCGGTTGCCGATCACCTTGGGATTGATGTGCTCGTACGTCGCCGAATCCTTCAGCACTGCCGCCACGTGCACGCCGCCCTTGTGCGCGAACGCGCTGTTGCCCACAAACGGCTGGTCGCTGCGCAGAGGCAGATTCGCCAGCTCGGCAATAAACCGCGCCGCCGACGTCAGCCCGGCGAGCTTCTCCTTGCCGATCGTCGTATGGCCCATCTTCAACTCCAGATTGGCGATGATCGACGTCAGATTCGCGTTGCCGCAGCGCTCGCCGTAGCCGTTCATGCAGCCCTGCACGTGGGCAAAGCCCTGCTCGATGGCGGCCAGTGAATTGGCGACGGCCACATCCGAATCGTTATGCGTGTGGATGCCCAGCATCCCGTCGAAGCGCTTCCTCACGTCGCCGCAGATCTGCGCAAGGCGGCTGGTGATGGTGCCGCCATTGGTATCGCAAAGGACGATCACATCCGCGCCGGCCTTTTTCGCCGCCTCAATCGTCCGCAGCGCGAAATCTTTATTCGCCGCGTAGCCGTCGAAGAAATGCTCCGCGTCGTAGACCACTTCCTTGCCGTGATCCTTCAGATACCGCACCGTATCGGCGATCAGCGCGAGGTTTTCCTCCTCCGTGATACCCAGCGCCCGGTGCACGTGCAGATCCCAGCTCTTGCCGAAAATCGACACCACGGGCGTGCCGGATTCGATCAGCGCATTGACGCTCGCGTCCTGCTCCACCGGATTGCGGGCGAAGCGAGTGGCCCCGAAGGCCACCAGCCTCGCATGCCTCAGCTTCAGGTCCTTGGCGCGGGCGAAGAACTCCTTGTCCTTCGGATTGGAGCCCGGCCAGCCGCCCTCAATATAGTCGATGCCCAGTTCATCCAGCTTGTGGACGATCAGCACCTTGTCGTCGGGGGAGAAGCTGACATTCTCGCCCTGCGTGCCATCCCGCAGCGTTGTGTCGAACGTGAATACTCGCATAATCCTTTATGTCGCGGCCGGAACTCCGGCTTCTTTTTTCTTCTTCAAAAACGGCATCATCTTGCGCAGTTCCGCGCCGACCTTTTCAATTGGCTGATCCTCTTGCCCCTTGCGCATGGCCAGGAACTTCGCGCGGCCGGCCCTGTTTTCGCCCAGCCACTGACGGGCGAACTCGCCGGATTGAATCTCGCCCAGAATCTTCTTCATCTCGGCGCGCGTTTCCTCGTTCACGATGCGGGGACCGCGAGTATAGTCGCCGTACTCCGCCGTGTCCGACACGGAGAAACGCATGTAGCTCAAGCCGCCTTCATAAATAAGATCGACAATCAGCTTCAATTCGTGCAGGCACTCGAAATAGGCGATCTCCGGAGCGTAACCCGCGTCCACCAGCGTTTCGAAGCCGGCCCGGATCAGCTCCGCCGCGCCGCCGCACAACACCGCCTGCTCGCCGAACAGATCGCTTTCCGTCTCTTCCTTGAAGGTAGTCTCGATCACGCCGGCCTTCAGGCATCCCAGGCCGAGCGCGTACGCCAGCGCCTGCGCCCGAGCCTTGCCCGACGCGTCCTGATGCACCGCCACCAGCGCCGGCACGCCCATGCCGTCGGTAAACAGCTCCCTCACCCGATGACCCGGAGCCTTAGGCGCGATCATCGTCACATCGACACCCGCCGGCGGCTGGATCGCGCCGAAATGAATGTTGAAGCCATGCGCGAACATCAGCGTCTTGCCCGGCTTCAGATGCGGCTCGATGTCGGATTTATATAAATCGCCTTGAATGTGATCCGGAACCAGGATCATCATCACATCGGCTGCCTTGGCGGCTTCGGCCGGCGTCATCACCTTCAGTCCGGCCGCTTCCGCCTTGGCGCGGCTCTTGCTCGATTCCGGCAGGCCTACCACCACATCCAGGCCCGAATCGCGCAGGTTCAGCGCGTGCGCGTGACCCTGGCTGCCGTAGCCGATAATGGCGATCTTCTTGCCTTTCAAAAGAGCGAGGTCGCCGTCCGATTCATAAAAGCGCGTGGCTTTCATCTGCATTTATTTAAGAACTCCGTCCGTTTCCATTTCCGATTCTTTCGATACGGGAGGCGCAAGGCGCAGCTTCTTCGCTTCCAAAGCCACGGCCACCAGGCCCGATCGCGTCACTTCAATCTCGCCGTAACTGCGCATCACGTCGATAAACTCGTCCAGTTTTTCCGAATCGCCCGTGGCCTCCAGCACAAAGCCTTCCACCGACGAATCCACCGCGCGCGCGCCGAAAATCTCGGCTTCCTTCAAAATCGCCGTGCGATTCTGCATCGTGGACCGCACGCGCACCAGCGTCAACTCGCGCCGCACCGCCGGAGATTCCGTCAGGTCCGACGCCTGCAGCACATTGATCAGCTTGTTGATCTGCTTGATCAACTGCATGCGCTGCTTATCCCCCGCTTCGCCCGGCTCGATGTCGACGACGATGCTCATGCGCGAAAGCTCGGGATCCAGCGTGCGGGCCACGGTCAGGCTTTCGATGTTGTAGCCGCGCGCGGTCAGCAATCCGGTGACGCGCATCAGCGCTCCCGGCTTGTTCTCCATCAGAATGGAAATGTGTTGCAGCATTATGCCTCCACCGCCTGCGGCGCGCCGAGCACCATTTCATTGATCGCCCCGCCGGCCGGGACCATCGGATAAACGTTCTCAAACGGCGTCACGCGGACGTTCAGCAGGTACGGGCCGGGCTCCTTCACCGCCGCTTCCAGCGCGGCGCGAAGCTCGCGCGGACTCTCCACCGTGCGGCCCCTGAACCCGTAAGCGCCGGCCAGCTTTTCCGGATCCGGGAATGTGTCCAGCTTCACCGACGACAAGCGGTTGTTGTAGAACAGCTCCTGCCACTGCCGCACCATGCCCAGATAGCCGTTGTTCATCACGATGATCTTCACCGGCAGCGCGTGATTGGCGATGGTGGCCAGCTCCGGAATCGACATCTGGAACCCGCCGTCGCCGACAATCGAAAAGACCAGCTTATCGGGACGGGCGAACTGCGCGCCGATAGCCGACGGCAGTCCGAATCCCATGGACCCCAGACCTCCGGAGTTGATCCACAGCCTCGGATGATTGAAGCGGATGAACTGCGCTCCCCACATCTGATGCTGACCCACGTCGCTGGTGACGATCGCTTCCCCGCCCGACAAGCGGTCGATTTCGGCCATCAGGTGCTGCGGCTTGATCTCGTCGGCCGAAACCTCGGCCTGGAACGGATGCTCGCTCTGCCACTCCTTGATCTGCCCCCACCAGGCCGCGCGAGCCGTCATGTTCTTGCCGCGCATCTCCCCGGCGGTTTCCTCCAGAGCGGCGTTCAACTTCTTGAGCACGCGCTTTACATCCCCCACGATGGGAATTTCCGGCACGCGAATCTTGCCGATCTCCGCCGGGTCAATGTCCACGTGGATCACCTTGGCATGCGGCGCGAACGCGGCCAGCCTCCCCGTGACGCGGTCGTCGAAACGCACGCCCAGCGCCACGATCAGGTCGGTTTCGCTCATGCCCATGTTGGCGGCGTAGCTGCCATGCATGCCCGGCATGCTCACGAAGTTCGGATGCGAGCCCGGCAGCGCGCCCAGGCCCATCAGCGTGCACACCGCCGGCGCATCAACCAGCTCCACCAACTGCCGCAGTTCCTCGCTGGCGTCGGCCGCGATGATGCCTCCGCCGGCGTAGACGTACGGACGCTTCGCCTCCCAGATCATCTGCGCCGCGCGGCGGATCTGTCCTGCGTGTCCTTCGGTATAAACCTTGTAACCCGGCAGATGGATCGCGTTGACGGGCGAATAATGCGCCGTGCCCTGAAAAACGTCCTTGGTGATATCCACCAGCACCGGACCCGGCCGTCCCGAGGCGGCAATGTGAAACGCCTCGTGAATCGCCTGCGGAAGCTCGGCCATGGTCTTCACCAAAAAGTTATGCTTGGTGGCCGACCGCGTGATGCCGAACGTATCGGCCTCCTGAAACGCGTCGCTCCCGATCAGCTTGCTGGTAACCTGCCCCGTCAGCGCGACAATCGGGATCGAGTCCATCATCGCGTCCACCAGCCCTGTGACCAGATTGGTCGCGCCCGGACCCGACGTCGCGCAGCACACGCCCACTTTCCCCGTGGCCCGCGCATAGCCCTGCGCGGCGAACGCGGCATTCTGCTCATGCCGGACGAGGACGTGCTTGATCGGGGAATCGTAAATCGCGTCGTAGAACGGAAGCGTGACGCCGCCGGGATAGCCGAAGATAATCTCCACCTGCTCCCGCGTCAGACACTCCAGAACGATCTTCGCGCCGTTGGTCAGATTCGACATGAACCTTAGCTCCTATAGCAAAAAAGCCACTGCCCGGGGTTTGGTTCCCCCGCCAGTGGCCAAGATTTGTTTCTCTCGGGCCGTTCAGGCGGGGCCGGTAATGACACCGGCCCCAATAATACGAACGTTTCCCGAAACCGGTAAGAATGCGGTGGAGACCGCGATGCTGTTTCGAAGAGCCTGGTTGGGATTCGCCTTGATCATCGTAATCTCTCGTAAGTTAGAATACAGGAGAAGC
>JBBIVT010000182.1:0-5221 GCA_037439565.1 Acidobacteriota bacterium | reverse complement strand
TCCGGCGGACGCGATCCGGATGCTGCTCGACGGCGCGCCCAAGGCTCCGGCGATCGCCGCGCAGACGGCTAATGTGGAAGAAAGCGGCGGACGCGGTGGGCGCCGTGGCGGCGCCGCTTCGTCAAATGAAAAACTCTGGAAAGGCTGGATTCTGCCTGCCTCCGACGCCGACGTCTGGCTGACGGCAGGTGCGGCGGCGTATCACTCCGTCGCGGGCGCAAAGGACGCGGACAAGCAGGTGGAAGCATTCCGCGCTCAATATCGCGAGGCGGCGCTGGAGGGAGAGCAGCCGCTTTCGAAGTTGTCCTCCTCCACCACGTCGTCCAACTGGCACACCCTGGCCGAAGCCAAGGGCGTCCTGACCTTGGACGCGCTGCGCCGCGCTATGGGCGACGATGCGTTCTACGCGCTGATGAAGGACTTTTTCGACAAGAACACCACCAAGACCGTTCACGCGTCCGATTTCGTTGCCGCGGCAGGCGCGGCCCAGCAGCCGCTATTCGCGAAATGGCTCGACGGAACCGGCCTGCCGGAGGCAAGCGAGGGCGCGATTTACGTTGCCGGCGATTTGCGGCGCAAGCTTGCATCGACCATCATCGTCTACGGCACGGTGACCGAAGCGGGCGCGAATCGCTACGCGGCGGAGCGATGGCAGAAGCAGTTCCTCGATCAATTTGAAAGCGCCGTGCGCATTTACAAGGACTTCGAGGTCACCGGGCGCGAACTGGCGGACCACGATGTCCTGTTTATCGGGCGGCCGGAAACTAACTCGGCGCTGGCGGCCTGGGCCAAGCCGCTGCAACTGAACTATGACGGCGTGGTGTTCCAACTGGCGGGCAAGGATCATTCGTCGGAAAACGACGCCCTGGTGCTGGCCGCCGCGAATCCAATGAACAAAAAGCACATGGTGCTCATCGCGGCGGGCAACAGCCCCTTGGGTACCGTGCTGCTGACGCGCGGAGGCTTCGGCCAGACGCAATATCAACTCTACGAAGCCGGACGGCCGGGCGAGTCCGGATTCCTGACAAAATAGAAGCGTGGACCTGGAAAAAACACTGCTTCGCAGGGTCGGCGAGGCCGTCGCGAAATTCAAGATGATTCGCGAAGGCGATCGCGTGGCCGTGGCGCTGTCGGGCGGCAAGGATTCCCTCACCATGCTCGACGCCCTGCTGCTGCTGCAGAAGCGCGCGCCCGTGAAGTTCTCCGTTTGCGCGTTCACCATCGAACAGGGGAAATTCCTCGCGCCATTTGAACCCATGGCGGAGTATTTGCGTTCGCGCGGCATCGACTGGACGTATCATCGCGACAATCCGTCGTTCCGCCTGCTTGAGGAACAGCCAGATCACGGCTGCGATCTGTGCAGCCGCTACCGCCGCCGGGCCGTCTTCGAGATCGCGCGCGGCATGGGCGCAAACGTGATCGCGTTCGGCCACACCGCCGACGATCTGTGCGAATCCTTCCTGCGCAATGCGCTGTTCAACGGACGCATCAGCGCTCTGCCGGCTGTCACCTGGTCCAAGGAGAAGGATTTCCGCATGATCCGCCCGCTGGTATTCGTTCATGAGGATCTAACCGCGAAGTACGCCGCATCGATGGGCGCGCCGGTGATCCCGTGCGGATGTTCGCAGCGCACCGGCACGGTTCGCCGCTCCCTGCGGGATCTGCTGGGAGAGCTCGAAGCGGAACACCCGCATCTTCGCGACACGCTGCTTTCGGCAATGGGCCACGTCGAGACCGGCCGCCTGCTCGATCCGCGCTTTCTCGATCTCGACGGCGAAGCGGAGGATCGGGCGGTGGAAAATCCGCTGGTGGTTTTACAGGACTAATCTTGCCTGCCCCCCTGGTAACCGTTGTCATCCCCACGCTGGCCGCCGATGACGCCCTGGCCGATTGTCTGCGCGCGCTCGCATCGCAAACCTTCGGCCGGTTTGAAGTCATCGTGGTGGACAACAGCGGCTGCGGCCGCGCGCGCGCTGGCGATGATCACCGCGTGAGGATTCTTGAAAACGATCGCAACGTTGGCTTCGGCGCGGCCGTGAACCGCGGGATTCGCGAATCGGAGAGTCCGCTGGTCGTGGCGTTGAATGACGATGCCGTCCCGCATCCGGGATGGCTTGCGGCGCTGGTCAAGGCGGCGGAGGTTTACCCGAAGGCCGGCATGTTCGCTTCCCAAGTCAGGCTGGCCGGCGCGATGGTGCTGGATTCGGCGGGAATGCTGATCGCCCGCGACGGGTCGAGCAAGCAGCGGGGGCATGGCCAGCCTCCAGAAAGCTTCGCCAGCGACCGCAGTACGCTGTTTCCCAGCGGCTCGGCGGCGATGTACCGCAGGACAATGCTGGATGAAATCGGACTGTTCGACGAGCGTTTTTTCTTATACTGCGAGGACACGGACCTGGGCCTGCGCGCCCGATGGGCCGGTTGGGAGGCGTGGTACGCCGCGGCAGCAGTAGTGGATCATGCATATTCAAAATCGGCGGGCCGCGCCTCGGCTCTGAAGGCGTATTATGTGGAACGGAACCGGCTTTACACGGTGATCAAGAACTTTCCATTTCTGGCGCTCGCGGAAGTCCCAATTTACTCCTTTGTGCGATATTTGTGGCACCTGGTCTTCATGACGGCAAGCACGGGAAAGGCGGCGGAATTTCGGGAGCTGGGCGGTCCGGGTTGGCTACTTCCGTTTCTGGTGGCGCGCGCGTTCGCCTCGGCGCTGGTACGCCTGCCGTATCTGCTCGGCGAGCGTCGCCGGATCTTCCATTCGCGGCGATTGACGTCGAAGGAATTTCGGGCATTGCTTGCCGCGCACTCGATCCCCGTGAGAAAGGTCGCCGAGCTGTGAGACCGCTGCTGATCCTGATTCCGGCCTTGAACGAGGAAGCCTCGGTAGGCGGCGTGGTGAGGGAAGTGCGCGAGGTCTTGCCGGACACGCCAATTCTGGTTGTTGACGACTGCTCCGAGGACGATACCGTGCAGAGGGCGCGCAGAGCCGGCGCGGAGGTTCTGGAGTTGCCGCATCATTTGGGACTTGGCGGCGCCGTGCAGGCCGGATATAAGCTGGCCTTCGAATTAGGCTTCGACCGAGTGGTCCGAGTGGACGGCGACGGCCAGCACGACCCGCGGGAGATCCCCAAGCTGCTGGAGGCGCTCGACCGCGAGAGCTGCGAGATGGTCATCGGCTCCCGTTTCGCCGGCCAGAACGGCAGCCACACCGGCATTCTGCGCGCCGCGGGAATTGTCTTCTTCCGCGCAGTGCTCCGGCCGATTCTCGGCAAAACCGTGCACGATCCCACGTCTGGGTTCGTCGCCGTCAATAGCACCGCCCTGGCCTTGTTCAGCCGCAGCTTTCCGCTCGAATACCCGGAGATCGAAGCTCTGGTGGTCCTGCAACGAAAACGGTTCCGTTTTGTGGAGGTGCCCTGCCGCATGCGCCCCCGCCGCGCCGGACGCACCAGCATCACTCCCCTGAAATCGATCTATTACATGGTGCACGTTCTCCTGGGTGTGTTCGTGAATGTGCTGAAATTTGAAGGGAGGAAACAATAGCGCATGGACCGCCTGCTGCACATCATGACCGGGTTTAGCATTCTTCTGATCCTGCTCGTGCTGCTGTCGGTGAGGCGTGCGCATATCCGCGTGGAGTACTCGGTGAGCTGGTTCGCGGCGGCATTGGCACTGTTGATTCTTTCTCAGTGGCGCAGCCTGCTCGAACGAATTGCGGCGGCAATGGGAATGAAGTCCGGCGGAAGTTCCGCTCCCCTGGCGCTGCTGGTGGTCACCGGAGCGCTGTTTCTCCTGGTGCTCTACCGGTTCTCCATCATGATTTCCACTCTCAAAGATGCCAATGTCGCTCTCGCGCAGCGCCTGGCGATCCTCGAGTACCGTTTGGGGTGCCATGAGAAAACAGAAGCGCCGGAACCCTAATCCGGCCGGACCCTGATATGGCCCGGGTCGGCGTAAACGCTCTTTATCTGATTCCCGGCGGCGTTGGGGGCACTGAGATTTATCTCCGCCATCTGCTGGCCGCGCTTGGCGGCATCGACCGGGAAAACGAATATTTCGTCTTCACCAATCTGGAGACCGCCGCGGACCTGGTTCCCCGCCAGGCGAATTTCCATTGGAAACCCCAGGCGGTGCACGCCCGCTTTCGCCCCGGCCGGATTCTTTGGGAGCAGATTGTTCTGCCACTGGAGGCGGCGCGATATCGTCTGGACGTTCTGTTCAATCCCGGTTTCACCGCGCCGCTTATGGCGCCCTGCCCGTCGGTTACCGTCTTTCACGATCTGCAGCACAAACGTCATCCGGAAAACTTCCGCTGGTTCGACAGGCCGTTCTGGAATCTGCTGCTGTGGGCGTCCGCGCACCGCTCCCGGCGCTTGATTGCGGTGTCGCAAGCGACGCGAACCGACCTCGAAAGGATCTACGGCCTTCCTTCGGCCAGAATCGCGGTTGTGCATCATGGCGTGGAGGCGGAATTCTTTGCGCTCGACCGCCTGCGCCTGGAACGGTTTGTCCTATGCGTCTCCACTCTGCACCCGCATAAGAACCTGGACCGGCTCATCCGCGCCTTTGCGCGCCGCACGCGGGACTGGCGCCTGACCATCGCTGGACTCCGCGGTTTTTTCGCGTCCGAACTCGACCGCTTGATCGAAGAGTTGGGCGTGAAAGACTCGGTGCAGCTCACCGGTTGGATTCCGCGCGCAGAGTTGATGGATCTGTACGGCCACGCGCTCGCCTTCGTGTATCCGTCAAGGGTTGAAGGCTTCGGCATGCCGGTTCTGGAGGCGATGGCGGCCGGAATCCCGGTCGCATGTTCGGACATTCCTCCCCTACGGGAAGTGGCCGGAAAATCTGCGCTGTTCTTCGATCCTTCGGACGAGGACCAGATCGCCGCCGCGCTGGACCGGATCGCCGCGGATGCGCCTTTACGCGCCACGCTGGCCGCCGAAGGCCGGGAAAGGGCCCGTGCCTTTACCTGGGACCGATGCGCGCGGGAGACCCGAGATGCGATCTTGCGATAAGGGTCTGGGTTAAACCTGCTGTCCCCTGGCCCATTGGTCCATCCGGCGACGCCGCGCGGAATCTGACGGAACATTTGCCTTCGGTTTTCGTATCGGTTAGCCTAACCCGAAGGAGGCTCGATCATGCCGGACGCCGGAATTCTCCTGCGCGACTTGAAATACGCGCTCCGTTCCCTCGCCGGAGCCAAAGGCCTGGCGATCACCGT
>JBBIVT010000181.1:2245-5268 GCA_037439565.1 Acidobacteriota bacterium | reverse complement strand
GCGGGCGAAGGCGAGATCGTGATGCAGCAGAACGTCTCGATCTGCCAGAACATCATTTTGTCCTGTTTCGATTGGACGGGGAAACGCAACAAGATCGTCTCCGAGGCGATGAATTTCCCTTCGAACCTGTACAACTATGAGCGCCTGGGCGCCCGCGTTGTCCTGGTGCCTTCCGAGGACGGAGTCACGATTCCGCTGGAGGCGATGCTCGCGGCGATCGACGAGGAAACGGCGTTGGTTTCGGTCTCGCACGTGTTGTTCCGCAGTTCGTTCCAGCAGGATCTGGCCGCGCTCACGCGGCGGGCGCATGAGATGGGCGCGAAGATCGCCGCCGACGTGTATCAATCGGCGGGAACGGTGCCGGTGAACGTCCGCGAACTGGGCGTCGACTTCGCCACCGGAGGCTCGGTGAAGTGGCTGCTCGGCGGGCCTGGCGCGGGCTTTTTGTACGTCCGCCGCGATTTGTGGCCGGAGCTGGAGCCTCGCGCGACGGGTTGGGCGGCGCACAGCCAGCCGTTTCTGTTCGCGCAGGAGATGGATTACGACGCAGGCATCAACCGCTTCCTGAACGGAACTCCGAATATACCGGCGATGTTTTCCGCCATGTCCGGCTACGAGATCATCGGCGAGATCGGCGTCCCGGCGATTCGCGAAAAATCGGTGCGGCAGACGACGCGGCTCATTGGGCTCGCGGAAGAGGCGGGTTTCCGGGTGAATTCACCGCGGGACCCGGCGCGGCGGGGCGGCACGGTGGTGATCGACGTACCGAACGGCTACCAGATCGTGCAGGAGCTCGCGCGGCGGGACGTGCTGATGGATTTTCGCCCCGGCGCGGGCATTCGCGTGGCGCCGCACTTTTATTCCACCGACGAAGAACTGGATCTGGTGATCCGCGAAATCCGGAAGCTGGCGGAGACGCCGGTTTCCTGAGTTGCCGAGGTCCTTCTACGTCTATCCCCGTTGTACTGTCCGTGCGAACTTGAGGATGGTCCTTGACTCCGCAGGAGCGTGGGCGCGAATCCAAAAACCGGGCAATAACCATGTTAAGTTTATAACTGTATGAAAGTGACCTCCATCGCCGCCCGTTTCCTCGCCCTGTCCACGGCCGCCTTTGCGGCCAACGCGCCGACCTTTACGAAGGACGTCGCGCCGATCCTTTATACCCGCTGCCTGGAGTGCCACAGGCCGGGCGAAGCCGGGCCGATGGCGTTCCGCACTTATCAGGAAACGCGCCCTTGGGCCAAAGCAATTAAGGAAGCGGTGGCGAAGCACGCCATGCCGCCGTGGTACGCCAACACGGAAGTGGACCACTTCTCCAACGACCGGCACTTATCCGCGACGGAAGTGGCTACCCTGACGCAATGGGCGGACGCGGGAGCGCCGGAAGGCAACGCGGCGGATCTGCCAAAGCTGCCCGAGTTCACCGAAGGCTGGGTGATCGGCAAGCCCGACCTGGTGCTGAAGCTGCCCCGCGAGTTCAAGATCCCCGCCAAAGGCGTGGTGCAGTACCAATATTTCACGATCGACCCCGGATTCACAGAGGACACCTGGGTTCAGGCCGCCGAGGTTCGACCCACGCAGCGCGCCCAGGTGCATCATATTCTGGTGTTCGCGCAGGAAGGCCGTAAGCGCAATCCCCGCGGCGGCGAGCAGTTCAGCGACATGCTGATCGGCTACGCGCCCGGCGTCCCCAGCCTCACCTGGGACAAAGACACGGCGTTTCTTGTGAAGGCCGGTTCCACGTTCCTGCTGCAGGTGCACTACACGACCAATGGAACGGAAGCGATCGACCAATCGGTGGTGGGCTTGAAGATCCGCAAGGATAAGCCGAAGTATCGCGCGGTCTGCGGCTCCACGGTGCAGTTCCGCCTGGACATTCCTCCGGGTGAACCGAACTACATGACCACCGCGTCGTATACCTTCCGCGAGGACACTACGCTGCTCGATATGACGCCGCACATGCACCTGCGCGGCAAGGCGTTCAAGTACGAAATCACGTACCCGGACGGACGCCATGAGGTGCTGCTGGACGTGCCTCATTACGATTTCAACTGGCAGCTCGCCTACGTGCTGGCCGAACCGCGCACGGTTCCCGCCGGGACCCGCATTGACACCACGGCGTGGTACGACAACTCGCCGAATAACAAGTACAATCCCGATCCGACCAAGGAAGTTCATTGGGGCGACCAGACGTTCCAGGAAATGATGATCGGATTCTTCAATTACAAGATTCCGGTGGACCGTCCCGATCCGCCCAAGGCCGAGCGTCCCACGCGCGCGGGTGCGGCGCAGTAGATCGCACACGAGCCACATCATAAGCATGGCCTGATCCGGGGGCTGGGCCTGCTCCAGGCCACCGCGCTCAACATGAGCAACATGGTGGGCGTCGGGCCGTTTATTACCGTTCCGCTCATCATCGCGTCGATGGGCGGCCCGCAGTGTATGTTGGGTTGGGTGGTGGGCGCGGCCATCGCTCTGTGCGACGGTCTTGTATGGAGCGAACTGGCCGCCTCCATGCCCGCCGACGGAGGCACGTACGTCTATCTCCGCCGCGCGTTTCGCGACACAAAACTCGGCGGGCTGCTGCCGTTTCTCTTCATCTGGCAGTTTATTTTCAGCGGGCCCCTGGAAATCGCCTCCGGCTATATCGGTTTCGCGCAATACGTGGGCTATTTCCGACCCGGCATGGGGCCCATGGCCACGCGAGCCGTCAGCATGGCGGTGGGGCTGCTCGTCATCGCGCTGCTCTATCGGCGCGTCACCAGCGTTGGCAAGCTTACCGTGATGCTGTGGATCGGCATGCTGATCACGGTGCTCTGGGTGATCTTCGCCGGCCTCAGCCATTTCAACCGCGCGGTGGTGTTCGATTTTCCGCCGCACGCGTTTCGATTTTCGCTGGGCTTTGTCGCGGGCCTGGGCTCGGCGTCGCTCATCGCGATTTACGACTTCATGGGCTATTACGACATCTGCTACGTCGGCGGCGAAGTGCGGGATCCGGGCCGCGTGATCCCGCGCTCCATCGT
>JBBIVT010000181.1:0-2145 GCA_037439565.1 Acidobacteriota bacterium | reverse complement strand
TGCTGGTGATGGGCGGATTGTCGATGCTGGCGTCTCTGTGGACGCTGGACGACGTGATCACGGCGCTGGTCACCTCACGCATTTTGATCCAGTTCATCGGACAGATTTTCGCGCTCTTTCATCTGCGCCGGAGCCGTCCGGAAGTGCCTCGTCCGTTCCGCATGTGGCTTTATCCGGTGCCCGCTGCCATCGCCTTCGCGGGTTGGGTCTTCCTGTTCCTGACTTCCGGCTGGAAATTCGCCGGATTCGGCCTGTTGACACTGGCGGCGGGAATTGCGGCATATTGGATCTGGACTCGAAGCGCCCATGACAACCCCAAATCGCAAATTCGCGCGGATTGAAAACGACGAATTGCTCGTCGCCGTTTCGGTGGAAGGCGGCCACATTGCCGAAATCGTGGAAAAGAAATCCGGCGTGAATCCGCTATGGACGCCCCCCTGGCCGTCCATCGAACCGTCCGAGTACAGCGCCGCGAAATATCCCGAATATGGCAACAATGCGGAAAGCAAGCTGCTCGCCGGGATCCTGGGACACAATCTGTGCCTGGATATTTTCGGCCCGCCTTCGGAGGCCGAGTACGCCGCCGGCGTGACCGTGCATGGGGAATCGTCCGTCGCGGCGTACCAGATTGAGACGCACGGCACGAGCATGATCGCGCGCGCGCATCTGCCGCTGGCGCAACTGGACTTCACCCGCGAGCTGGAACTTGCGCCCCACGGCGTCGTGAAGATTCGCGAAACGGTGAAGAATCTGACAGCCCTGGACCGGCCGATCGCCTGGACGCAGCACGTCACGATGGGGCCGCCGTTTCTGGAGGCGGGGGTGACAACGCTGAAACTGAGCGCTGCGGAATCCATGGTCTATCCGATCGATTTGAGCGAGGCGCAGCCGTATCGACCCGGCGCGACGTTCACCTGGCCTCACGCGCCGGCCAAAAGCGGCGCCGCAGTCGACATGAGCATCCAATCGACTGCGCCGCGGTCGGCTGGAATGACGGCTCACCTGGTCGACCTGGCAGCGCAGCACGGCTCGTTTGAGGCTTTTCATGCGCCCAGCCGGGTGCTGTTCGGCTATCAATGGAAGCGCGCCGATTTTCCGTGGATCTGCTTGTGGGAAGAAAATCACAGCCGCACGTTCGCGCCCTGGAACGGTAAAACGGTCACCCGCGGAGTGGAGTTCGGCGTCTCCCCCTTTGCCGAAAGCCGGCGCGCGATGGTGGAGCGGGGTTCGCTATTCGGCGTGCCCGCGTACCGGTGGCTCGGCGCGCGCGAAAGCGTCACCGTTCACTACAGCGCCTACACGCGCCGCGCCGACTAAATATGCAGCCGCGCAATCAGGCCGTCGACGCGTATCGGGGCTTCGTCATGCTGCTGATGATGGCGGAGGTGCTGCAGCTCTCGCGCGTGGCGGCAGCGTTTCCCGGGCATTGGTGGCTGAATGCGCTCGCCTGGAATCAAACGCACGTCGATTGGGCCGGCTGTTCATTGCATGACACGATTCAGCCAGGATTTTCGTTCCTGGTCGGCGTGGCGCTGCCGTATTCCATCGCGAGCCGCCTGGCGAAGGGCGGCGCGTTTCCGACAATGTTCGCGCATGCGCTGTGGCGATCGCTGCTGCTGGCCGCGCTCGGCATCTTTCTGCGCTCGATGCACTCGCCGCAGACGTATTTCACGTTCGAGGACACGCTTACGCAGATCGGCCTCGGCTATCCGTTCCTGTTTCTGCTCGGATTCAAGCCTCCGCGCTGGCAATGGACCGCCCTGGGCGCGATTTTGTCCGGCTACTGGCTGGCGTGGGCTCTCTATCCCGTGCAGACGCCCATCGATTTTCCGCACAACTATACAGGCTTCCTGGCGCATTGGAACAAGAACGCCAATTTCGGCAACGCCTTCGACGAGTGGTTCCTCAACCTGTTCCCTCGCGTGAAGCCGTTTGTGTCTAACGGCGGCGGATATCTGACGCTGAGCTTCATCCCGACGCTGGGGACAATGATTCTCGGCCTGATCGCGGGGCAGTGGCTTAAGGCGGAAGCGCCTCGCGTGCCGATGAGGAAGTTCCTGATCGCAGGGGCGGCCTGTGTGGCGGCGGGGTTATTGCTGCATTTCGCGGGCATCTGCCCCATCGTGAAGCGCATCTGGACGCCGG
>JBBIVT010000180.1:0-5397 GCA_037439565.1 Acidobacteriota bacterium | reverse complement strand
AATTCGGGACGCGTTTCCGGCTGGTGGAAAGCTCCCAGGAATTGCACAGGACGCCATTTGGAACCACCCAGCAGTTTCTCTACTGCTACTGCACGTTGGAACAATGAAACGCGCGCCGGAGCGAAGGATGGGCGTGTTTCGCCAATTCTCTTGGCGCGTGCGCCGCTGCAGCATCAAGGCCGCGATCGCGCTGGCGCCGGCGACAATGTTGGCGAACTGCTCCGGGTAAACCGTCTGCGCTTCATCGGACGAGGCTTCATCGGGGCACCGCTCTCGCCATTCTCGGAATCGGAACATTAGTTCCGGAGTGACACACGTGTCCCCTTAGATACTCAATACGGGACAAGGCGAATGCGCGATGGTCGCATAAGCGTTCGACCCGAGCTTCGCGAGTTCAGCCGACGCATGGGAACGCCCAATCACCATGAGGTCGGCGTTCAGTTGTTCCGCCACTTCGCTCAGGCCGTACGCCACGGCCCCGTCCACGATCTGCACGGGCGCTCGTATGCCCAGCTTCTCTTCAATGTTGTGTATCCGTTCCGCGGACTTCGTTCGCGCGTGGTCGCGGACTTCGGCGGACCAAGCCGGGGCATCGCACTGATGAATCGCGTGCCCGATCGTGAGATTTGCTTTGAACTCCGCCGCCAGAAGCTGCGCGCATTTCAACGCCACGATGCTGCGCCGACCGAAATCGATTCCGCACACGATGTTCCGTAGCGCGATCTCCTCAATCACCGGCCAATCCTCCAGATGCGCGCTGGTCCACACCGGGCAGGATGCGTCATGTAAGACCTTCGCCGTGACTGCGCCCAACAGGAAGCGCCGGAAGGGGCCAAAGCCATGGGTTGGCATGAGGAGGACGTCAAAGTGTCTCGCTCGCGCCATTTCGACGATCCTCACCGCCGGGTCGCCGGCGATAACGCAGGGGGACGTCCGGCAGCCGCTGAGTTCCACGGTCACCAATTCTTCCATTTTCTTGCGGCATTGGTTCTCCCCACTGTCCAAACAAGCCTCGATCACATGAAGCGGCACAACCTCCGCATCGAAGCGCTTTGCGAGCGCTCTCACCACGCGAGCCGTGCCCCGGCAGCGATCTGAGAAATCGACGGGGAAAAGGATGTTCTTGAGCAGCAGCATTGCACCAAGTAGCGCAGCAATTTAGATGCCGTGACTACAATCCGCAATTGGTTGATGGCTTGCAGAGAGTTTCAGTATGACTATGCTACAGCGTTGCCAAAAATACTTGAAACAAAACGATGTTGTCTACGCACATTCGATTCACGCGCCTGCGTTCACCGCCCGTGACGTGGCGTCCGCCGAACGGGTGCCGGCGCACGATATGGCCAAGGTGGTGGTCTATTCTGGCGACAACGGCTATGGGATGCTCGTCTTACCCGCGGATGATGTCGTCAATTTCGACGAAGTGCGCCGTCTCCTGGGCCTCAATGAAATTCATCTGGCGGCAGAAGCGGAGTTGCTCGGGCTCTTCCCGGACTGCAAGGTGGGCGCCATGCCGGCTTTTGGGAACCTATTCTCGATGCCTGTACTGGTAGACCAGTCGGTTTCGGAGGCCGAATTCATTGCTTTCAACGCCGGCACGCATCAGGATGTGATCCGCATGAGCTTCTCCGACTTCTCCCGCCTGGTGAATCCGCTCGTGGCCAGCTTCGCGACGAAAGCCCCTGCGGCGACGGTAGGTTAAACCGTGATTACGGGTTCTCACGACCCGGCTGCGACGCGAATTGCTTATTTTTCAATGGAAATCGCGCTCGAACCGGAGATTCCCACCTACAGCGGCGGCCTCGGCGTGCTGGCGGGCGACATGTTGCGTTCCGCAGCGGACCTGGAAGTGCCAATGGCCGGAGTCACTCTTGTCCATCACAACGGCTACTTTCGCCAGCGGCTGGATTCCAATGGAAATCAATCGGAGGAGCCGGAGCCGTGGCAGCCAGATCGCCGCACGGAACTAATGGAGCCTTGGGCCGACGTTGTGATCGAAGGCCGGACGGTTCGGCTGCGCGCCTGGCGCTACTGGATTCGTGGGATATCCGGTCATGGTGTCCCCGTGTACTTGCTGGACTCGGCAGTCCCGGAGAATAGTGCCTGGGATCAGACGCTCACGAATGATCTCTATGGAGGCGATGCCCATTACCGTCTGTGTCAGGAGGCGCTTCTGGGCTTGGGCGGCGCACGAATGTTACAAAGCCTCGGATACCTGGGCATCACCAGTTATCACATGAACGAAGGCCACGCCGCGCTACTGGCGATCGGGCTTCTTGAACAGGATCTGGGCAAGGGCAACCTCCATCGCGCGACTGCCAGCGACATCGAGAGAGTCCGGCGGCGTTGCGTCTTTACGACGCATACCCCCGTGCCCGCCGGTCAGGACCAATTCTCCAAGGATCTGACAAATCAGGTTCTCGGCGAAGAGCGAATCAATCTGCTGCAGGCAACCGAGTGCTGTCCGGATCAGTTGCTAAATATGACGTTCCTCGCGCTGCGCTTCTCTCGCTACATCAACGGCGTCGCGATGCACCATGGCGAAGTATCGAGGGGAATGTTCCCGCAGTATCCAATCCGAGCCATCACCAATGGTGTGGACGCCGCCACTTGGACGGCGCCGCCGTTTCGCGAACTATTCGACCGGCATGTGCCCGAATGGCGTTACGACAATCTGTATCTGAGATATGCGATCGGCATTCCGTTGGAGGAGATTCGTCGCGCCCACCTTTCCGCAAAACAGGTGCTCCTCCGAGAAGTCGCAGCCCGAAACGGCGTCCAACTCAAGGAATCCGTTTTGACGATCGGCTTTGCGCGGCGGGCAGCAGCATACAAGCGGGCGGATCTGCTTTTTTCCGACCTCGAACGCCTTCGAAAAATCGCGCGCCAGGTCGGACCGTTCCAGGTGATTTACGCGGGCAAGGCTCATCCGCGCGATGAACCAGGCAAGAGCCTGATCCGGCACGTTGTTCAGGCCGCGGCGGAGCTCAACGGCGAATCCATCAAGGTCGTCTATCTTGAAAACTACGAGATCGCCCTGGCCCATCTCATCACGAGCGGAGTCGATCTCTGGCTCAACACCCCACATCGCCCTCAGGAAGCATCCGGCACGAGCGGGATGAAGGCAGCGCTGAACGGAGTGCCTAGCCTGAGCATTCTCGATGGGTGGTGGATCGAGGGCTGCCTCGAAGGCGTAACCGGTTGGGCGATCGGACACGATGACGATATTCCGCGAGATCCCTCAGATGAATGCGCGTCGCTCTATCATAAGCTGGAAACGATCGTGGTTCCGATGTACTACGGGAGGCCGTCAGCCTATGCCGAGATCATGCGGTCGGCGATCTCCGTGAATGGATCATTCTTCAACGCACACCGCATGCTGGATCAGTACGTCAACAACGCTTACTTCCCGAGGGAGGGGCAATTCGCCGAAGCCGCTATCGAGGGAGGCCAGTAGATGCACTTCAGCGTCTTCATGACGTCCTCATAGGAGAGTTGCGGTCTGCTTCCGTCGCCGCCGCGACATTCGTCCCCAGGGCGCATTTGTTCGGGGATTTTTTCATCAGGTCACGCACGACCATAAGGAGACGATGCCACCCTCCTTCAGACACTTATTACAGGGCACGGTGAGTGCCGGATCAGCGAATAGGAGTTCGTCACGATTGACCCGAATGAGCCGTTGTTATTGCTTCGGCCGATGACAAGAAGATCGGCGTTCAGATTTTCGAGCGCCGTGGTGACTACGGAAGTTACCTCTCCTGTCTCCAGGTGAAGATTGGCGCGAAGCTGGAGCTCATTGAGCCGGCGCTCCAGGGCCGCTTCCCCGTCGCGCCGATATTCTTGCGACCAGCCGTTATCGCCGAGGCCGTGAGGCGCCGCGATGGCATGGACGACGGTGAGGGCCGCGCCGATTTCTCCGGCAAAGTCACGTACCCACGTCAGAACGGTTCGTGCACGCGCATCGCGATCCACTGCGCACACGATTTTCCGGATGGGCGTGCGGTCGAAACGCATCCTCTCGTCCAGATGGACGCCGGTGCAGACGGGACAGTTGACACATTGTAGGACTTTCTCCGTCACCGAACCTAGAATGAGCTTGCGAAACGGGCTGGTCCCATACGTCGGCATAAAGATCATCCCCACGCGCTCATGGTGCGCCAGTTCGACGATGGACTGCGCCGGATCGTTGCTTCGGAGCACCACTCTTCTGACGGCCAGGTCCTCCAGGATATCGCGTCCAAACGATTCGAGCCGGTCGACTACGGAGTCCAGTGCGCGAGGCTGGGCGTGCACAAGGGTCACTTCGGACCCAAAATAGCGGGCAAACTTTGCCGCGTGACGGACAACCCGCGAACATGGCTCGGAGAAGTCGACCGGCAATAGAAGCTTCGCCATTCGGGCGATGCTAAAAGCGTTTGGCGCGTTGGCAACAAAGGGTAGGATCTGAGGGGCTGCCATTTTCAATCTTCTGGTGTCACTCGCAGATTGTTCACGACGTGCTGGGCTGATTTCACAGCCTTCACATAGGCAGTGGTTCGATCCTCCTCGGACTCCACGACACCTTCCAGAGTGACGGTACCGTTCCTTACGATGATATGAATCGGAGGAACAGCGAGAGTCCCATAGTGCTCCAGCGGCTGGGTCTGATAGATCGCCCGATAGACGCGCATGCGAATGGCGTCGTCTTGTTTCGACGAAGGAAGTATCTCGATCTGGTTGACGACCGCTTCAACCCCGTCCAGCCGTTTGATGACACGCTCGGCATTGATCTTGACGGTCTCACGGATGACTTGCCCGGTGAGAATCACGGTCTTGTCCTGTAGCTGAAAATTGAGCGTCTCGAACACTCCATGGAACGGCAGCATGGCGAGTTCCTCATGGATTCGCCACTCGATTTCGCTGAGAGTCCGGCCGGCCCATTTGTGTTCCTGCCCGGACATGGTGAGGGCGAGCAGAAGAATCGCGCTTCCAACTTTTGCTGACTTCAAAGTCATTTGTTTATCCTCCCGAGCCATTCGCAACACTTACGCCGCTTCGGCTGCGAATGGTTCGACGTCTCTTCGCCTCGGCGCTCCGCGCGGCGGATTCATTTTGTGTCCTTAGCGGCCAAAGACTTACGGTGCCGGCGAATACAACGGCTCCATTGAGGAACTTTCTCTACTGTCATAATTGCCGTCAGGTTCGTTGCACCTTTCGGGCCAGCTCAACGCGAAGGTTTTAAAGGAGGAACCACCGGGACTGTTCAAAGTTTCGTATGAACCCCGCCCAAGAGTCGAAAACTTTTGACGCGCGGCGTCTGAGATCCCAATGGTTCCAATCGGGATCAATGGAGCTTGGCTTGCACTCTCGGCTGGCAGCGGCGGGTACGAGATCGGGAAAGGCTGGGGACGGCCCGCG
>JBBIVT010000179.1:0-5438 GCA_037439565.1 Acidobacteriota bacterium | reverse complement strand
ACGCGCTCGCCGCGATGTTCGCACCACAGCTCGCCTCCGCGCGCAGAAACCTGGCGGGCGAACAGTTTCGTTTTGCCGAGGCGGGCGGACCAGTAAGGAATCAGCGTGCAGTGCGCCGATCCGGTGACCGGATCCTCGGGCACCCCTTTGGCGGGCGCGAAAAAGCGCGAGACGAAATCGCAATCGGTTCCAGGCGCGGTGATGATGGCGGCAAAGCGGTCGATGGCGGCGAGCTTCTCCATGTTGGGTTTCACGGCCCGCACGTCGGCTTCGCTTTCGAACACGCACAAATAATCGCGCGCGCCCAGCACCAGTTTGGGCGTTGCGCCGAGGGCTTCAAACAGCTTGCGATCGTACGGCGTGTCCACCGGGGGCCGGGCTGGGAAGTCGAGCGCGTAGAGATCCCCCTCGCGGGTGACGATCAGTTCGCCGCTTTTGGTGAGGAAAGAAACGCGCGGCTGGGAGATCTCCCGCCGCATTTCCATGATGACGTGCGCCGTTGCGAGGGTCGCGTGGCCGCACAGATCGACCTCAACACCGGGGGTGAACCAGCGCAGATGATACTGGCCGTCCTTGATAATGTAGAAGGCCGTCTCGGCGAGGTTATTTTCGGCGGCGATGGCCTGCAACGTCGCGTCGGGGAGCCAGTTTTCAAGCGGGCAGATGGCGGCGGGATTGCCGGCAAACAGGCGCGAAGAAAAGGCGTCGACCTGGAAGATGGGAACGTCCATTCCTCACTATCGCGCGAGCGAACTAAGCGCCGCAACCAATCCAATGGACGGACAAACACCTTAAAGGCCCAGGGAAACGTGCTTAGTCCTTCATCCAAGTCTGGACGAGCAGTGTTTGAGTCCCTAAAATGAGTGAAGATCTCATGAACGAAGACAAGCTGCGCTGGCGGACCAAAGACCGTGAGATCGAACTCACCCCGGAATCGAGCTGGTATCACGGCGGCCCTAGCGGACTCCAGATTGGGAACTTTCTGCAGCCCCACCGCGCGACGGGTTTTGTCTACATCACGCCTTGCTTCATCACGGCGCAGGCCTATGCCGCGGCCGCGGGCCTTCATCAGCAGCTCCGGCGTTGTAGTCCGAAGTACCCTTATATTCGCCCGCTCGATCAACCGCGCCACAAATCCGGGGCCGTGTACCGGGTTGCGCCGATGCTGCCCGTCGAACCGGATCCGGCATCGCCGTGGGTTCAATTCCGTTGCGCACAAGCCAGGATTGTTGAGGTCGTCAAATCCGATTTGAGGGTCGATATTCCGCTTTGGAAAATTATTACCAAATATCTGATCCCTGGTTACAAAGGGAGGCCGGTGGAGTTTCCCACGATCCCCTGATCGCGTGACGGCCCTTTGCAAGGGTATACTGGCGCCGTGAAACCTCTGGTGTTGATAGGCCTGTGGTGCATGGCCCTTTCCGCGCAGCCGAAGCAGTATGTTTGCCACCGCGCTTCTTCGGCGTTGAAAATCGACGGACGCCTCGACGACGCCGCGTGGGGCAGGGCAGCTTGGACCGATGCTTTCCTTGATATTGTGGGACCGGAGCGTCCCGCGCCGCGGTTCAAGACGCGCATGAAAATGCTGTGGGACGGCGAATTCCTCTATATCGGAGCGGAGCTGGAGGAGCCCGGCGTGTGGGCCACGCTCACCGCCCACGACTCTGTCATTTTTCGCGACAACGATTTCGAGGTGTTCCTGAATCCCACCGGCGATGGGCTGAACTACTTCGAATTTGAGATCAACGCCCTGAATACGGGCTGGGATCTATTCCTGCCGAAAGCGTACAACAAGGGCGGGAAGGCGGACAATTCATGGGAGATGCCGGGTTACAAGTCGGCGGTTGCCATCGACGGCACGTTGAACGACCCTCGCGACAAGGATCGCGGATGGTCGGTGGAACTGGCGCTCCCGTGGAGCGCGTTTGCCGAGCGTAGCGGCACGCGGCGTCCAAACGCGGGAGATTCCTGGCGGATGAATTTCTCCCGCGTCGAATGGCAGACGCGCGTGGTGCATGGCAAGTACGAAAAGGTCAAAGGGTTGAAGGAGGACAATTGGGTGTGGTCGCCGCAGGGGGCGGTGAACATGCACATCCCGGAGAAGTGGGGCGTGGTCAAGTTTGCCGAATAAGACTTATCATCCGTGCGCCGCAAACTGCGCCACGTCCGGACCGTTTCCCGTTCGGCTTAGTTAAAAAGGAGCAGATCGCCCAGGCTCAGCCCGGTGGAAAGGGGCAAAACGGGCGTTAGACCACACTCTTGGCTGGGACGAACTTATTTCGGTTTGACCTTGCCCCGTGGTATCCTCATGAGTTGGGTGCAAAGCCCATAAACTTTAGTAAATATTAGAGGATTCGACAATGTCCGGTCATTCCAAATGGGCCACCATCAAGCACAAAAAAGGCGCCGCCGACGCTAAGCGCGGCAAAGTATTCACGCGTCTCATTAAGGAAATCATGATTGCGGCGCGCAACGGCGGGAATCCAGACATGAATCCTCGCCTGCGCACGGCGATTGCCGCGGCGAAGGCGGTCAGCATGCCGGCCGACAACATCAAGCGGGCGATTATGCGCGGCACGGGCGAGCTCGAAGGGGGGCAGCTCGACGAGATCATGTTCGAAGGCTACGGTCCGGGCGGCGCGGCGGTGCTGGTGGCCGTCGCCACCGACAACCGCAACCGAACGGTGAGCGACATCCGCCACGTCTTTTCCAAGAACGGCGGCAACCTTGGCGAGCAGGGCAGCGTGTCGTGGATGTTCGAGCGCAAGAGCCAGATTCTTATCGACGGAGAGAAGGCCAAGGAAGACGACCTGATGAGCCTGGTGCTCGAATCGGGCGCGGATGACCTGCGCAACGAGGGCGGAAACTGGGAGATTCTCTCCGCTCCGGACGCGCACGAAACCGTGCTCGACGCGGTGAGGAAGGCGGGAATCACGCCGGATTCGGCGGAAATCTCCATGGTGCCGAAAAACCTGATGAAGCTGGAGGGCAAGAACGCCAGCGGCATGCTGAAGCTGACCGAGGCGCTGGAGGAAAACGACGACGTGCAGAACGTTTACTCCAACTTCGACATCGACGAAAGCGAGCTGGAGGCCCTGGCGTAAGCGCCTGGGAAGGATGTGCGCGTTCTGGGCATCGACTGCGGCACGGAGCGCACTGGTTGGGGCGTCATCGAGAGCGATGGGCGCAAGCACGCCGTGATCGCTCACGGGACGATCCGCCTGAAGCCTCGCGAACCCCTGGAAGCACGCCTCGCGGCGATCGCCTGCGCGCTGCGCGCGGTTATGGCCGAGCATTCGCCCCAAGCCGCGGCGGTTGAAGAAGTTTTCTATTCCCAAAACGTCAAGACGGCGCTGAAACTGGCGCACGTCCGTGGAGTGGCTCTGCTGGCGATTGCCGAGGCGGGCATCACGCTAGGCGAATATTCGCCTCTGGAAGTGAAGGTCAGCGTGGTGGGCTATGGACGCGCGGAAAAGCAGCAGGTTCAGATGATGGTGCGGACGCTGACCGGCGTGGAAGCGGAATCCGAGGATGCGGCCGACGCTCTGGCCGTGGCCATCTGCCACGCGACATCGGTGACGGTGGGAGTGGGGCGATGACGCGAGTCCTTTTGAGCCTGTGCATCGCCGCGGCTGCCCCGTTTTCGGGCGACTCCGCGCGGATCGTCTATACGAAATCGTTCCCCGGCTCGACGCCCGCCTACGTGTGGATCTCGGTCGATCGTTCGGGCGAGGTGTTGTATAAGGAAGCTCCTGACGACGATCCGGAGAAGTTCCAACTGGAAGCCGCCGGCCGCGATACGATGTTCGAGCTGGCCGCGCAGCTCGATCATTTCAAGAAGCCCCTCGAATCCGGCCTGAAGGTCGCCAACATGGGCGAGAAGACGTTCCGCTGGGAGGATGGCGCGGAGTCCAGCGAGCAGAAATTCAATTATTCGCTCGATGAAAGCGCCAAGGCTCTGCATGATTGGTTCGAGGCGATCACGGACACAGAGCGCTTATATGCGGAGCTGAAGCGTTCGGCCCGGCACGATAAATTGGGCGTGCTCGACGCGCTGATCAAGATCGAGCAGACCTGGCAGATGCGCCGGCTCACCGGAGCGGAGCAGTTCCTGCCGCTGCTCGACCAGATCGCGCAGAACGAAATCTATCTCCACATGGCGCGGCAGCGCGCCGCGGTGCTGGGCGAGCAGATTCGCGCGGCAAAGGTGAAATCGCAATGAAGTGGTTAGCCTGTGTTGCCATCGCCGCGCTGGCGCTCGCGCAAACCGCGCAGCCGAATCAGGAGCAGCAGGACCTGCAGCAAGTGGTCAACGAAGCGGCGGCAAGCCCGCTGGACCTGATCCGCCTGCTTGAAGACTTCCTGAAGAAATATCCCAACGCCGCGCAGTTAAAGGATATTGAGCGTGCGCTGACCAAGGCGGCCATCGATACGAAAGATGATCGCCGCACCGTTCAATACGGCGAGCGGGTGCTGGTCTCATCGCCGGACGATATGTTGTTTCTGGATCGCGTGGCGCGCGCGGAACTGGCGTTAGGCGGCAAGGATCGGGCGTTGAAGGCGTTTGAATACGCGAAGCTCTTCCAGCAGATTGTGGATAAGCTACCGGCCGCCGCGGGTGCGGGCGCGGCCAAACTGCAGGAAGACCGGGATCGCGGCGAGGGGCGGGCGCTGCTCTATCAGGCGCGCGCCAAAGCCGCGATGGGCGATCTGGCCGAGGCATCCAAGCTGGCGGACCTGTCCTATTCTACCTATCCCAACGAAGAATCGGCGCGGGAATGGGCGGGCGAGCTCGCGGCCATGAACTTTGACGATCAGGCAATCCTGCACTACGCTGACGCGTTGATGATTCCCGACGCGCGGGCGCAGGATGCGGACCGCGCCGCCGATCGAGCGCGTCTGGGCGAGCTGTACCGCAAGAAGCATTCCTCAGAGAAAGGCCTCGGAGACACGGTTCTGGAGGCCTACGACCGGACCGCGGCTCTGATAAGGGACCGCCAAGACCGCCTGTCTGCGATGGACCCGAACGCGTCGATCACCGATCCGATGGGGTACACCATCAGCGGCCTGGACGGGAAGAAGTTGCCATTGGCCAGTCTGAAGGGCAAGGTGGTGATCCTGGATTTCTGGGCCACCTGGTGCCATCCCTGCCGCATCCAGCATCCGATGTATGAAACGGTGAAGGAGCGCTTCAAGAATCGCGACGATGTGGTGTTGCTCTCGATTGACGCGGACGAGGATCACAGCATTGTCGCGCCGTTCCTGGACCAGCAGAAGTGGACCAAGTCGAGCGTCTATTTTGACGACGGCCTGATCAAACTGCTACAGGTGAACGATATTCCCACCACCATCATCTTCGACCGCCACGGAAGAATGGCCAGCCGCATGAACGGATTTCTGCCGGACCGGTTCGTGGAGCAGTTGACCGGCCGGATCCA
>JBBIVT010000178.1:0-5489 GCA_037439565.1 Acidobacteriota bacterium | reverse complement strand
TCCACGGCTCCGATGCGCCGGAGACGGCGGCCGTGGAAATTCCGTTCTTCTTCGCCTCTGCGGAACTGCTGTAACAGCGCCGAGAAGACGCAGCCCGCAGGCTGTCGTCCGGCTTGCACGTACTACATTCACGGGAAGCTTCTTTCCCGCGCGCTGCCCGCGAGCGGAGTGCTCGCCGTGCCCAGCCGGTGCACCTAGGCTTGCACTATTCCTCCGGCGTCCATGGTACGCTCGACAAATATTGCGATGCTACGACTTTTGTTCGCATCAATCGTTATTTCGGTTCCATTATTAGCGCAGGGACCGGGAAATTATTCGATCAGCGGCGTGGTGGTGAATTCGCAGACGGGCGAACCGGTGAAATATGCGCTCGTCACGCTGGTGAGTTTTCCGGTTTTCGACGCCAATCAAACGGCGGAGCAGCCGATGCAGCCTCCGGATTTCAAGAAAAAAGCCGCGCTGGCGGGCGAGACGGGCGAATTCATATTCCACGGCCTGGCGAAGTCGCATTATACGATCAGCGCGCAGAAACCGGGGTTCGCGGTGGGCCTTGCTGGCGGCGATTATCCGAACAATCAGATCAATCTGACGGATAACGTTACCGGCAAGCGGCTGAGACTTTCTCCGCTGGGCGTGATTGAAGGGAAGGTTGTCGATCAGGACGACGAGCCTCTGCGCGGTGTGCAGATTCTGGCCATGCAGCTCCAGGTGAACGACGGCTTGCGGGAAGCGCGCACGGCGCGTTCGGTGGCGACGGACGACCGCGGCGTTTACCGGCTTTGGGATCTTCAGCCAGGGCGCTATTACCTCAAGGCCGCGGGAAAGAGCGGGGGCACGTACAGCTCCTGGCAGAGCTTCGCGCCGGTATATGCGGGAAACGCGCGCACCATTGATTCAGCCAAGCCGGTGACGATCGAGCCGGGCACGAATGCGACCGCCGATTTTCATCTCACGCTGGAGACGGCGTTCCGCATCCGCGGAACGGTCCAGAACCCGCCCTCTGGCGCGGTGAGCTTCGAGTTGGTGCAGGGCGCGGAGCACGTCACGGCGAGTCGCAGCACCTTGAATGCCTCGACGGGAAGATTCGAGATACAGGACGTCACGCCGGGTGCGTATCTTCTGCGCGTCGAGGAGCGAGGCAAACTGCGCGGCGAAGTACCGGTAATGGTCAGTGATTCGGATGTAAACGATGTGACAGTTTCACTTTCGCCTCCGGTGACGATGAAGGAAGTGACGCGCGTGATCGGGGCTCCGATCAAACAGAAGCAGCTGCCTGGGTTTTCGCGCGCGCAGTCGATGGCGGGCCAGGAGGCCGTGACGGCGGAAGAAATCGAGCAGTTCGACAACCAGCCGGTTGATGTGAACTGCTCGGTCTCCTTGCGCCAGCCGTACTCGAGCATAAGTTCTTCGCCCCGGATCCGGCGCGACAGTATCCAAGCTGACCAGGAGAAAGAAACCTTCACCATCGGCGATGTTTTCCCCGGCGTCTACGGAGTCCAGGTGAACTGCGAGGGTGGTTACGCGACGGCGGTACTTTCGGGAGGGATGGATTTGCTCACCACTCCACTGCTTTCGATTCAGCCGGGCGTCGAACCGCCACCGATCGAAGTGCAGGCGAAACCTGGTGGAGGCACGCTTACGGTAGATCTTCCCGCCAGCGCGCCGGCCGACTCCATCGGTATTCTGACGGTCCCGGCGTTCAATTCCACCGGACCGCGGATGTATCCGGCTGGGCAAGGGTTCCTCCCGCAGGAGAACAACGGGCTCACAATTCCCTTCCTCGCGCCTGGCGATTATGCCGTTTACGCCCTCAAAAACTGGCAGAACGTCGAGTTTCGCAATCCCGCGTTTCTGCAGACGCTGGCTGGAGGCGTGAGCGTCCACGTTGAGGATGGGAAAGAGCAGCACATTTCGCTCAAGCAGGCGATCAAATGAGGGCCGCCCTGTTGCTGGCGGCGGCGCTCTCGGCGGTTGCGCAAACATTTCCGATTGCGGGAGTGGTGGTGGACGCGTCGAGCGGCGCGCCGATGAAGCGCGTCCGCGTGACGTTGAGCCCTTACGGGCGCAATACCGGGGAGCGCGGCGTGATCACCGGCGAGGACGGCAGGTTCTCCTTCGACGTGGCGAAAGGCAAATTCACGTTGATTGCTGAGTATCGGGGGTATCGCGAACCGTTCGGCCAGCGCGGCCCAGCGCTGGGTTTCAACGTGGCGATTTTCACGGGGCCCGGTCAAGACACGTCCAATTTGGTTTTTAAATGGTACGCGCCCGGCGCGATCTCCGGCAAAGTGCTGGACGAGCATAACGAGCCTGTGGAGGGCGCGCTGGTGCAGCTAATCCGCGTCAACGTCGCCGGAGGGCGCAAGATGCGGGCCACTGCCGCGTGGGCGCGCACCGACGATCGAGGCCAATATCGCTTCGGGCCGCGCGCCGGAGGCGCTTATTTCCTGGCCGTCACGGGTGAGCCGTGGTTTTCGAAGGCGCAACAAGTCGGCCTGCCAGGCCGGGAATCGGACACGCAGCCTGTACGGTCCTTCGCTCCTGTCTACTATCCGAATGCGGCGGAACCGGGCGCGGCGCAGGCCATCGAACTGGCGCCGGGCGCGGAAGTGAGCGCCGATTTTCGCCTGATGACCGTCCTTGGCGTCAACGTCCGTGTCCATTGCGAACATCCGCAAGGGCAGCAGATGCTCGTCAGCCTGGTGAGCGAGGGCATTGAGGGACTGGACACATTTCAGCGCCAGGAGTGGATGTACGGCAACGATCTAACCATCGCTGGAGTTCTTCCAGGAAAATATCAGTTGCGCGTCGAGGGGCGGAACGGGGCGACATCGATGGCGCGGCGCATGATTGAGGTAGGGGGCGCCGATTTGAATCTGGATGTTGCGCTGACCACGTGGCCGTCGGTTTCGGGCACAGTGACGTTTCCGGGCAAGCGCCCTTCACGCACGGTATACGTCCGGCTGGTGGACGAGTCGAATAACGCCACGATTTCACGCGTGTTGGATGCGAATAATTCGTTTAAGTTCGAAACGGTGCAGCCGGGGCGGCATCTCCTTCAGTTGACCGGCGCGGACGGATTTTTCGCCGTGGCCGTCGACGTGAAGGGAGCGCCCGCGCAGGGGGCATGGATCGATCTTCAGCCCGGCGCGCAAGTCAAAGCGGACATTTTGGCCAGTGGCGAAACGGGCACGGTGAAAGGATTCGTGATGAATGGAGACAAGCCCGCGGCGGGCGTTCTGGCAGTTCTCGCACCCGCGAAGGACACCGGAGATCCGGGCAATTTCCTCTCGTTTCAAACCGATAGCGATGGCAGCTTCGATTATCAACTGGTGCGCGCGGGCGATTACATTCTCTTCGCAGCGGACCGCCTGGATCTGGAGTACAGGAATCCGGCGGTAGTGCGGGATTACCTGGCATCGGGTACTCCAGTACGGGTCGCGCCGCATGCCACGGTTGTTCAGAATGTTTCGCTGGCGGGCCGGAATTAGCCCGGGACTGATTGCGGGTTAATTTGCCGCAGAACTTACTGCCGCTCCCCTTCGTTCAAAAACGTCTTCACGCCGACTTGTTCCTCCTGGCGCGAAGCGCGGCCCTCAGTAACACGATCGTCACCGCACCCACCACGGCGCTTGCCGGCAATGCCGTCCACCAATGCACTCTGAGGATGGCCGAACCTTGCATGAGCCGCGCCAGAGCGACCATCGCAAGCACTCCTCCAGCGACTCCCAGCAGAATCCTTCCGGAAAGCCCCGCGTAAATCAGGAGCACGCCCACCGCCAGCGCCAGCAGCGCCACATCCGGGTTGCCCATCACGTCTCCAGAGTATAGCTAAGCTAGAAAGTAAGTGCCCTATCGCAAGATCCTGGTGCGCGCCACCAATTGGGTGGGCGACGCGGTGATGTCCATCCCCGCCCTGCGCGCGCTGCACGAACAATTTCCCGGCGCGGAAATCTCCATCCTCGCCAAGCCCTGGGTGGCCGACCTTTACGGCCGCGAGCCGTTCTGCCATCGCGTGATACCGTACACACCCGCGACCCTGGCCGAAAAGTGGCGCGCCGGACGCGCCCTACAGGTGGAACGGTTCGACGCCGCGATCCTTCTACAAAACGCCTTCGAAGCCGCGCTGGTCGCCTATGCCGCGCGCATCCCCGAACGCATCGGCTACGCCCGCGACGGCCGCGGCTTTCTGCTCACCCGCGCGATCCCCGTTCCCAAGCGCGGCGAGATCCCCCGGCATGAGCGTTTTTACTATCTGGAACTGCTCCGGCGCGCCAGGATTCTTTCCGAACTGCCTGCCAGCGAGATGATCCGGCTCGACGGCGCGCCTGCCGCGCGCGAAGCCGGTCTCGGCCAATTCCGCAAGCTGGGCATGGGCGAAACGATCGTCGGCGTCAGCCCGGGCGCCGCCTACGGGACCGCCAAGCAGTGGCTGCCTGACCGCTTCGCCGCCGCCGCCAGCCGCGTCGCGGGCAGGATCGGAGGCCGGATCGCCATCTTCGGCTCCGCATCCGAGCGCGAGCTATGCGATTCCGTCGCTCAGGCCTGCACCGCCGCCGCTCGAAATTTCGCCGGGGAGACAACGCTCAAGCAGTTCATCGAGATGGCCGCCGCGTGCCGCGTCTATCTCACCAACGACTCCGGCGGCATGCACATCGCCTCCGCGCTGGGCGTACCGACGGTAACCGTGTTCGGCGCTACCGACGATATCGGCACAGGGCCCACCGGACCCCTGGCCCGCATTGTACGCGAGCCGGTGGAGTGCAGCCCGTGCCTGAAGCGCGAATGCCCCATCGATCACCGCTGCATGACGCGTGTCGACGCGGATCGAGTAGCGCAGGCCGCCCTGGACCTGTTGAAATAGAAGGTTGGACACAAGAGAAAAAATTGTCGATGCCGCGCGCGCCGCGCAAATCGCCTCCTCCGGCGCGACGGTCGTCAGCGGATACTTCGACCCGATGCTCGCCTCCCACGCCGAGCGCCTCGCCTCGCTCAGGACCGTTGGTAAAAAGCTGCTGGTGCTGATCGCCACGCCCGGCAACGCCATCCTCCCCGCCGCCGCCCGGGCCGAATTGATCGCCGGCCTGCGCGCCGTCGATTATGTGGCCGTGGCCGGCGGCGTAACGCCGCAGATCCATCTGGAACAGGAGGACGCCGCGCGATTTGAGGAGCTTTTGACACACGTCCACGCCCGGCAGTCATGCAAATCCTAGTCGTACGTCTAAGTTCGATGGGCGACGTGATCCACGCGCTTCCCGCCGTGGCCAGTCTGAAGCATGGATTCCCGCATAGCCGCGTCACCTGGGTGATTCGCCGGCGCTGGATGCCTCTGCTCGAAAATAATCCTTTCGTCGACGAAGTGATCCCGTTTGAACGGTCGCTCGGCGGCATTCTCACCGCGCGGCGCCAGCTACGGGAACGCCATTTCAACCTTGCCGTCGACTTCCAGGGCCTGATGCAGTCCGCGCTGGTCGCGGCTTCGGCGCGTC
>JBBIVT010000177.1:0-5675 GCA_037439565.1 Acidobacteriota bacterium | reverse complement strand
TATGGCCGCAACTCCGGAGCCATCGTCAATATCGCCACCCGCGCCGGGGAGAACGCCTGGCACGGCGAAGCCTACGACTACCTTCGCAATGATTTTCTGGACGCCCGCAATTTCTCCAACCCCACCCAGGTCACCGTCGGCGGCGTTCAGGTGGCCAATCCTGAATCGCAGTTCGTCCGCAACCAGTTCGGTGGCGATGGCGGCGGCGCGATCGTGAAAAACAAATTCTTCGCGTTCCTCAGCTATGAAGGCTTGCGCCAGCGCCAGGCCGTGCCGCTGTCCGCCACCGTGCTGACCGCCGCCCAGCGCGCGCAGGCGCTCGCTACCAGTGACCACATCATTCAAGGTTTGCTGCCGTTGATCCCGCTGCCCAATTCCGGCTCGAATCAGTTTGCCGGCTCCGCCAGCGCTCCGGTGAATATTTCCCAAGGCACGGCGAATGCAAGTTATCTGCTCAACGCCAGCCACCGCTTGAACTTCTATTACGCCATCCAGCGGGATCAGCGCATCGAACCGCCCTCCACCGACGGCAACAGCTTTCCCGGCGGCGGCGATCAACGCAACGGCAGCCGCCAGCTTCTCACCTTCAACGAGTTTTGGACCATCAGCCCCACCCTGACCAATGAATTCAGGGCCGGCGCGAATCGCATCCACATCACCTTTGTCTCTGAGAACACCGATGCCGCGCCCGCATTCGGCATCAACAGCGGCGTCACGGCGGCCATCGGACTACCTCACATGACCGTCGGCGGCGCCTTTTCGTTCGGCGGCGGCGCGGGATTCCCGCAAGGCCGCGGCGATAACGTGGGCACCGTCTCCGACACGTTGAGCTGGGTCCACGGCAACCACATTATCCGTTTCGGCGGCGAATTCCGTCGTCAGAATTCGGACAATTTCTCCTACACTCCCGGGACCTTCGGCTTCGCCAACATCAATGCCTTCCTCGCAGACCAGGCCAACAGTTTCAGCGTGTCCAATTCCAACAGTTCCAATCGCACGTATGGAAACTCGCTCGGCGCTTTTGTCACCGATTCCTGGAAGATCGCGCCCACCTTCACCGTGACGCTCGGTCTCCGCTATGACTGGTACGGCACGCCCACCGAAGCCGAGAACCGGTTCGTGGTTTTCGATCCCTCCACCGCCACGCTGCAGCACGTCGGACAGGGCACTGGCCCGGGCCTCGCCTACAATCAAAATGCCCTCAATTTCGAGCCGCGCGTAGGCTTCGTCTGGGACCCCTTCAAGACGGGGAAAACCGTGATTCGCAGCTCTTACGCCATCATGACCGATCAGCCGACCCTCGGCCTCGTCACCGGCCTCGCTAGCAATCCGCCGAACGCGTTCCCGGTTTCCTACACGCCTCCGGCCGGCTCATTCGTCACTCTCGGCAATGCCTATCCTCTCGCCTCGGGCGCGGTTGCTCCCGTCTCGGTCGCCCACGGCTATCATGACGCTTACGTCTCGGAGTGGAATTTCAACGTCGAGCAGCAGCTCGGCAGGGATTATGCCGTGATCGCCAGCTATGTCGGCAGCAAGGGCTCGGATTTGAACATCGAGCGCAATTACAACCAGTTCATCAACGGTGCGCGTCCTTACCGTGTCCTGTCGGCCAGCAGCCCCATCGATCCCGGCATGCCTCTGGCCAACATCAACGTCTATGAGAGCGTCGGCAACTCATCGTATCAGGCGCTCTGGCTTACCGCGAAAAAGCGCCTGGCCCGCGGCCTCGAATTCGAAGGAAACTATCAGTATTCGAAATCGATCGACAACAACTCGCGCAACAACCAGGGCGTCGTCATTCAGGACAGTTACAACGTCAACGGCGATCGCGGTCTTTCCGATTTCGACGCCCGCAACCGTTTCGTGCTCCGCGGAATTTACGCTCTCCCGTTCAAAGGGAACCGCATCTTTGAAGGATGGCAGCTCTCGTTGATTGAGACGCTGCAAAGCGGCAATCCGCAAAACTTCCACCTCTCGAATACGTCGTTCACCGGGGCCGGCACGCTCCGTCCGGACGTGACGGGCAACATTGTCACCGGTTTCGCGCCGGCCACCAACGGCAGCCCGACCACCGTCACGTACGTGCAGAATCCGTCCGTATTCGTCAATCAGGGCGTCACGCCCGGCACGGTGCTCGGCTTCGGCACCCTCGGCCGCAACGTCGTGATCGGCCCCGGCTTTTCCAACCTCGATCTGGCGTTGGAAAAAACCATCCGGCTGAAGGAACGGATCAACCTGCAACTCCGCGCCGACGCTTACGATCTGTTGAACCACGCCAATTTCTACAACCCGAACACCGTGATCGGCTCCACGCTTGGCTTAATCACCGCGGGAACCCGGGCGCCGGCCGGCGACTTCGGCAGCTCCCGCCAGATCCAGCTCTCGCTCAAGCTCCAGTTCTGACCGGGGCACACCCGGGTTTCTGTCATTACGAAAACCTGGGCCCGGCCTCCCTTAAAATGAGCCCATGATCGTCGTGATGGCCGGACTCCCGGGTACAGGAAAGAGCACGCTGGCGCGGGCGCTCGCCGGGGAGCTGCGGGGCGTGGTTCTCAGTAAAGATATTCTTCGCGCGGCTCTCTTCGCGCCTGAGTTCGTCGAGTATTCCGCGGAGCAGGACGACTTCGTGCAGGATCTGATGCAGCGAACCGCCGAGTATCTCCTCGCGAAGCATCCACGGCTAACTGTCTTTTTCGACGGCCGCACCTTTTCCCGCGCCTATCAGGTCGGCCGCGTCATCGATCTGGCGGAGCGGCTGAACACGCCCTGGCGGATCATCGAATGCGTGTGCCCGGAGGAGGTGGCCAAGCACAGAATCGAGCTTGCCGGCGAACATCCGGCCAAGAATCGCACCTACGAGCTCTACCGAAAAGTCCGCGCCGAGTTCGAAGAGATTGCCCGGCCAAAGCTGATCGTCGATACCGGCCAGCCCGCGGACACGGCGCTTACGGCAGCGCGGAGGTATCTGATAGAGGACGCCCGGTGACCGACGGCGGCATCAGCGGGTCCAGCAGTTGGCCGGTGATGTCTCCCGCCACTGGAGTGTCGGTGCCGTATCGGGCCGGCCATCGCTCGGGAAGATAGAAAGTCCCAAAACATTTGTCCAGCCACGGCAGCATCGAGGCATAATTCTTGTCGATCACGCCGGGCGAATCGTTGGTGTGATGCCAGTGATGGAAATGTGGCGAGGAGAGCATCCATTCGAACCAACCCAGCCGCCAGTTCACGTTGGCGTGGATGAAAAATCCCCAGATGCTGCCGAGGATTGTCACCAGCACCGGCACCAGATCGAGTTGAGTGGCCATAGGCTGGGCGAGTCCGAGCGCATACATCGGGATCATGGCGCACAGACGGGTGAAGATCATATCCACCGGATGGGCGCGGGTGTTCACCAGCCAGTCAATCTCCTCGGCGCTGTGATGGACGGCGTGGAATCGCCACAGGAAGGGAATCTGGTGGGACCAGCGATGCGCCCAATATGCGCCCAGTTCGCTGGCGACCAGCGCTCCGGCGATCCGTACGCCCAGCGGCAGACTGGCGGCCCAGGAATAATACCCCCCCGGGACCAGGCGATGCAGACCGGCGGCCAGAATCGTCAACGGCAGCACCATTGCCAGTTTCGGCGCCAGGCTCGAGAGGAAATAGTAAACCACGTCCGCCCCGAAGGACTTGCGAAAGATTTTTTGGCGATGCAGGGGGAAGAACTTCTCCAGCGGTACGAAGATGGCCGTCAGCAGGACAAACCAGACGCAGAGCCGGAAGATCTCAAGCCCAAAAGGAGCCAGGTAACGCACGAAGACTGAATCGTCGGAATCGACGCGAAAGATTAATTAAGGCCGCCTGCGGCGCAGGCGGGCACCCAAGGGAATCGCAACCAACCCCAAGCCGATCAGGGCGAAGGTGCCCGGTTCCGGCGCAACCTGCATGCTGACACCGTCCAGGAGAGCGAAGGGAGGCAATCCGTTGGGTGTTCCAAGCGCAAGAAAAGAAAGTGTTTCCGAGGTTGCGGAGGCGACAAAATCCATGGTCGACAACTGCCACCCGGTGAAGCCGTGATTGGCGTTGGGGATCGTGCCCGTGGACAGGGTTGAGGATCCCAGGGACACCTGCCACCCCTCCGTGGTTGTCCCGTTATAAGTGTATTGCTGCGCGCCGGCCCAATAGAATTGAACGGCGTAAGTCGTGCCGGCCGTCAATCCAGTGATCACCTGGCTGATGGCTCCCGGTTGAAAGACGGGGTCGGCCGCGAGGAAATTCCCGCCGTCCGGGCTGGTAGTTAGACCGTTCGCCGATCCATCCCCCGGTCCCCAAAGCTTAAGGCTGCCCGATGCGCCGGTTGCGCCAGTCGTATCGGCAGTACCCGGTGCGAAGATGAAGTTGTAACCCCAGGTGCCGGCGTTGTTGGCGTTCGTCCAGCCGGTGGCGTTGGTGTTGAAGCCCAACTGGCCATTGCCGTTGGTAGTGGTTTCAAAACCTCCATTTACCACGTAAGTCGTGCTGGCTGATAGCGGTAGGGCAATGCTAACCGCCACCCAAACGATCGTTGAACGAACCTTCGACACTCGGTATCTCCGCAGGAGTTGCCTGGAGTTCCAGACTACCGGGTAGTAGGGCCTCGAACAATAGGGGATAGTACTCAGTGCGAGGGGACAATCTTACGGGGTACTTAGGTGCCGCAAGGTGCAGCGACGTTTAACTTTCCGACCATTCACGTTCCAGCATACGGGAGTATTCTCCGCTGGCGAAGATGTCGAATTCGAAGTTCAGGTGGGCGATGTCGGTGAACGGGGTCTGGCTCTGTCGGCAAAGGAACATCGAGTCGGCGTAGCGGTAATAATTCCGGACGAAATCGTTGGCCAGCACCCCTCGCTCGGGAACCTCGGCCAGAAGGGCGTTCAATCCAAGGGCGCGCATGAAAATCGACTTGAAATCGGCCACGCCCCACTTGCGCAGCTTTGCCTGGACGCTGAGTGGCGTATTGTTGACCAGATAAGCGGCGAGGCTCTGGAAACGGATGCCAGGATCGTAGCCCGGCTGGCGTTGAATATGGTCGAGCGCCTGGTGGATCCAGCGCACCAGATCCTTGCCGACGTAAAACAGCATACGGATTTCGCAGTAACGGCCTTCGAGCAGCGATTCATCGAGCTCCTCAGTGGTTCGCTCGCCGGTAGGCAGCAAGCCTTGCAGCATCAGGTTGGCGCGGGAACTCTCCACCAGTTTGTCGGGGCCGGCGGCGTCGGCGAAGGGATGCAGAATCAGCGGCGGCAGCTTCGGGGCGGTTTTTAGGGTGGGAAGGGCTCCCATGGGGCTCGGATACATGTCGATCTCGCACCCCAAGTATGGCAAATTAACGCCGCTCCTCCAGCAGTACTTTGGCTTCAATTGTACGATCCCCCCGAAGTACTTTCACCAGAACTAAATCACCAGGCTTATGGGATCGGAGGGCATAAGTAAAGTCGTACAGGTTGGCGATTTCCTTGCCGTCGAACTCGATCAGAATATCGCCCGCTTTCAGACCCGCCTTGGCGGCGGGCGTGCCGTCGCGGACGTCGGCGAAGCGCACGCCCTTGGGTGGCTCGTTAAAATCGGGGATACTGCCAAACGCCGGTCCATATCCGGAGCCGCCGCCGGAACCCACAGGGCCCTGTGGAGGCGCGGCAACGCGCTGATACTGC
>JBBIVT010000176.1:1504-5683 GCA_037439565.1 Acidobacteriota bacterium | reverse complement strand
TCGCCCAATTAAATCAAGAAAAGCCCCAGTCGAAAGATTGGGGCTTTCTGCGTTTTGGGCGGTTCGTCTTCAGTGCCTGCGTTGCGTAAAACGAAAGCATCATGGTGCAACTGACGGGTTCGCAATATTCCCTGCGAGGTAGTGAAAGCACTCCCCGAAAAATTGGGGTTTTGGCGTCTTTTCATATAGGGGTGACGCAGTCTGAGGACAGTTTGAGATCCTTCGCGTCCAGGTGCGGTGGGCAGCCGGGTCCCGTGACGTCCTTGCCGTCTGCTTCGCGACGGGCGTTTTCGAGGTTGAGCGCGAGCATGAACTCGAGCGGCTCGGCGGTCGAAGCGACGCCGTATGCTGCACAGACAGCGTCGTCGAGTTCTGCGGTGGCGTCGCGCAGTGGGTTCTTGCCCGGCTCCTCCAGGGTGCGGTAAAGTTCGCGAAGGCTCCAGTTGTTCTTTTCCATGACTTTCTCGCGGAGTTTGCGGAGGCCGACGGCCACTCTGGCAACGCGCGTCGCGGCTGTGATTGTTGGGTTTGGGGGCCAGCAGAAGCTGTCGAAGACCGAGTCTGAGGTGTAACGGAAGTCAGCTTTGAGGCTGGAGCACCTGGCGGTGAAGAACCAATCCCAGTGGATCGACGATTGCAGGATGCCGAAGGAATAATCGTCTTCTACGGCGAAGACAGCAAGCGCGTCGTTTGGTCTTATTCGGTTGCTTACGAATTCAAAAATGGGGCGCTTCGTGACTCGCGAACAGACGGCGTAGCGTCGGAGCGACGCTATCTTGTGGACCATTTTTTCTCTTGGGTAGGAGAGCAGCCACCACCTCTTTAGGAAGTTGGCGTGGTGGTGGTTGACCTTCGCCTCCGGGTCTGCATCCAGCGCCTCTTTGTTTCGCTTGTTCTCCTCCTCAGCGGCGGCTTCGCGGGCCTTCAGAACGGTTTCCTTCACGTGTTTGAATGGGCCCTTGTGCCGGGCTGCTTCCAGCACGTCACGGCGCTGAAAGTCGATGACGAAGCGGCTAGGCCTGCGGTCGGTCCTTCCCAAGAGATCGTCCGCAATCATGTAAGGGAACAGAACTTCAGCGGCTGCGGCATCCTGCTTGATGAAAGCCGCCGCCTCCGCAGGTGATAGAAGGAATCCTTCGTGGCCGTGGGTTTGCCCTTGATAGCAAACGTCGGATTTCATGTTTTTCCCAATCCGGTGCGCGCCGGTGACGTCGGGACGCGGGGAAAGAGATGAACTTATCCGTGGCAGTTCGTCTATTCGCCAGGGCGCATCGACGCTGTCGCCGAGTTGGGTTAGGAGGGTCTTCGGGCCCTCCTGTTCGCCAAGCACCCAATTCACGATTGATACGTGGACCGCGGCGTCGCCAGACCAAACCTGGGTGCTCACGGCATTGGTGATTGTTCCGCCATGATTGACGATATAGTCGAGGCCCCCTTCGCGTGAGTAGTTCTGGCGAATTGTGTTGGTGCCGACAAGGCCGGCCCTGTTGCCTGCTTTGAGATGATCGTGGGCTCTGCGGAACCAGTAGACACAGTAATCGGCACGGCCCGGAACGTCCGGATAACGCTCCCGCAGCCGGTTTAGGTATTCTCTTCCGAGCTCTTTCTGCATCTTGTTCTTACTTTGAAACGGCGGATTACCGATGATGCAGTCGGCCGGAGGCCACGGGGTGAACAGGGCGTCGCCGCACTGGAAATTCGAGTCGAGGTTGTCCAGGGGGAGCGGGGGTTCCTCGCTGCCGGGGAGATCGTGCTGGAGGGCCTGGATGTGTTCGCGGCTTTCGAGCACAGCGAACTCCCGGGCGAGCGTCAACGTGACCTTGGCAAGCTCGACCGCGAAGGGGAGGTTGTCGATACCGAAAAATTGACGTGTGGTGATGACGGAGCGCGTGGCGACTTTGCCTTCCGCCTGTTTCCGAAAGTCTTGGAATATCAGGTCCAGCACTTCGGTTTCGAAGCGCCGCATTTCCCGGTAAGCCACATATAAGAAGTTCCCGCTTCCGCAGGCAGGGTCCAGGACGCGCATTTCGGCCAGCGCCTGGCGGATCGTGAGGAGTTCTTTGAATGAGGAGGCCTTCTGAAGACGGGCGAGGACGGTTGGCCGGACGACCTTTGAGATGTCTGCTTCACTCGTAAAGTGGGCACCCTGCGCATGGCGAGTTTTTTCAGCCATGCTCGACTGGAACAACGTTCCGAAAATGGCGGGTTGGACCTTGGACCAGTCCTCCGAGGCCACCTGCATCAGTTGGAGAATGTCTCCGGAGTTGAGTTCGATAGGGTCGATCATCTCGAAGAGGCCCCCGTTAAAGTACGGCACCTCTCGATATCTTCCGCCGGACGCGCGCTGAGGCGAGTTCATCTGGCGGAAAAGGTTTCCTATGAGGTCGAAGCTGTTTTGGCCACGCTCGCAATCGGCAAGGATATCGAGGAAAAGCTGACTGGGCAGTAGTTCGGCGTCCTCGCTGAACATGACCACCAGGCATTGGAGAATGAATCTTTGCGCCCTGCTGGGCTCGATGTCGCGGCGCAGAAGCGCTTGGTATATCTGGGCGAGCTTGTCTGCGGCGTTTCTGCTGACCTCTACGAGATTGTTTTCGAAGATCGGGCGCTTCGGCGTTGGTAGGAGGAAGTTGAAGGCGCTGCGCCGCCGTGGAAGGTCGGCCAGCGATATGCGGTCAACTGGCTGTTCCATCTGATTTTCAAAGTCGTAGATCCAGAACTCGTCGAAGTTGCAAAGTACGGCGAATCGAGGGCGGCGCGGCACCAAATGTGACCAATAATCGAAGAGCTGGTTGTAGTGACGGTGAAGGGCCTCGCCGCGCTTCTTCATCTCCATGACGAGGGTCGGCTTCCACACGAGGTCAGAGTACTTCGTTCCTTTGCCGTCGGTTGAGACACGGTACTCGAGCGTGGCTCCCGCTTCGCGGCAGCCTTTCTGGCCGAAGGCTCGAAATAGGCGGTCGCAGAAGACCTGGGCTTCGCCTTTCTCGTCTCCGATAAGCTTGGTCTGGACGTACTCGACGAATTCTTCGAAACGCGCCCTTTCTTCCGCGTAGATTGACATTGCGGCAAGCTTACCATTAGAGGCAGGGTTAAAGCTGGATGTGCCCTCTGGGTTATCGGGGCCGTGGCGGCGGGGTGGTGACTCGACGCGGCGGGCCGCAGGCGTGCGCCACGGGGCGGTGCTTGATGGGGGTTTGGACGTGGGCCGCTGGTTTATCCCCCGGCTGACGCCGGGGGCTGCGCGGATTTCAGGGCGCCTTTTCGCGCGGGAGGGTGGCGGCGACATGAGTCTCGACGCGGCGCGCTTGCTTCCCCGCAGGGCGGCCGGGTGGTGGGTTGGAGGAGTGGGCTTGCGTCCGGATGGACCGATTGGCAATCGGTCCGCAGGTTGGCAACGTGGGCTGCGCGGATTTAGGGGGTGGTTTTCGGCGGGGGGGATGGTCTGTTAGCGTTTGAAGCTTTCCAGGGTGCGGCCGTATTGCATCAGGTCGGCCGCGGGGGCGGTGCCTTGGTTTCTCAGGCGGTCTAATAAACGCAGCATGAAGAATATGAGGCTTTCTTCGGGGGTGCTTACTTTTATTTGCCTGCCAATTCTTTCAAAGGCGCCGTGTTCTAACGAACAGCCTAAATCCAGGCCGGTGCCGGAGCATTTTATATTCTGTTTGAAATTGTCCTTGGTCCAGACGCTGCTGGTGGCTAATAACCCGGTTAATATCGGCCTCGGGCGGATGGGAGTTCGTTTTTTATCTCCGGCGATGATGGGGACGCTGGTGCGGCGGAGCGCTTTTACCGACGCGGCCTTATCGCTGGCGTCGCGGAGCCATTGCTTGCTGATGGTGGGTTTGACCTCGAACACAGCGTAGATGGATTCGGCGGGGATGTGGAGGCCGCTCGAATGAGGGAAGAGCAGCGGGCTGTAGAGATTGTCGAAGATGGCGATGTCGATTTGGCGGGAGCGGCGGCCGTCGGCGTCGATGACGAAGGCCGGGGTCGAGCGGTAGCGCTTGGGCAGGTAACGGTCGAACAGATCGAGCCAGTGTTTTTCCGTGGCTGCGCCGGCGGAGGAGGCGTGTTCGAACATGCCACCGACGGCGAGCTGGGCGAGCATCTCCTCCTGGACCCAGTAGAAGACCTCGGCCAGGTCGAGCTGGCCGGAGTCGGGGGTGCGGGGCATCT
>JBBIVT010000176.1:0-1404 GCA_037439565.1 Acidobacteriota bacterium | reverse complement strand
AACTCCGCCTCGGCCGCGTAGCGCTTGAGGACTCGCACGGAATTCGCCGTGCTGAAACCGGACGTGCGAAGTTTCCGGTAGGCGGAGGCCAGGTGCCTGGGTTCCCGCAAGAGCGCGCCCAGATCCTTGCCGCGATATTTCCGCTCCAGAAATTTTTCGATCATGGCGGTCTCGTCGGCTCCCTGATAGGCTGCCTCCGCGGCTTGCTTGGCGATTGCGGGGGAGACGCGGCGCGCGATCAGATCTCGCATCACGCGCGTTTTGCCAAAGCCGCCGTCATCGCGGCGCCAACTGGCGTAGGAGCCGGCGAAACGCTGGTCATTCAAATAACCGGATTCCTTCAGGCGCGCCAGCACGACGTCCACGTCCCGAGGGTCCGCCGCGCGGCGCTTCAGCTTCTCGCGCAGTTCGGAAACGGTCAGCGCGCGAGCCGATAAAGCCTTCGCGGAAAACGTCATGAGTCCCTGTGCGTCGAGCGGCTTGGTCATTTGGTATGCTGAAACCATCATAAAGAAAGGAGTGACGTACCATGGAGGACGATAGCAAATTGTCGTATTTCTTTCTAGGCCTCGGCCTAGGCGTCGCTGCCGGCGTTCTATTCGCACCGAAGTCCGGAGCGGAAACGCGCCAATACCTGCGCAGCAAGGCGGAGGAAGGCAGCGACTACGTAAAGGATCAGGCCGGCAGCATCAAAGAAACGGCCGCCGAGGCGCTGGAGCGGGGAAAACACAACATCCAAAAACACAAGGAAAACCTGGCCGCAGCGGTTGAGGCCGGCAAGCAAGCGTACCGGGAGGCAACGACCGCGCCCGGAGACTAAACTCCAACCTGGCGCGCGGGAGGTACTCTCTCGCGCGCCCAAACCAGAACCTTCACCATGGACAATCAAGCCCTGCTCATCATTCTTTCGGTTTTCGTCGCCGTCTCCGCCATCGCGCTCTGCATTCAGGCCGGGATGTTGTATGGCATTTTCAAATCGGCGAAGGCCACCGAGGAGAATGTGAAGCGCGTGATGCCCAAGGTGGAGACGCTGCTCCCCAAGCTGGAGGCGCTGGCGGAAAGTTCCACCGCGGCCATCGACACGAGCCGCAAACAGATACTGGACATCACCACCAAGGCCAGCGAGATTCTCGATATGACGCGCACGCAGATGGCCCGCATCGACCGGGTGATCGAGGACGCGTCCACGCGCGCGCACGTGCAGTTGGCGCACGCCGAGATGATCGTGGATGAGACCATGTCCCGCGCCCAGGAAACGGTGGCGGTGATGCAGAGCGGCATCCTCAAGCCCTTGCGCGAAATTCAGGGCGTCGCCGCCGGGGTTCGCACGGCGATCTATTACCTGATGCGCGGCGGCCGCCCCACGCCGGAACAGGCCACGGCCGACGAAGAGATGTTCATCTA
>JBBIVT010000175.1:0-6077 GCA_037439565.1 Acidobacteriota bacterium | reverse complement strand
GGACCGGCATCGATTATTCAAAAGAGCAGTTTGACGCCATGCAAGCCTTCGACCGCGCGGCGTGGAAGTCGGAAGTAATCGGACACGAAGAACTGTTCATAGAGCTCCACGATCATTTACCGTCGGAGATGGTGTATGAGCGGGAATTGCTGATCTGTCGGTTGTAGCTCGGCAGCGGGGTGCGGGACGGTTTCGTCTGTCCCCGCTTTCCTCGAACGCCGTATCTTGCGAGCGTTCACCAGTCCTGTCTCCGAGTGTTGTGTAATTCAGGAACTGTCCCGTCCCTCATAGCATATACTTAACTTGTTCAATCGCATGCCGCTCCAACCAAGCGAGAAACTCGGGTGGTACGACGTTATAAGAATGCACAAGATCGCCCTTCGTTTGGCCGCGTTCATGGTCCTCACCGGATCGCTGGTTTGCTCGGGGCTCGCCCAGACAAACTCGCTGCGCTCTAGCCAGGCCGAACCGAAAGAGGTGAAGGGATTCTCAGACGCGGACAAGGCCGCGCTATCGCGCCAAATTAGCGGTGCTGTCAGTCGCGGCGACGCGCCGGGCGTGGTCGCCCTCATCGTCGGCCGCGAGGGCGTGCTCTTCGAAGGCGCAGCCGGTAAGATCGGCGTTGCGCACGATATAGCGATGCCCGTGAATGCCCTTTTTTCGATTGCCTCCATGACCAAGCCGGTGACATCGGTGGCCATCATGATGCTGTTCGAACAGGGCAAGCTCAAACTCGACGATCCAGTGTCGAAATACCTAGCGGGCTTCGACAACCTGCAGGTCATTACGAAGTTCAATGAGAAGGACGCAACCTGCGAAACGCGACCGGCCAAGCGACCGATGACGATCCGCCATTTGCTGACGCATACCTCGGGCATCGCCTACGGGCCTTTTAACCCGATCGTGTACCGGTTGAAGGAGGCGACGAAAAAGCACGAGTGGGAGCTGCCGCTCTTGAACGATCCTGGCGACAAATGGAATTATGGCCCCAGCACTGCGGTACTCGGCATGATCGTCGAGAAAATCTCCGGCGAGCCACTCGAAGCATACTTCCAACAGCACATCTTCGTACCGCTGGGCATGGTGGATACGTCCTTCGCCGTGCCGCTCGTCAAACAGGCGCGCGTGGCGAAGGAGCACAACCGTATAAACGGTGAGTTGCGAGAACAGCCGCAGGAGCCGATACCGGCGACGCCGACGGCCCCGTTCCGAGGCGATTGCTGCCTGTACTCGACCGCCCAAGATTACGGCAAGTTCATGGAGATACTGCTCAACGGCGGGCATCTGGGGCCCGCGACAATTCTGAGCGAGAACTCTGTGAAGATGATGGGCGAGAACAACATCGGATCGCTCTTTGTGGAGTTGCAGCAGGCTGCCGACCAATCGCTTAGCAAACCGTTTCCGCTGGGCGCCGGCCACGATAAGTTCGGCCTCGGTTTTCAGATCGCGTCCAGCGACCCGAAGTATGCAAAGTTCCGCAGCGCGGGCAGCATGAGCTGGGCTGGTATTTACAACACGGAGTTCTGGATCGATCCCAAACGGCATATCGGCGTCGTTATGATGATGCAGGCGCTGCCGTTTTACGATGAGGGTGCCATTCGAACGCTGCGCGACTTCGAGGAGTTGGTGTACCAAAAAGTGCGATAGCCAAAGCCTGCGGCCCGTGCCCCAGAGAGAGAATCCGGGGACGGACGAAACCGTCCCGGCCCATCGGTGAATGCTGTTCGCCGGGCCTGCCGGCTGGCGTGTCGGCCGGAGCCGCAGGTCAGAATGCCGCCGCGCGGCAAACGAGCTTGGGTTCGTTTTTCCTACTCGGGCTGCTTCCGCCGGTCCCTTGCCCTGGAACGGAGCATCCAGAGCGCCGGGATGACGGTCAGCAGCATCCAGAAAGCCGATGGTTCGGGAACGGACGATCCGCCTCCCGCTTGGACAACGGGAGCGGAGAGCGAATAGGTGCTTCCATCGGCCGACCCGAATGTGAACACCTGCGGATTCGTGCCACCTACTAAGCTCACATCCAGGAACTCGTTCGCGGGGCCGGCGGTGGGAATCTCGTTATTGGCACTGGCGAGGATGGCCACAGTGAAAAGGTCCGGGGTGCCCCCCGGGTCGGCCTGATTCGTTGTATCGATTTTGAACGACAGCAGGGTTCCGGGAGTGAACGGCTCGTAATACTCGTTGAAGAAGACGGTGTCGCTCAGTGTCACGCCGGACGAGAGGCTTCCTGACGCTCCTCCGGTTGCCGTTCCTCCACCCGACGGACTCCCAGCCCCGAAGGAGAAGTTTGTTAAGGTCACGGTGTTGTTGTTCAAGTCCGCCGGGGTACCGCTGCCATCGAAAAACTGGAAATCGAGCGTAAATGGCCCATTTCCAACTAAAGCGGTTGTGTCCATCGTGAATGTGTAAATGGCGTCCGCGCGGGCGGGGCATGTTGCCATGAGGGCCAAGGCAAAAAATGGAATGAATGGTTTCGTCATCGTATCTTCCTCTTTAACTCCGTCTGTTCTCGTTACCTTCCTCCGGGTCCGGCCAACACTCGCAGGCTGAAGGGGATGCCCGTTTGCGCCGTATCGATAAAATAAATGCTCCCGGAAATCGTCGCCCCCGGCGCCAGCACCTGGCCCGCCCCGATGCCGCCGATATTGATATACGGGCTTCCCTGGGGAGTGGCGCAGAGCGTGGCTCCGGACACGGCGAAGAGCGAGGCGCTGGCAGGCAGGTCATCCACTACCAGCGAAATTGGCCCTGGGATCGGGGATGAGGTTGTGTTGGTGACGGACCCGATCAGCGCGAAGAGCCCCTTCGTGTGGTCGTAGCGGAAGCCGGTGCGGGTGATCTGCACTTGGGAGGTGACATCCTGTGCGCAGGGGCCGTTCGGCGTCATGAGATAGCTCACCGTGCCGGAGCCGACAATGAATTGTCCGGCATCGTTCAGAGGGCCGGGGATGATCGAGCTATCCACGGGAAACAGTCCTGTGGGCAAGGAGATGGGGGTGGAAACCTCGCCCTGCCACATGGATATGCCGCTGCTGCCGGTGTAGATCACCTGTCCGACCTGATTCAGATGCGGATAGCCGCTCGGGCCGAGGTCGTGAACCCCGTTCATGTCCCAAACGATGACGTGCGTGGGGTCGGTGTAACCCAGCACCATGCCGAGGTTATTGATGCTGGAAGCAGAAACGCCCGTCAGACTGCCCAGCGGCAGAAATGAATAGCTATTATTCGGCTGGGTCACAAAGGGGTCGGACGACCAGGGCACGGCAGGGGAAGTATAAGCGGTGCTGCAGAAGTAGTTGTTCTCCGTCTGCACGACAAAATCGGCGTCGTTGATCGCAGTCCCGAAACCGACCGAACTCACCCCTGGGTAGTAGCCTAGGGGCAGGTTCCAGCATCCGGAAGGTATCGGGCCGGGCCACTTGGGATAAGGCCAATCCAGGCTGCCGGCGCCGGGGTACGGGCCGTACTCTAGGACGCGGAACGTCGACCCGTTGTAGACCCACATGGCGGAGCACAACGGTCCACCGGGCGTGCTCGAAGGATAGCTGGTCTCGCCGACAATGTGTCCGGCGGCATTGATCCCAAAAGGAATGCTGGAGCCGGAAGCGCCGTTATAGGCACTGGCGTTGGTGCAGATGTTGCCTGCGCCCAGCAGGGGGGCATCGGGCAGAACCGTCGGGACGCCGTTCGTCCACACGGCGACCTTGTTAGTGCCGCACACCACCCATCCCGCGACCACACCGGAGTCGTTGATGGTCCAGTAGTTCCCGATCGCCGGGTTATAGGCACAGCCTTTTGGCATTGGCAGGGGCGTCATCACGCCGTTGCTCCAGATGGCCGGATAGCGATGAACGCCAAAACACGAGCCGGAATCGCAGACATCGCCAAGCACCTGCCCTTTGTTATTCAGCCCGAAGATATTGGCGAAGTAGGCGGTGCTGGTATTGATCAACGTGGCGGTGTAGGTCTGCGCGCCGCAGGCGGCTCCCGCGGCCGCGAGCAAAATCAAAAAAGCTCTCATGGGAAAGGTGCATCCTCCTAGGGAGCGAGTATAATGTTGGGAGCTAAAACCAGCGTTGAATTGCGGCTGAAAATATTCTGAAAAAAATATCCGCCGCTCTGATTCTGTTGTTATGGCACGGACTTTCGAATTTGGACGGTTCCGCCTGGACCAGCAGGAAAGGACGCTAGTCAGCGAGGGCGGCAACGTCGCCCTGACCCCGAAAGCGTTTGACGTTCTACTGGTACTGCTAGACAATCCTGGCCGGTTGGTGGAAAAGTCCAAGCTCCTCGAAACGGTCTGGGGCGGCGTCTACGTGGACGACGCGGTGCTGGCGCGCGCGATTTCGGATCTGCGCAAGGCGCTGGGCCAGACGGAAACCCAGGTTTGGATCGAAACCGTTCCGAAATTCGGTTACCGTTTCGTTGCCGGCGTCCAGGTGACGGACAGCGCGCAACCTGTTGACCCGCCACGGTCGCCGTCGCCTCGCCGCCGTGTTTGGTACATCAGCGCCGTCGGCGCTGCCGTCGTGCTGGCAATCATGATCTCGCGAGGCATCAGCGGACCTCCCGAAAACATCCACAGCCTGGCGATCTTGCCTTTCCAGGCAATTGGCGGAACGGGCGAGGAGGGCGCTTTACGCCTTGGTCTGGCCGACGCGCTGATCACCCGTCTCAGTGGTCTGGATGGGTTGGTTGTACGGCCGCTCTCCGCAGTACGGCGCTTTGAAAAGGAGCCCGTGGAGCCGATTCAAGCCGCGCGCCAATTGCGGGCCGATGCCGTGCTGGAAGGGACGTTGCAGTTTGGTGAAGGCTCGGTGCGCGCCAGCGTTCGTCTGATTCGCGCAGGTGATGGCAAAGCCCTGTGGGCCGAGACGGTCGAGTCTGGCGCGAACCGTTACTTCGCCATGGAGGATGCCCTCGCCGAACAACTGGCCACCAACGTCGCGCTCCTGCTGCATGAAGAGGTTCGCCGCGATGTAGCCATTCACCGTGAATTGAATGACGAAGCCCACAGGCTGTATGTCACCGGCCGGTACGAGTGGGGCAAACGAACCCAGCAAGGCCTGGAAAAAGGAGCCGAATACTTCCGCGAGGCGATTGACCGGGACCCGGCCTACGGACGAGCCTATGCCGGACTCGCGGATTGCTACCTGCTGCTCGGGCTCTTCGGCTATAGTCCGCCGCTGGAAATGCTCCCAAAGGCAAAGGTGACGGCACTTCACGCGTTGGAACTGGATCCGACCCTGGCGGAGGCCGCGTCCCTTGCTCTGATCATGGAGAATCTGGATTGGGATTGGAAGGAAGCTGAACGGCAGTACCGCGAAGCGATTCGCCTGGCCCCAAACTACTCCACCGCGCATCATTGGTACGCCGAGTTTCTCTCGATCCTGGGGCGCTTCGGGGAATCCCAGCAGGAGTTCGCCCGCGCTCGCGAAATCGATCCGATTTCACCGGCGATTCAGGTGGATGAGGCGCAACTGTACTTTTTCGAGCGCCAGTACGACCGCAATCTAACGCTGTTGGAGAAAGTGTCGCGGGAAGATCCGTCGTTCTGGCTGGCCCGCGAACGAATGGCCTTCACGTATTTGATGGAGGGTCGCGACGAGGACGCCTGGCGCGAAGCGATGAGTCTGCCTGATTGCGGTGCGGAAGCCAGCGATTGCCGGCGTATGTGGACGGCGTGGCTTCCACGGCGGAATCCCTCAGCCGCACGAGCGGCCTTGGCGCAACTCGAGGAAGAGGCAAAGGCTGGCCGGGTTCCGGCCTACACCGTCATGCTCGGCTACGTCCGGCAGGGCGATGCCGATCTGGCTCTGGACTGGCTGGAGCGTATGCAGAGAACTCACGGAGTCTGGTTGATTACGGCGAAAGTGAATCCCATGTTCGACCCCTTGCGAATCGAGCCGCGGGGTAGAGCGGTGCTGGCTATGCTTCACCTGGACCAGTAGTCAGGTGAACGGGAGTCACGACGTGTGAGGATGCGCACACCGCGCGCCGGCCAATCCTGCCTTACTCGCCTTGTTTGCCGGCTGGCTTATCGCCCGGTTTTTCCACCGGCTTGGACATCCACTCAACGA
>JBBIVT010000174.1:0-6379 GCA_037439565.1 Acidobacteriota bacterium | reverse complement strand
AGAAGTTGAGGCGGCAGTCCCAGCCACTTTATTTTCGGCATCAGCCGCCGAAGGTCATAAAGGCGAGCTCTTCGCGCACCAAACTACCCAGACGCTACTGGATGCTCATATTCACGACGTCGAACGTGAACCGCTCCGGCGGCAGCGCGCTGATGGGCGCGGGCGTCAGTCCGGCCCACGTCTGATAGGCGGTGTTGCCCACCTGCGAGTTGAGATACAGAAGGAACTGATCGGAGAAGCACTTGAGCGGCGGAGGCTGGCGGAACGTCAGCCGCAAGCCGACCGCTTTTTCGATCCCGACACCCTGCGTGTCCACGGATTTATCCTCGAGCAGGGTCACAAAGCTGGACCGCCCGGCGTGCGGCCAGAGGTCCGCTTTCAGCAGGTTCCGGAGATCGATGCGCGCGCCGAACGTGGTTTCGCACTGGCGGATCCATTCAAGGATGCTGTCCCCCCATTGCCAGTGCTGCACGAAACCCAGGTATTGATCGACCAGGTTGAGCGCCAGGTCCATCTGCGCCGCCTCGCGGCCGGGCTGCAGCATGTCTTCCTGTTGGATGACGTCATTGGCCATCTCCATCACCCGGTCCAGCCGTTTTACCGCCGGAGCCATGCGGACCAGAAGAGGCGGCAGCTCGTGTGTTTTCGAGCCGGGCACCTCGACGAATTTTTTGTCGCCTAGGATTTCCATAACACCCTCACCTTATCTCTTAAAGATCGGCCATCGGGCGGGAAATATTACCCGTCTAACATTTGGACGGAAGTCCCCCAGCTTCCGTTACGCCACGGGGCGTTACGGTTCGTTCATGCTTAACGTTGGATTGTAGCAGAACATTTCCCCGGTTTGGTGTTTGGATGCCCCCGTTTGTTATCATGCGTCCCGATGAGCGAATATTCCATTGGGGTGGATATGGGCGGCACCAATCTGCGCGCAGCCGCCGTTGATTCCCAGGGCCGCATGCTCGATAAGATCGCCACGGCAACGGACCTGCGGGCGGGCCGGGACGCGGTGATCGCCGATATGGTGGATGCCATCGACACGCTGCGGGCGCGGCTGGGCGAGCACAATCTGCGCGGCGTCGGCATCGGCCTACCGGGATTTATTTTGATCGACAAGGGCCTGATCGCTGGCTCCAACAACCTGCCGCAGTTCGACAACTATCCCGTGCGCGATGAGATTGAGCGCCGCCTGGGCGCGCGCGTGATTCTGGAAAACGACGCCAACGCCGCCGCGCTGGGCGAAAAATGGCAAGGCGCCGGCCGCGACGTGGACGACCTGGTGCTGATCACGCTCGGCACCGGAATCGGCGGGGGGATCATCGCCGATGGACGCGTGCTGCACGGACAGCTCGGCATGGCCGGCGAACTGGGCCATCTCACCGTGGTCCCGAACGGCAATCCCTGCGGCTGCGGTAATCGAGGGTGCCTGGAAAAACACGCCTCGGCTTCGGCGATCGCGGCGATGGGGCGTTTGCTCGGCCTCGGCAATGAAGTTACTTCGGAGGAAGTGTATCAACTGGCAATCCAAGGCAACGAGCGCGCGCTGGCGATTTTCCAATCGATGGGCGAGGCGCTGGGGATCGCGCTCGCCAACCTGATCAATATTTTCAATTTTCCGCTGTACCTGTTCAGCGGAGGCCCGCTGCCCGCGTGGGATTACTTCGCACCGGCGATGATCGCCGAGGTCACGCGCCGCAGCTTCGGCTATCGCCATTCGCCGCCGCGCGTGGAAAAAGCCAGGCTGGGCAGCGAAGCGGGCCTCTACGGCGCGGCGTATCTGCCGTTCATCCCCAAGGAATTGCCTTAGCATTACGGCCGGGGTTCCGTGTTCACTCCCTACCAGAGGGCTGTGCCCTAAACGTGGCGCGCGCCGCGTTTCCGGGCGGCTTGGTATAACCAATTCATGCCACATTTCTTCCTGGGCCTCGACATCGGCACCGGCGGCAGCCGGGCGCTGCTGGTTGACTCCGAAGGACGCGTCCGCCACGCCTTCACCGCGCCTCATGAAGACATGACAATGGAGCATCCCCTGTGGGCCGAGCAGCGCCCGGAAAACTGGTGGGCTGCGGCGCAGACCGCCATCCAGGGCGTCCTGAGTGAAAGCGGCGTCAAAGGCGAAGAAGTCACGGCCGTCGGATTGTCGGGCCAGATGCATGGGCTCACGCTGCTCGATGCCTCCAATCACATCGTCCGCCCCGCGCTGATCTGGTGCGACCAGCGCAGCCAGCCTCAGGTGGACTGGATCAATGAACAGGTGGGCGAAGAGTTCGTGCTGAAGTCCACCGCCAATCCGATGCTCACCGGCTTCACGCTGCCGAAGCTGCTGTGGGTGCGCGATCATGAGCCTGAGAATTTCGGCCGTGTGAAGAAGATCCTGCTGCCGAAGGATTACATCCGGTTCCAACTGACCGGCGAATACGCGACCGACGTTTCCGACGCCTCCGGCACCGGCCTGTTCGACGTGGTGGAGCGCGATTGGGCCCTGGACCTGGCCGATAAGGTTGGCGTCGCCCGTTCGCTGCTGCCCGCGGTGTACGAATCGACCGCGGTCACCGGCACGATCCATGCCCGGGCGGCTGAAGCCACCGGCTTGAAGCAAGGCACGCCGGTGGTGGGCGGCGGGGGCGATCAGGCCGCCAGTGCCATCGGCAACGGCATCGTCGAACAGGGAATCGTGTCGTGCACCATCGGCACATCGGGCGTGGTCTTCGGGCATCTGGAAAAACCCGCCTACGATCCGCAGGGCCGCGTCCACACCTTCTGCCACGCGGTTCCCGGAGCCTGGCACACCATGGGCGTGACGCAAGGCGCGGGGCTGAGCCTGCAATGGTTCCGCAACCAGTTCGCGCCCGGCGCGAAGTACGACGAGCTGACGCGCGAGGCATCGACGATGGACGCCGAAGGACTCTACTGGCTTCCTTATCTGATGGGCGAGCGCACACCCCACCTCGACGCGATGGCGCGGGGCGGATGGATCGGCATCACCGCCAAGCACACCCGGGGCGACCTGCTCCGCGCGCTGATCGAGGGCGTCAGCTTCAGTTTGAAGGACTGCCTGGATCTGGTTTCCGCGCTCGGCGTCGAGATACAATCCGTGCGCGTTTCCGGCGGCGGAGCCAAGAGCGCTTTCTGGCGGCAACTGCTGGCCGATATTTTCAATAAGAGAGTGGTGTCGCTGGAAACGCAGGAAGGCTCGGCCTACGGAGCGGCGCTTCTGGCCATGCCCGGCGACGTGCGGGAGACCTGCAAGCGTGCGATCCGCGAAGTGGACTCCGTGGAACCTCGCGACGCCGCGCGCTATGCGAAGAAACATGCGATCTATAAGTCGCTCTACCCGTCGCTCCGCGATTTCTACCGCGCATGACCTGGGACGCCGTCAAAAAGCTGGCGCTTGCGTTGCCGAAAGTGGAGGAAGGCACGTCCTACGGCACGCCCGCGCTCAAAGTGAAGAAGAAACTGATGGTCCGCCTGAAGGAAGAAGGCGATGTCATCGTGCTCCGCATGCCGGTAGAGCAGCGCGACGCCGCGATCGCGGAGGCTCCGGACAAGTTTTATATCACGGATCACTATCTGAACTACGACGCAGTGTTGGTGCGCCTCAAAAAAGTGACTCAAGCCGAAATGCGAGACCTATTAAAGGCCGCCTACAAATACCAGGGCGGCGCGAGTTAGATCGACCGTCCCGCCAGGCCGAAATAGCCGCAAGCCTTCAACATGTGCCGGTCGTTCGTCCACACTTCGGCATCGCCCATTTCTTTCGCGGTGGTGAGATGGACGGCATCCGCGGCTCGTAAATACAAATCGGGCGGAGCGGCGACCAGCAAGGCGCCCATCTCTCTGAGAAGTCCCTCGCGCACCGGCGCGAGAACCCAGAACTTGATGCTCACATGCGCCTGAAACGCCGCAGCGACACTCCGCACGTCCTTCTTCGAAATAAAGCCTTCGCGCAACTGCCTGTGCAGCACGGCGTGAAACTCCGCGATCGCCCACTGGGAAGAACGGATGCCGTGAGCGGACTTCGCCAGGCTGCGAACCCGCTCAGATTCTGGTTCGTTTAAATAGAATTTCGCGATGTAACTGGTGTCGAAGTACACTAGCGATCTTCTTCGAGAAACCGGGTGCTGTCGCCGGCCTTCGGCAACCGCAGCCAAATTTTCTTCATCGAGGCAAAGATCTTCGCCTTTTCCTGGTCCGTGATGCCTTGCGCGGCGGAGATGGGGCGCAGTTCCGCCACTGGCTCGCCGCGGCGCTCAATGATGATGACAGCGCCGCCGGCGGCTTCGCGCACAAACTCCGAGGTCCGGATATGAAGGTCGCGCACGGAGGTTCGCCGCATATGCTTCAATGTAGCACATCACCCTGCCAATCCCCCGCCCCCGATCCACTCCTTCGCACGCCGGATCCTCTCTGAAAACGCCTGATCGCCCTGCCAGGCGGGGACCACTTCGCGCAGCGACGCGCGGACGCGCTCGATCACCGGGCTGGACTTCAACGGAGCAAGGCAATCCAGCGCCCGCGCCGCCGCCAGCGCCTCCATCGCCAGCACCAGCCGCGTGTTCGTCACCACTTCGCGCAGCTTCAACGCCGACGTCATGCCCATGCTGACGAAGTCCTCTTTATTGCCGCTGGTGGTGATCGAGCCGGGCGACGCGGGCGTCGAAAGGACGCGATTTTCGGCGACCAGCGCCGCCGCCGTCACCTGCACCATCATGAAGCCGGACTCCAGGCCCGCGTGCGCCGCCAGAAACGGAGGCAGTTGCTCGTTCAAGGCCGGATTCACCAGTCGATCGATGCGCCGCTCGGAAATTCCCGCCAGAGCCGTCATCGCCACCGCCATGGAATCCAGCGCCAGCGCCAGCGGCTGGCCGTGAAAGTTGCCGCCCGAGATAATTTCGCCGCCGATCACCAGCGGATTGTCCGTCACCGAGTTCAGCTCAATCGAAAAAATGCGGCGCGCCTCGTTGAGCGCATCGCGCACCGCTCCATGCACCTGCGGGGCGCAGCGCAGCGAATAGGCGTCCTGGACGCGCCGGCACGCGATGTGCGACTCGCGAATCTCGCTGCCGTCCAGAAGCTTTTCGAGATGCGCCGCGGAGGCGCGCTGGCCTGGATGCGGACGAAGCTCGTGAATCCGCGCGTCGAACGCCCGGGGCGTGCCCTTCAATCCGTCGAGCGTCATGGCCGTGACCACATCGGCGGATTCGGCCAGCATTTCGGCCTGCGCCAGCTCCAGGCATCCCACGGCGAGCATCGCCTGGGTGCCGTTCAGCAGCGAAATTCCTTCCTTCGAATCGAGCTCCAACGGCGCGATGCCGCCCAGCCGCAGCGCCTCGCCGCCCGGCATGCGCGCGCCGCGAAATTCCGCCTCGCCCTCGCCCATCAGGACGAGAGCCATGTGAGCCAGAGGCGCCAGATCGCCACTTGCGCCGACGCTCCCCTTGGACGGCACCACCGGGGTGACGCCGGAGTTCAGAAGATCGCACAGCCGCTCCGCCACCACCGGCCGGATTCCCGAAAATCCCTTGGCCAGGACGTTGGCGCGGATCAGCATCATGGCCCGCACTTCTTCGCGCCGCAGAGGCTCGCCCACGCCCGCCGCATGGGACCGGACCACGTTGCGCTGCAGCGTCTTCAAATCCACGGCCGGTACGCGAACGTCGGCCAGCAGCCCGACGCCGGTGTTCACCGCATAGACCGGATCATCGCCGGCGGCCAGCGTTTCGACGACGGCCCGCGAGCGCCGCATTGCGTCGAATGCCGCGCTCGAAATCTCCACTGTTTCGCCGCCGCGCGCCACGGCGACCACTTGTTCGATCGTCAGATCGTTGCCGCTGAGAGTGACCATCTCCTCTACTATATTGTTTTGGACCGCATCCCTTACCGAGCCACGCAACAAGCCGCCGCCTACGAGCGCATCGTGAAGGTTCCGGTGAGCGTCGTGCTCGACAACGTGCGCAGCGCGTATAACGTGGGCGCGTTTTTTCGCGCCGCCGACGGTGCGGCCATCGAAAAACTGCACCTGTGCGGCATCACCGGCCCTCCGCCGTCCAATGCCATCACGAAGACGGCGCTGGGCGCGGAGGAAACCGTCCCCTGGGAGCACACCTGGGACGCGGAGGCGCTGGTCGAAAAACTCCGCGTCGAGGGCCGCGAAATCGCGGCGATCGAAACCACTCCGCGCAGTATCGACCTGTTCGACTGGACCCCTCGCTTTCCCGTCACGGTGTTGTTCGGCCATGAAGTCGACGGTCTGCGTGCCGAGTTGTCCGCGCTTGCCGACACGCACATCCGCATCCCCATGCTGGGCGTGAAGCATTCCCTGAACGTCGCGACGGCGGGCGGGATCGTGATGTATGAACTGCTGCGGAAGTACAGGACG
>JBBIVT010000173.1:0-6450 GCA_037439565.1 Acidobacteriota bacterium | reverse complement strand
CCGTGGCCGCCTCCGCCACGCTGGCCCATCAAGGAAAGGGAAAAAAGAGAAGAAAGCAGGAGAGCTGAACGAAAGAGTTTCATCGCAGGTGCCTCTCTGCTTGCAGAGTACTCCCGATTCCCCGGCCGCGCAAGCGTCTGGCTACTTCTCCGGCTCGTCGTAATTCCCGATGTTGCGGATCCAGATGTTGCGGTACCGGACCGGCGTGTTGTGATCCTGCAGCAGCAGCGGCAGCTCCGCCGCGTGCGGACGGTAGTGCGCCAGTTGCCGGTACACCATCGGCCCCAGCGCCGCTTGATGGTTGTGCAGCAGCACGCCATTCAGAAATACCGTCTCATACACCGGCTTGATGAGCTTATCGCCATCGAACTTCGGCGCCTCGAACACGATGTCGTAGGTCTGCCACTCTCCCGGAGGACGCGTCGCGTTTACCAGCGGAGGATACTGCCCGTAAATCGCGCCCGCCTGGCCGTCGGCGTACGTCGGATTATTGTAGGAATCGAGCACCTGCACTTCATAATTGCTCATCAGGATCACGCCGCTGTTGCCCCGGCTCTGGCTGGAAAATTCCACCTTCTTGGGCGTCGCCCATTCCACGTGCAACTGGCAATCGCCGAACGATTCCTTGGTCACCAGGTCGCCGTGCCGCGGGGCCACTTCGAAATAGCCGTCGCGCACGGGCCATGTCGGCGGAATCAATTTGCCGTCCCTGGCCTTCTGCATCCACTTGGACAGATCCTTTCCGTCGAAGAGGACGATCGCGTCCGAGGGCGCCGCGCCCGGGGTCGCTCCCGGGGTCACGACGCGCGGATGCGGACGATCCGGATCGTGCACATGCCACATATTTCCCGGCAGCATCGGAGTGTCCTTGAATCCCAGGTCGCCGCCATGCTGCGCGAAGAGAGCGACCACGCATGCCGCACCCGCAAACGCCAATTTCTTCGTCATAATGAGCTATGTTTCCTTGGAACAGGCGATTCGTGCTGGCCTTCGCCGTTCTTGGGACATTGTACTGCTTCAAGGTGTTGGCCTTCCAACAGCCCTTCCGGCAATATCCCGGCCAGGAGTACGCCACCTTCGATCTTCCTCCCGGCTATCGCGAGAAAACCGAGTTCGTTTTCGCGCGCCTGATGTATCCTCCGCATCCCTTTATCGGCCTGACCCGCACCCGCGGGCCCTGGCAGAACGGCTGGGCCGCATGGACCAACGATTATCCTCGCGCCGACCGCCATTTCACGCTCGCCCTGCGCCGCCTGACGCGGATTCACGTCCGCCCGGTCGAGCAGCCGGTCAATCTCGACGACGCCGGCGACGTCTATAATTACCCCTGGCTCTACGCCGTGCAGGCAGGCAGCTTCAATTTCACCGAAGCGCAAGTCCAGAAGCTCCGGGATTATCTGCTGCACGGCGGTTTCCTGGTCTGCGACGATTTCTGGGGCACGCGCGAATGGGGCAATTTTGAGCGGAATATGCACGCCATTTTCCCTGGGCGTGCGATCGTCGAAATGGACGATACCGATCCCGCCTTCCACACCGTCTACGATCTGAAGAAAACCGCCATCCCCGGCGAATGGTCCTTGCGCAGTGGCCGCCCGTATCGCAACGACGGCCGCGATCCGCACTGGCGCGCCATTTACGACGACAAGGGCCGTATGCTGGTGGCCATATGGTTCAATGTCGACGCCGGCGATTCCTGGGAATGGGCCGATTTTCCTGAGTATCCCGAAATCTATTCCGCCCTCGGCATCCGCATGGGCGTGAATTTTATCTTGTATTCGATGACGCACTGACATGAAGATCCTGCTCTTGATCGCATTGACGCTGCAGCTTCCTACCTCGGAAAGACTTTCGCCCGGGGAGTCGAAACAGTTCCACGCGGAACTACAAAACCTGCAGAAAATGTTGGATGCGCCCGGCGATCACGCGACCATCGTCTACGCCGTCGCCCGGACCTACGCTGCCGGAGCGCAGTGGCCGGAGGCGATCGAATGGCTCAACAAGGCGCTTGATCTCAACGTTGGGATCGATCCGGCTCCCGACAAAGTATTCCAGAGCCTGCGCGGCACAAGGGAATTCACGCAGATTCGCGAAAGGGCCCGCGCCGCAACGCCGCCGGTCGTCCTGAGCAGGATCGCCTTCAGCATCGACGAAGACGATCTATCCGCAGAAGGCATCGCCTACGATACCCGCCGCAAGCGCTTTTACATCGGCAGCACCGCGAAGCACAAGATCGTCGAATGCTCCGGGACCGGCGAATGCCGTACGTTTGCCGCGGAACAGGGTCTTCACGAAGTACTCGGCATCAAGATTAGTCCGCTCGACGGCAGCCTGTGGGCCGCCAGTAACAGCGACGATGAATCCGGCCTGTTTCACTTCGCGGTTCCTTCCGGGAGGCTGGTCAATAAATACACGGCCGGAAAAGGCCATGTCTTTAACGATCTCGCGATCACGGCGCAGGGCGAGGTGTTCGTGACCGACACACGCGCGGGTACCGTCTATTGGCTCTCGCGCGCAGCCAGCCAACTGGAACTGCTGCGCGCGGATCTGCGCGTTGTCAACGCCAACGGCATCGCGTTGTCGGACGATGGCCGAAAGCTCTATGTCTCCGCATTTCCCGACGGCGTCACGGTCATCGATGTCGCGACAAGAACGCCGCGGCCCATCGGGCATCCGGAAACTCTTTGCCTCGGCTCCATCGACGGGCTCTCTTTCTTCAAAGGCAGCCTGATCGCCATCCAGAACGGCGTTGTGGCAGACCGCGTGGCGCGCTTTCCTCTATCCGCGGACCAGAACTCCATTACGGGCGTCCAAATTCTGGAACGCCGTCATCCGCAATGGGACGGCATCACCACCGGAGCCATCGCCGAAGGCTGGTATTACTTCATGGCCAACGTCGATTCCAAGGCGCACCCGACCACCATTCTCAAGCTCCCTCTGATGAACTGATGCCGCATCGAGAGCCAGGCCAAGGGGATCAGCGACAGCGGACCGGCACTTCAGTTCTCACGCCCAGCCTCGACAAATTCTCCCGCGCATCGTTGAGGCAAGCGTCCCTTTCGAGCGCCCGTTGAAATTCCGCAACGGCCGCTTCCCGCGACCCCAATGCCGCCAAAGCCACGGCCCGATTGCTGATCGCCTTCGGGTCTGCCGGATTCATCACCAGAGCCTTGCCGAACGCCTGCAGTGCTTCCGCCGGATGCCCCAGCGTCAGAAACAGCCTTCCGCGCTCGGTCCAGATATCTTCGGTTTCAGGCGCATCACTCAACTCCTGAAGACCTCGCTCCGGCGAAAGCGCGCGCGCCAACTGAATCCTTGGCCGCACCGCCCACGGCGCAAGCCGCTTCGCCTCACCCCACAGCGATTCCGGGTGCATCCATAAAATGGAGTAACGAATCGAGATTGCAATCAGCCCGAGGACGAGCGCCGCCACCGAGCGCCTATCGATCCTTTCAAGCAACAGCCCCGCACAGGCAGCGAATGCGATCATCGGCAGATACATGCGCCGGTCCGCCGCCAGATCCGCCGCCGGAAGAATCGACGAACTGGGCGCCAGCAGCAGCAGGCCCATCAGGAACCAGAATCGCCCACGGAAGGGGAGGAAGCAGACCACCGCCAGACCGGCCCACGCGAGAATCGCAACCCAGAGTGCCGGTCTTTGCAAGGAAGGATCGATGGAGAAGCCCCAGGGAATCGCCAGCAGCCGTAAATATCGCCAGATCGCCACGCCCTGAGACGCCAGATAGGCCAGTGGCGAAATACCCGCCTGCGCTCCCGCGCCCGAGCCCTCGAGCGCCGCGGCCGCCAGCAGTGTGCGCACGCCGATGGCTGCCGCTGTCGCGAGCATCGCCGTGAACGCGCGCCAGTCCCGGGGCGAAGGCAGCAGAATCAACGCCAGCGGCAGCGCCGCGCACTCTTCCTTTGCCAGCATCGCCACCGCGAACCACGCCGCGGACTGCCAGAACTTGTGACCGATCCAACTTCGCATCGCCAGCAGACTAAATAGCGTGGCCAGCAGCGTCGCGCGCGCGAAGACATACGCCACCGGCTCCGTCATCATCGGATGCACGGCGAAAATCGCCGCGGCGATGAAGCCCGCGCGCTCACCGATGAGCTTGCGCAGCACATCGAACACCAGCGCCGTGATCGCCAGATGAAGCGCCAGATCGATCAAGTGCCACGAAAGCGGCGCGCGGCCGAAAACCGCGTCATTCAGCCAGAACGACAATTCCGTCAGCGGCCGCGTCTGCCGGAAGCAATCGATCCAGCGGACAGGCAGCATCACAGGCGATCTGGTAAACAGCGAGAAATCGTCGTATTCGAAGGCTCCGAAGACGCAACCGCCGAATGCGGTCAGCGCCGCGCACCACAAAAGGAATTTCTCGCGCAAATGTTATTATGTGGCTTGCCCAAGCCTTCCGCCAAGCCTAAAAACGCGGCAGAGCGCGCCGCGCGCGTCAAAGCAATCCTTGCGGCGTTGGACGAGATGTATCCCAACGTCACCTGCGCCTTGCATCATTCGAACGCGTGGGAGCTTCTGGTCGCGACCATCCTCTCCGCGCAATGCACCGATAAGCGCGTCAACATGGTGACCCCTGGTTTGTTCAAAAAATACCCGTCGATCCAGGATTTTGCCAGCGTCAGCCAGGATGAACTGGCGCAGGACATCAAGTCCACCGGGTTTTTCAATAACAAGGCCAAGTCCATTATCGGGGCTGCGAAAAAGATCCTGGCTGACTTTCAAGGCGAGATTCCGCGGGACATTGACCAGCTTCTGACCGTCCCAGGCGCGGCGCGTAAAACCGCCAACGTGGTGCTGGGCACGGCGTTCGGCATCGCCAGCGGAGTGGTGGTGGATACGCACGTCCAGCGGATTTCGCAGCGCCTGGATCTGACCAAGGAATCAGAACCGGTGAAGATCGAGAAAGATCTGATGAAGACGATCCCGAAGGAAAAATGGATTCTCTTCTCGCACCAGATTATCCATCTGGGCCGCGGCCCCTGCGTCGCCCGCAACCCGAAGTGCGCCGAATGCAAGCTGGAGCCGCTGTGCTACGCGAAAGATAAGACAGTCTAACGGACTGTCGGCTCGCCCGCCAGGTGCAGACCCTTGTGGATCGCGTACAGAGCCAGTTCCAGGCGATCCGACACGCCCAACTTATCGAAGATGTTGTGCAGATGGTTCTTCACCGTTTGTTCGCTGATGAACATCTTCTCCGCCATCTCCTTGTTCTTGTAGCCCTGCGCCACCAGCGCTACGATCTCGCGTTCGCGGGCCGAAAGAGGGCTGCGCTCGCGGTTTTTCCCGCCGCCCGAGGACTGGCCTCCGCCCGACGACTCCTGCCCGGTGGAGAACTGGCGCATCACCGCCGCCGTGGTGTGCGAGTCGAGCCAAATCTCTCCCGAGTGCACCTTGCGAATGCTTTTGACAATCAGATCCGGAGCGGTCTGCTTCAGCACAATGCCACTGCAGCCCAACTTCATGGCTTGCACGAATTCGTTCTTGTCTTCCGATGCCGTCAAGATGATCACGCGCGTGCGCTTGTTGGTCTGCTGCAATGCCTGGAGCGCGGAAAGCCCGTCCAGATTCGGCATCCGCAGGTCTAGAAGGAGCACGTCCGGATCCAGCGCCTGGACCTTCTCGATTACCTCGCGGCCGTCGCCGGCTTCTCCGACGATCTCAAAATCGTCTTCCAGAAGGAGGAGTTTCTTCAGGCCGTCGCGCACGATCGGGTGATCGTCGGCGATGACGATTCGCACCGTCGCCTTCTTTTTCTCCGTTCCCTCGGAATTGTCATTCATCGGGGCTACCATAGCGTTCATAGGCTCCACTTCATTAACTCCGACTCCATGCTAAAGGGTTCTAGTACTCTGCACAATTGAGAGTCCCCTAGCGATATCGCCGGAGATCGCACTTAATTAGTTCCTAAGGTCGCCTTAGTCCTGCTGGGGGATTCACTATATAAAATGGTCGCCAACGCGCTATAATCCCGCCATGACTCAGTCGTCCAAACCACGCCGCGCCTTCTTGCGGGGGGCGCTGGCCGCCGGAGGACTCGGCGCAGCCCAGATCTCGCAAGCGCAAAGTACCACTGCGCCCGGATTCGATTTCCTTCCCAAATACGCCCGGGCCCAGAACTACAAGTCCTTGAAACAGTCCAGCTTCGACCGTACCGGTGGCAACCGCGATTCTTGGAACATCCCGGCTGGAGGCGTCCACGAGGTGTTCAACGCCGCTGGGCCCGGCGTGATCACCCACATCTGGTTTACCATCGCCGCCCGCAGCGGCGATCATTTAAAGGAACTGGTTCTGCGCGCCTACTGGGACGGCAACGCCAAGCCCAGCATCGAAGCGCCCATCGGGGACTTTTTCGGCTTGAACCTGAACTCCTATCAGATTTACGAATCGGCGTATCTGGCCTGTTCTCCCGGCAAGTCCTTGAATTGCTACTT
>JBBIVT010000172.1:5394-6484 GCA_037439565.1 Acidobacteriota bacterium | reverse complement strand
TTTCCTATCCGAAATCGGCGAATGCGGGCCCGATTACCGGGCGAGTGTATATTATGATTTCCCGTCGCGCGGAGCGGGAGCCTCGCTTGGAAATAGGACGGCTCGGCGTGCCGTTTTTCGGGCGTGACGTGGCGAACCTTGCTCCGGAGCAATCGGCCGTGATCGACGCGACGGACCTCGGTTCGCCGGTAAATAGCCTCGCCGACATTCCTCCGGGCGAATACTACGTGCAGGCGTTTGTAAATATCTACTCCGAGTTCAAACGCGCCGACGGCCACACGGTTTGGATGCACGACGATCAATGGGAAGGCCAGCGCTGGAACCGGTCGCCCGGAAATCTGTACAGCGCGCCGCGGAAAATGACGCTGGATCGGTCCAAGGGCTATCGCATCGCTTTAAGCTGCGATCAGGTGATCCCACCGATCCCGGTTCCGGCGGACACGGAGTGGGTGAAGCGGTTCCGCATTCAAAGTCCGATGCTGACGAAGTTCTGGGGGCGTCCGATCTACATCGGCGCGACGGTGCTGCTGCCGCGCGATTACGCCACTTCCGGCGAGTCCTATCCGGTCCTTTATTCGCAAGGACACTTTTCCACCGCCGCCCCGATGGGTTTTCAACCGGGCAGCGATTTTGCCAACCAATGGATCAGCGCGGGTTTTCCGCGCATGCTGGTGGTGACGTTTCAGCACCCGACGCCGTACTTCGATGACTCCTATGCGGTGAATTCCGTCAATGTGGGCCCGTACGGCGACGCTATCATCCAAGAGCTGATTCCGGAGATCGAAAAGCGGTTTCGCGCGATTCGCGAGCCGTGGGCCCGAGTGCTGGCGGGAGGCTCAACGGGCGGTTGGGAGGCGATGGCGCTCGAAGTCTTCCATCCTGACTTCTTCGGAGGTACGTGGGTGTATTGCCCGGATTCGCTCGACTTCTCCGACGTGGAGGGAATCAATATCTACGCCGACAAGAACGCCTTCTACAAAGAATACGAGTGGCGCAAGGTGCCGACCATCAACAGCCGCGAAATCAACGGGCAGATCCGGCAGACATCGGAGGAGCGCAACCGGTTCGAATTGGTCAACGGCACGCATGG
>JBBIVT010000172.1:3153-5294 GCA_037439565.1 Acidobacteriota bacterium | reverse complement strand
TCCGGCAGACATCGGAGGAGCGCAACCGGTTCGAATTGGTCAACGGCACGCATGGCCGCTCGGGTGAGCAGTTGGATATCTGGTCGGCGGTGTTCGGGCCACTGGGCGAGGACGGCTACTTCAAGCCGATGTGGGACAAACGCACCGGCGAAATGCATCCGGAAGTCGCGCAGTATTGGAAAGAGAATTACGATCTACGCTTTTACATGGAGAAAAACTGGTACACGCTGGGGCCGAAGATCGTGGACAAGCTGCACGTCTTCGTCGGAGACGCGGACAACTTTTTCCTCAATAATTCCACCCGCAGATTGCAGGAGTGGATGAAGACCACCAAGGACCCGCACTATGAAGGCTCTTTCGTTTACGGCGCGGCGAAGGGACATTGCTACTCCGGCCCGGTCGACAATGCCGAACGGTTGAAGGAGATCGCGCAATACATGCTCAGCCGCATGCCCAGCGACCGCGTCGCCGGGTGGTGGAAGAATTAGCGCGCTTCCAGCTCCGATCCGATAAATCCCCACGTCACCCACACGTGGCCCTTCAGCACGCGCTTGAAATTATCCTGAGCCTTCGCCGGCTGGCCATTATAGATGTACCAGTTGCCGATGCCGTAGGCGACCGTGTCGAAGGGAAGCTCCACCTCGTCATCGGTATTCGCGGCCGGAGGCATGGGCGGCAGGGCCTGCGCCTCGGGCATTCTGCCCTGGAAGAAACGCACCAGATTCAAATAAAACTTCGTGTGCGGAGACTGATTGGTCATCTCCGGCGGCACGGCTTTCAGGGCCTCGGCTGCCTCCGCCGTTTTGCCTGCGCGGCGGAGGGCGGCGTAGAGCCAGTTGGTGGAATTGATGCGCTCATCGGTATTGGGCGCGGTGGCGACGGCGTGCGCGAATGCGTCGGCGGCGTCGGAAAACTCATTCAGAAAATAGTGCGAGAGTCCCAGGTGATACCAAGCGGCCATGTTCTTGGGATCGATGGCCGAGGCCCGCTTCAGATCGGCGCGCGCCCTGGCGAACTCGCGCAAGGGCAGGTAGCGATGGCCGCGCTCAGTGAGATAGGCGGCGTTGTCCGGCGAAAGCGCCAGCGCCTTGGTCAGCGTCTCGACGGCCTCCTTGTTCTGCCAGAACCCCAGTTGGGCCTGCGCGAGCTTGAATAACGAGTCGGGACTCTTCGGGTCCAAGGCCTTGCGCGCGGCGGCGACGGCTCCCTTCTGATCGGGAAGGGAATAGAACTTCGTCCCGAGGCGCGAGGTGACCTGTAGGGTCTGGGCGGGCAACAGGGCGGCGAAGGCAAGCAAACAAGCGGTCTTCATGATGTTGAATTATATCCGACAGAAGGGCATCGGAATTGCACGCGTTAATCACAAGGTACGTCTATGTTCAAGAAAATCATGGCCGATGCGCGTAGAGGCGCAATCTTCGTGGGTGCTCTGGCGCTCGGTTTCGCGGCGTCTTCACTGACGCTGCACGCGCAGGGCTCCCGAACGGCGGCGAGCGTCGATAGCAAGTTGCTGTTTCACTATGTGAAGTACATGGAGCGTTGGCCGGCCGATGCCGAATTGACGATGCAGACTCCCAAAGCATCGATGGCGATGCCGGGCTTGTTTGAGGTGACGGTGGACAGAACGCGCATGGGCCGCGTAGTGTCCCAGCGCCTCTATTACGTCACCGCTGACGGCGAGCACTTCTTGAAGGGAGACACTTTCGCGATTCATGATAAGCCCTTCGACGCGAGGATCGCGATCCTGGCGAGGCATCCTTCGCCGGGAATCGGACCGAAGGATGCCGGAGCAACGCTGGATGTGTTTGAGGATTTTCAATGTCCTGATTGCGCGGACGAGGCCAAGATCCTGAAGGATCTGCTGCCGCTGGAGTTCGGTAAACAGATCCGCGTCGTGTTCCACGACTATCCGCTGGTGCAGCACAAATGGGCGATGGCGGCGGCGATCGCCGGCCGGTGCGCGTTCCGCTCCAGTGACGAGGCGTTCTGGAAATACTATTCGTGGGTGTTCTCGCACCGCGGCGAGATCGACGAGAGTAATTTTGCCGCGAAGGCCAACGAGTGGGCCAAGGGCGCGGGGGTGGGAGAGAAGTTTTCCGGCTGCCTGGCGAATCGTGAAACGGAGAGCGAGGTGAACGCGA
>JBBIVT010000172.1:0-3053 GCA_037439565.1 Acidobacteriota bacterium | reverse complement strand
GAGAAGTTTTCCGGCTGCCTGGCGAATCGTGAAACGGAGAGCGAGGTGAACGCGAGCATCGCCGACGGCTTGGCGCTTGAGGTGCAAGGGACGCCCACGCTGTTCCTCAACGGACGCATGCTGCCGATGCTGTTCCCGAACGGGGAGATGGTGCCTCCGGACACGCAGTTCAGCGCGCTGAAGTGGATGATCCAGTTTGAGCTGAAGGTGATCCCGCCGGCGGACGCCTGCTGTATGGTGGTTCCCTAGCGAGCTACTTTACGCGGTAAACAGCGGCCCCACTGGGGGACTGGTAGAGCCGCTCAAGGCGACTGTCCTGGTTGAGAATCGCAGAGATGCGGCCCTGATCCTCTCCTGCCCATCGGCGCAGGTCGTTGGGCGTGGCAAGAATGTAGCCGATCTTGCGGCCGCCACAGTAGGCTGCGACATTCCTGAAGAAATCGACCATTTTTTCGTTGTCGCCTGCGTACCACCAGCGCGGAAGGATCGGAGCCAAGTTGCCAGGGCGTCCCGCATACAGATAAAGAACGGTATCGTCCGTGGAGAGGATTGCGGCATGCGCCGGGGTATGCGCGGCGATCCAGGAATAGGTCGCCGTAGTTTCCTTGTGTTCGGCGCGGTCATGGGAAGCGTCCTCAGGCATGGTGCGGAAAGTAACGAACAGTTCGAGACATAGGGCCGAAGCGAAGACCGCCGCGACGACGCAGGAGAATCCGGCAGCAGCCACCCGCTGGCTGAGGTCCTTGTGGCGGAACGCGCCCCGAATCGCGATGGCGAGATGTTCCAGTTCGACGACCAGCCCAGCCGCGAGTAAAGGGAACAACGGCAGGACGAAGCGTTCCGTGGGCGGGAAGTGCCACAGGATGAGCATGAGCGAAGAGATCAGGGCAAAGATCGCGTAGGGGATCGCGACTCCGCGCCGGGCGAGCCGCACGATGCCAGAGATCATGGCGACGGCGATCACCTGCGTGAGAATCTTCACTGGAAGAAGCCCCAACACCTGAGGCACGATGAGTGATCCGCTGCTATAAAGCAGGGCGTCGAGGTTTTTCCAGAGGACGACGGCCAAATTGTCCAGTCCCACATTCAGGAACTCGAACTTGACGTAATCGGTGTAGTAGGCCAGGGTCGCGCCCCCGCCATGGATCTTGTGCAGGGCTGTCCACAGACTCCAGCCGGCGACGAAAGGCAACATGCCGGCGGCGAATGCCATCGCGCGGCGAGGTTCACGCCTCCAGAGATACCACGCTGGCATGGAGATCAGGAAAGCGATGCCGGCGGTGCGCGATAAATACGCGCATCCGGCGAGGACGCCGGCGAGCGCGGCGGCGGCCAGCGTTTCCCTCCGCGCGGCGAGCAGCGCGGCGAGCATCCAGCACATGAAGAACACCTCGGAAAAGAGATTGCATCCAAACAGAATCATGTACGGGCTGATGGCGAGGATAGCCGCGATGGTCCAGACGCGCCATTCGCCGATCTGCTCGCCGCGCCAAAACCAGACGGAGAGCGCCAGACACAATGCCAGCAGAGGCCAACTGAACCAGGTCGCGAGAGGAAGATTGGCGGGAAAGTCCGGATTGATGCGCCACACGGTAGACAGGTAAAGCGGATAAAGAATCGGATATTTGGTTTGCGCAGGGCGCTCGGGAAGGCTGGGAATGATGAATCCTTCGCCAGCCGCGAGGCTCTTTGCGGAGGCGAAAAGAAGGGCGTCGTCGTGATTCTTCCCGAATTCGGGGAGATCGCGCTGGTTCCAGGCGAAGTAGGCGGAGGGAATCAATAACAGCAGAAAGATCGCGGCCGTTCGCATCAGTTTCCCCGTTCGAAGCAGGCAATGGTGTAGCCGCTCCGCTCCGTGTCGCGTTCCGTGTAGCCTCGGGCCTTCATTTCCTCGTGGAACCAGCGGGTGACGTCGGCGTTCGTGTCGGCGACAAGTAAGATCTGCCGCGCGGTGCTGAGTTGGCCCGATAGCCTTTCCCGGACGAATTGCGCGACATCGGCCGTCAGGTTGAAGGGTAGCGGCAGGACGGGATTCTGAATCGGATACGCAGCAAGAGGCGCAAGAACATAGTTGTCCGGTTGCGTTGCCAGCCGCCAATCCAGGCGATTCGATTCCGCGAGGCCGCTGCGGATGAATACCGGCGGAGTGGCGGCTCCGGAATACTCCCGGACCGCTTCCATCGATGCTCGCCAGTCCTCCATTCCTGCCTCCTGTCCGGCGACCAACTGGATCAGATTGCCTGGATGGAGCACCGTGCCCCCGAGAATCGCGAATAGAACCAGAAGCCGGTGATGGGGTGCGGAGATCCAGGAGATCGCTGACGCCAGGAGGATGAAGAAGGCCGGCGTGACGAAGAGCAGATAGCGCGTAGCGAAAAGATCGTAGCGCGTACACCGCGCGATGGTGAAAAAGAGGATTGGCGCAATCAGCAGCCAGCCCATTGTAAGTGCGAACGCCCCTTGGGGCCACGTCAAACGGGCCTTCCAGGAGCCAGGAAAAGCGAAAGCGGTCGCCACGCAGCCAACCACCGCGGCGATCAGCGGGCCCAAGGGAAAGCACAGAAGAAACAATTGAGTGGCCGTCGGAGGAAGCGGAGGCGTATACGTGCCCTTACCGAAGGCGAGCAGCGTGTGTATGCTTTCTCGAAGGGGCCATAGAGAGACGAGCCAGAAAAGCGGAGCGGCAAGAATCATCGTCCACGGGACGCGGTGACTCCGCATCCGCCAGTAGACTGCGAAGGCGAACTGCAGAACTAACAGGAAGCCAAAGAAATATTGGAAATATAGAATCAGAACTGAAAACGCGAGGTATTGCAGGAAGGTCTTTCTGTTTGGATTCCTGAGGTATTCGTAGAACTTCCATGCGCAGGCGGTAGCCGCGGCGAGTGCCAATCCGTACGGGCGAGCATTGGTGGCGGCAAGGATTACCGCTGGAGCGCAGAAGAATGGGATCATCGCCAGATAGCCGGTGCCCGGACCGAGAATCGCCTCGGTGAGCCGGAACAGAAAGTATCCTGACGCAAGCACGCCCAGGACGGAAGGCACTCGCAGCA
>JBBIVT010000171.1:0-6654 GCA_037439565.1 Acidobacteriota bacterium | reverse complement strand
ATCCAAGCAAGAAACCGCTTCAACCGATCCTTTGAAGCCAGACGCTCCGCCGCGTGACGGAGTGCGTCGCAAAACGCCCAATAGACTGGGGTGTCCGGGCTAATTCAGGAAATACGTGCGGTACAGCGTATCCCGCTGCTTGGGGACGAATCCCGCATCGCGGATCAGGCGGCGCAGTTCTTCTTCCGACGCCCGATGATGCGCGCCGGCCGCGCTCACCACGTTTTCCTCGATCATGATGCTGCCGACGTCGTTGCCGCCGAAGCGCAGCCCGAGCTGGCAGGTCTTCAGCCCCGGCGTCACCCACGAAGATTGGATATTGCGGATGTTATCGAGATAAATCCGCGACAGCGCCAGCATTTTCAGGTATTCCACCGCCGTCGCTTCCTGTTTCACGAACCGCCCGAGCGACGTGTTCTCGCGCTGAAAGCTCCAGGGAATGAACGCGGTGAACATGCCGCTTTCCTCCTGCATCCGGCGCACCAGGTCGAAGTGGTTCATGCGCTGCTCGATGGTCTCGCCCGTGCCGAACATCATGGTCGCGGTGGTGTAGATCCCCAGCGAGTGGCAGGTGCGATGCACGTCCACCCAATCCTTCACGCTCGATTTCAGCCGGCTGATCCGATGGCGGACGTCATCGTCCAGAATCTCCGCGCCGCCTCCGGGCAGGGAATCCAGGCCCGCGTCGCGCAGGCGGGCCAGCGTGTCGTGAAGGCTCAGCTCGCTGACTTTGGCGATATTGCAGATCTCGGGCGCGGAGAAACAGTGGCACCAGATGTTGAACTTCGCCTTGATGGAGCGGAGCAGATCCTCATACCATTCGATTTTCAGCTCCGGATGCAGGCCGCCCTGCATCAGGATGCCGGTGCCGCCCAGGTCGAGGGTTTCCTGGATCTTCGCGAAGATCACTTCCTTCGAGTGCAGATACGTCTCGGCATGGCCGTGCGGGCGGTAGAAGGCGCAGAAGCTGCAATATTCGGTGCAGACGTTGGTGTAGTTGATATTGCGGTCGATGATGTAGCTGACAACGCCCTCCGGGTGCAGCTTGCGCCGCACGGCGTCGGCTTCCATGCCGATCCCGATGAGGTCCGGCGAATTGTACATCTCAATGGCTTCGGCGCGAGAGATCATGCGTGTACTCCTGCGGGGGCCGCGAGTTTGTCCAGCGCGGCGGCTTTTTTCAAGTATAGATTCAGGCCCTCGTGGTCGCGGGGACCCAGTTCGAAGACGATGTTGCGGGTCAGGTATTCGCGCGCGAATTCCGGCGTGATACCGCGGATCGGCGACTGTTCCTTGACGATGTCGTCAATATGAGCCAGGCCGTCGCGGCAGGAATCCAGAAATGCCTGTTCGAAGCGAGGCTGCATCGCTTCTTTTTTGCCGGACCAGACGGCGAAAACCATCGGCAGGCCGGTCAGCCGCGTCCATTCGAGGCCGAGGTCCAGCGTCTCAAACGGCAGCTTCGCCGGATCGACGTGCAGGGCGGCGTCGCCGATCAGCAGCGCGGCGTCGGCCTGGCCAAGCATGGGCGCGAGGCCCGCCGGCAGGGAAATCAGCCCCGGTTCGACCCCGTATTTTTCGGCCAGGAGAATGCGCGAGAGCATCACCGAGGTGCGCGACCCCATGTCTGTGGCCAGCGTCCTGATCTCTTTGAAAGAAACTTTGGAGATCAGCAGAATGCTGCGCACCGCGTCATGGCAGGCGATTCCCGTGCTGCGGAAATATTCCAGCTTCTGGCGGGCCATTTCAATCACCGGCACGATGCCGATGTCGGCTTCCCCGGAGGCGAGCTGGTCGGCGCAGGCCGAGGGCAGCGCGTAACGCATGTCGAAGATGCCGCGTTGCGCTCCGTGTTCAATGCCCCACACCAGAGGGATCGTATTGAGGTAGCTGACCGCGCACACGCGCGGCCGGAAGGAATCAGAGGTCAATCTTCAGTTTATCATCGGTGGCCGGCGTCCCGAAGGCGAAGGCCGCTCTGTCCACGGCCCGAGACCTGGACGCGGTTAAGCTTGGAGTGAGCGGGGACAGAAAGCTCTGTTCCCTTCGGAACAATATGGCGGAGATCTTGCGAACTGGCGGCGGCATTCTTGTTGCGGGAAATATGGTGGAGGATGTCGTGGCCCGCCCGGTGGCGTCGATCGCCTGGGGTGGGACGGCTTGGGTTGAGTCGATCGAGCATCACTTGGGCGGAAACGGCGCGAATACTTCCTATACGTTGGCGACACTCGGCGTTCCGGTCCGGCTGCGCGGCGCGGCGGGCAGCGATGAGGCGGGCGGGCGCGTGCTGGCGCGCCTCAGGCGGGCGGGCGTGAATCTGGATGAGGTCGAGCGAAGAGACTTGCCGACCGCATCGACGGTAGTTCTTGTCGCTCCCGATGGATCCCGTTCGTTTCTGCACGCTCCCGGGGTCAGCCGGGAAGTATTCGCCGAGCCGCTCCAATTTGCGGGCGAACCCGGCCATTTTCACCTGGCCAATATCTATTCCCTCCCGCAAATGAGGAGGACGGGCCCAGAGACTCTCGCCCGTGCGGCGGCTGCGGGTTGGACAACCTCGCTCGACACCGGGCATGACACCAAGGGTGAATGGATGGCGGTACTGGAACCTTGTTTGAAATCGATCGGAATTCTCTTTGCCAATGAAGCCGAGGCCCGCCAGATCTCCGGTGTTGAGGATCTTCGCGGCGCGGCGCGGGTGTTTCTCGAGGGCGGCGTGAAAACCGTCGTTGTGAAGCGCGGCGGCGACGGCTGCGCTGTATTCGAAGGCTCAGAAGAGCTTTGGGTGCGTGGGTTTGCAGTCGATGCCGTGGACACAACCGGGGCCGGAGATTGCTTCACCGGAGGCTTCCTGGCCGGCCTCTACCGCGGCGGGACCACGGCCGATGCGGCCAGGCTCGCCAACGCCTGCGGGGCTCTCTCGGCGTCGAAAATCGGGAGCGTTTCCGGGCTGCGGGGGTATCCGCAGACGATGGACTGGATAGGGACCACTAGTACCAATGGGCGTTGACCAACGGTGGATAGGCAGCCCATTCTCCCTATGTTATCTTCAAAAGAAGGCGGTTCCCGCGCGCTGTCTTCGGAGAGACTCATGAGAAAACTGTTTGTTCTAAGTGTCGTACCGGTTTGCCTGTGGGGACAGGCGGTTTCGCCTACCATCAATCCGACTCCCACCAGGCAGTTCGGGCAGCCGTCCCTGGCAGTTCCCTTGACTCAGGCCGCGCCCAATCTGGTGGAGGGCCGGGAATTGAACGCTCCGGGCCAGGTCGCGCTGGACACCAGTGTGAGTCCTCCTATCCTTTATATTGCCGACATCGGCAATAACCGGGTGCTTGCTTACCGGAACGCGTCGTCGATTACCCCTGGCAAATTCGCCGATCTGGTGATCGGACAGCCGGATTTCGTCAGCACATTTACCCAAGGCGCGCCGAATTCGACGCTGAGCACCGGGTTCAATTCTCCCGTCGGTTTGGCCGTGGACAGCAAAGGCAATCTATACGTGGCGGACGCGGGGAACAACCGCATTCTGCGCTTCCCGACGCCGTTCAGCAACTCCGGCGGCTCCGTACCGGTGCCGGATCTGGTGATCGGGCAAAAGGGATTTTCCACGGGAAATTCTCCGAATGAAGGAAACGGGGGCATCTGCAGCGCCAAGTCGCTGGCACTTTCGAGCGGAGGCACCGTTTATGTCGCTGGCATGGCGATCGATGCGAGCGGGAACCTCTGGACCACCGACCCGCTGAATAATCGCGTCCTGATGTATGCGGCGTCGAGCCTCACCGGCAACGAGCCGGCGGCCGCTGTCGTGGTGGGGCAGAACGATTTCGTCACCGGAAGTCTAGCCAGCGGGCTGACGCAACTCACCAAAACGAGTGTGGTGGCGCCGTCGAGCGTGGCGTTCGATGCATCTGGCAATATGTACGTCGCCGACGGCTATTCGCGCGTGCTGTACTACGCCGGTCCCACCATCGGCCTCGCGCAATCGGCCGCGCGGGTGCTGGGCGTTGTGCCGCCGCGGCAGCAGGGTCAGCCGCCGGTCACGTATCCGAATAACTATTCGCTGGGCGCGCCGAACGCGGGCGGCAGTTTAGTTCCGCCGCAAGGGGTGTTCACCTCGGGCAATCACCTGTTTGTGGCGGACACGCCGTCCAGCCGCATCGTGGAGTACGATATTCCCTCGAACTGGCCCGCGGAAACGGCGGCGATTCCCTCGCCGCAGATCCTCAACGTGATCGGCCAATTGAATCCGTCCATCGGCAAGGCAAATCAGGGCCAGGCCCAGCCGGGCGCCTCGACCCTCGCGGGCCCCTATGTGGGTGCCTTCGATAACAACAACACGATGTGGGTGGCCGATACCGGCAACAATCGCGTGCTGGCGTTTCCCGCCGGGGCTGGTGGTACCTACAACAGCGCCTCGATGGTGGTTGGGCAGTTGGATTTCATCTACAATGCGCCGAATCTGATTGAAGGCAGGGAAGTGTTCTTCTCGGGCCTGGGCGCATCGGCGGCGGGGATGGTGGTGGATAAGAACTCGAATCCTCCGCACCTGTACGTCGCGGATCCAGGCAATAATCGCATCTTGTGCTTTAATGACGCGCGCAAAGTGGGGCAAACAACGCCTCCCGCCGCGGCCGATCTGGTCATCGGACAGCCGGACTTCCGCACGTCGCAGGTCAATTATCCCAACGGGCTCGCCCTGAATCCCTCCGCGACCGGACTGTACAGTCCCGTCGGCGTGGCGGTGGACAATAACGGCAACCTGTATGTGGCCGATTCCGGCAATGGCCGCGTAGTGCGGTTCCCTGCGCCCTTCGCGCAGCCCGCCGGCCAGCAGCCGACGGCGAATCTGGTGTTGGGCCAATCGAATTTCACCTCCGTGATTCAGAATGCGAGCGCGAACTCCATGCACTCGCCGTGGGGCGTGGCGCTGTTTGCCGGCACTGACGCCAATGCGACGCCGCTGGCCGGAGGGATCGCCGTGTCCGATCCCGCTTATAACCGCGTGCTGATTTTCAAGAAGGCCGCGGGCGGGGATTTCACAAATGGAGAGGCCGCCTACCTGGTCATCGGGCAGTCGTCGTTCTCAGCGGTGTCGCCGGGCTCCGGCCTGGCGTCCTTCAATAACCCCCGGGGCATTGCTTCGGACACGTCGGACCGTCTTTATGTTGCGGATTCGGGGAATGGCCGCGTGCTCGCGTTTGGCCAGGCGCCAGAGAACATTTCCAGTGGGCCGACCTCTTCGCAGCAGTACACGGGGCTCAGCAATCCCTATGGCGTCGCAGTGAGTACCGTTACGACGGAGCTTTGGGTCGCGAATACGGGCTCCTACCAGATCTGGCGCTATCCGGAGTACAACCATTGTGCGCTGATTTCGTGCGCCGTGACGTCGGTGTTGTACGCGAACGCCGCTCCGCTCGGAATGGCGCTCGATGCCACCGATAACGTAATCGTGGGAGACGCGGCGAATCGCATAACGCTGTACTACGCCGAGGCATTTTTCCGCAATGCGGCGAATTTCAATATCGAAGGCCTTGCGCCGGGGACGCTCGCGGTTCTGGGGCGGTTGGGATTGGCGATGAGCATTCAGACCGCGCAGGCGCAGGCATATCCGTGGCCGACGACGCTGGCCGACTTGAATGTGACGGTGAATGGAACGGCTGCACCCGTCTTCGCGACCAACGCCGGCTATGGCGCCATTTACATTCAGGTGCCCTATGAGGCCCCGACCTCTGGCACGGCGAATTTCATCGTTACGCAGGCGTCGACGGGAGCAATCTTAGGCGTCGGCTCGTTCCAGATGGCCAAGTCGAATCCCGGATTCTTCACCACAACCCAGAACGGGCTCGGGCAGGCAATCGCGCTGAATCTGGACGGATCGAACACGCTAAATAGTGCTGCCAATCCGATCGCGCGCGGAGGGAATATCGAATTCTGCCTGACAGGATTGGGAGCGGTGTCGGGCGCTCCGGCGGATGGATACCCTCCAGCGGCGGCGGTATCCGCGCCGGTGCAGCCCATTATGGCGATCGGCGGCGTCCAGCTGACATCGGCGCAGATCCTGTACTCAGGACTCGGTTGTGGCTTCCCTGGTGGGTGGCAGATCAACGCCACGGTCCCGACGGCGGTTGCTCCAGGGCCGGCGAACGTGGCACTGCTGTACAACAACATCGCGAGCAACCTGGGTGGTACGACGTCATCCGACGGCATCACGCCGGGAGGAGACCAGAAAATTCAGGTGACCATCACAGTAAAGTAAGTGCCGGTAACGCATCGCAAAAAGATGCGGTATACTGGAACTTACGTCCGCTTCCCGCATGCGGGAGTGTGTGCGGAAAACACGGACAGGTGGGTGAGTGGTTAAAGCCAACAGACTGTAAATCTGTCCCTCCTTGCGAGGTACGAAGGTTCGAATCCTTCCCTGTCCACCAGTTTTTTGGGTTTTGTAGAGTTGTGTGAGCGTGCGGATGCCGTCCTTCCGTGCTGCTGCGAGTTTTCAAAGCGCCGTTGTAGCTCAGTTGGTAGAGCGCGTCCTTGGTAAGGACGAGGTCACCAGTTCAATCCTGGTCAACGGCTCCAGATTTTTATTTATTCGGCGAGGAATTCATGGCGAAGGAAAAATTTGATCGTAGTAAGCCGCACGTGAATGTGGGTACGATT
>JBBIVT010000170.1:0-6673 GCA_037439565.1 Acidobacteriota bacterium | reverse complement strand
CGCGCTCGATTCCCTTCAGCGTGGCGGCGGGGGCGACGCAGGCTCTGCTGGCGGGCCAAAGTTCGGCAGCGTTTCAAACCGGCACCACCGAGGGGACGATTACCTTCACCGTTTCGACAACATCCGCGCTGGCGGGCGATCCGTCGGCGAAGCTCGTCATCCCCGGCACAAGCGTGATCATCGACTCGGCCAGCGCCTCCAAGGCGCGGGACGGCTTTCTGGATATCCAGATCGCCGGCGCGGACAACACTTATTCGGCGGGGAGCATGGCGTTCGCGTTTTTCGACGCCAGCGGCAGAGCTTTGACGAACGCCAGTGCCGATTTCAGCGCGGCGTTCAAGAGCTACTGGGCGAACGTGAACTCCGCGGGCAGCGGATTCTCGGCGGTGATCTCCTTCCCGGTGACGGGCAGCGTGGCAAACATCAACAGCGTGACGGTGACCATCACCAACGGCGCGGGAAATGCCAGCACGGCAAGCCTGACATTCTACTAATGTGAAAGAGTGCTTCCTGTCGCGCTCACCATTGCCGGTTCGGACCCCAGCGGAGGAGCGGGGCTGCAGGCGGATCTGAAGACGTTTTACCGTTTCGGCGCTTATGGCGAATCCGTGGTGACGCTGATCACGGCGCAAAACAGCGTGGGCGTGACGCGCGTCGAGGTCCTGCCGCCGGATCTGGTGCTGGAGCAATTGGAGGCCGTTCTTTCCGATATGCCTCCGCGAGCGGCGAAAACCGGGGCGCTGGGGAACGCCGGAATCGTCGAGGCGATTGCCGAGGCAGCGATGCGCTTCGAGTTCCCGCTGGTGGTGGATCCGGTGATGATCTCCAAGCATGGCGCGCGCTTGATGGAGGCCGCTTCCCTGAACCGGTTAATCGGGCGGGCGTTCCTGCTGACGCCCAATCTGCCCGAAGCCGCGGAACTGGTCGGATTTGCCGTGACGGACCACGATTCCATGCGCCGGGCCGCGGAGAGGCTGATTCAAATGGGCGCGCGCAATGTGCTGATCAAAGGCGGGCATCTGGCGGGCGAGGCCATGGACCTGCTGTGCCTGGAAGGCGGCCAGGTGCGGGAATTTTCCGCGCCGAGGATCGACACGCGCCACACGCACGGCACCGGATGCACCTATTCGGCCGCGATCACAGCGGAACTAGCCAAAGGAACGGAGCTGACGGAAGCGGTTGCGCGCGCGAAGTCGTTCGTGACGGAGGCGATTCGCACCAATCCAGGGCTCGGGAGCGGATCGGGTCCGCTGAATCATTTCGCCGAGTGATTCGCAGGAACTCCGCACGGACGCGCGCGGTTAGAGCCCTGTGGCGTTAAGCTCGGGGCTGCATTCCGGCATCGACCTCCGGGCGTTTAGAGACCTCGAGTTTGGTTCCGGGCGTCATTTCCTTAACCCCATAGCCCAGTTTTGGACGATGGTCAAGCCGCGAGGCATATCCTGTTTTGGCCGGAGCGCGAGAATGCGCCCGTCCGCGGCGACATCATAGCTAAAATACGGCGATGCTTCGTAGCGGTACGCAAACATCTCGTGTGTCGCACCCGCTTCGAGCACGCCGTTCTTGACCCTTATTTCAGCCGCGGTGAGCATCTGGTTCCCCGCGATATAGAAGATCTCTTTGCCGTCTCTCCGCCACCGAGGTAGTCTCCCACCGGCTGTCGAGATCCGCCATCTGCCGCCTGGTCCGGGAAACGGCGCAACATAGACCTCGGAGCGTCCGGATTCGTTGGACTGGTAGGCAACCCAACGGCCATCCGGCGAAAACTGGCCGCTGCCTTCAATGAATTCCGTTCCGAGGAATGGGTAGGGTTTGGCTTTCCCGGGCGGGCCGAGCGGGTCGGGAAGCACCCACAAACGGCCCCCGGCGAAACATCAGAAGAAACTTGCCATCGGGCGAAATGCTGCTGACCCGATTGTCCTAACCGTCGGAATAGACGAGTTCTTCCCCACCAGACAAGTTGATGGGCTTGCGATAAATATCGAGATGGCCGTTTCGATTGGAGCCGAACAGGGCGGTGGCGCCGTCGGGTGAGAAGATCATCTCATGGTCCCGGCCGGTGAAAGTAAATCGCTGCGCTACGCCACGCTCGATGTCCACGAGCCAGTTGTTCAGGGCGAGATTGTCCGCCTTAAGCACCGCGACGGCCTTGCCGCTGGGGGAGATGTTTACCGCTTGAATCGGCCCCGGTTCCCCGATGGTGGCGAGCACTTTGCCTTCCCGATCAAGCCACGTAAGAGAGATCTGACTGTACTGACCGCCTCCGTAGGCGAGTAACCCTGCGGAGGAGGCGGAAAACGTGGCGACGCCGGTCACCACTCCCACTCCCAGACCGTCGGCAACCGGTCGGGCGTCACCGCTCAGCGCGAGGCGCCGGAGATCGAACGGCCGCGCCATGAGCGTCTCCCCAAGCGCGAACAGCAGGTGGCCGGAAGAATAGATTGCGCCCGAATCGGAGTCGATCAGCGCTACGCTATCGGACGAATCGAGCGAGCCGAGCCGGATGCTCTTCCTGAAATTCTTTTTGGATGCCATAAAAAGGAAATGCACGCCGTCAGGCAGGAACGAAGGCCAGCGGTGAAATGCTTCGTCCCCGGCGAGCTTGGTCGCGACGCTGCTGAGCCCGCCCGAGGCAGAGATCTTGTGAAGCACCCTGTCCAGACCATTGAAGACGATGAAGCCTCTGGAACTCCAACTTGCACTCGCCCCGTTGAGTCCAATGGGGACGTCGGCCAGAGTGAGCACCGGGCCGCCGGCGGCGTCGATGCGGTTTAACTTGTCCTTGGCCGTAAAGCCGACCGACTTGCCATCCGGAGATCAGAATGTGTACGTGGCGCCCTCGGTGCCGGCCAGAGGCTGCGCGGCCAGGGAGTCAAGGGAACGAATCCAAACCTGGGCTTTGCCGTCATTCGTTTCAGCGACGAACGCGATCCGCTGCCCGTCCGGCGATACCGAAACGGTACGGGCGTCCAGGGTCGCGTTTTCGGGAGGCAGAATTGTGGCGCGAACGACCGGCGTCACGGGTGGCGTTTCGGGAAAATGCAGGATCGCAAGAGCCGCCGTCGTCAGCGCGAATACGGCCGCGACTCCGGGCCACATCCAGCGCGACTTCGCGGGAGGCACTGCGGCGGCCGAGGCTTGCTCGTGTGCTTCTGTCTCCAACAGGTCCCACGCGTCGCCGATGTCGCGCAGCCGCTTCCTAGGATCTTTTTCGAGACAGCGCTCGAGCAGCCGGCGCACCTGTGGCGGGACCTTGGAAAAATCCGGATCGGACTTCAGGACCCCCGCGAGAATGTCGGAAACCGTTTCGCCCTCGAACAGATGCTCGCCTTTGAGCATCTCGTACAGCACGACCCCGAATGCCCAAATATCGGCCCGCTTGTCGACCGATTTCCCGCGCGCCTGCTCAGGAGCCATGTAAGCCGCCGTGCCTAGAATCATCCCGGCGCGCGTCGGCGAAACGGTCAGGGTTGGTAAGGTTTCGGGATTAGACGCGGGCACCTCCGCGGTTTTGGCCAGGCCGAAATCGAGCACCTTCACTACGCCCCCCGAAGTGATCAGGATGTTGGCCGGCTTCAGATCGCGATGGATGATTCCGCGCTCATGCGCCGCCTCCAAAGCGTCCGCAATTTGGCGCGCATAGTCGAGCGCCTGATCGAGCGGCAGGGGACCCTTTAAGGCCTCACCGTCGATCAGCTCCATTACCAGGTAATTCGGCCCGACGTCGTAGAGATGGCAAATGTTGGGATGATTCAGCGCGGCGATCGACCGCGCTTCACGTTCGAACCGCTCTGAGAACTGCTCGGCGGAAACCTTAATAGCGACATCGCGCCCAAGCCTCGTGTCGCGCGCTTTGTAGACTTCGCCCATCCCCCCCGCTCCGATTGGCGAGAGGACTTCGTAAGGTCCGAGGAGAGTGCCTGTCGGTAACGGCATTACAGATCATGCTCAGTTTACCCAAAGAGGGCCTTCCTGGCCAAATGCTCTTGGCCCGAAAGGGGCCGTGCGTCGCCGCGCGTGGGTCAGGAGCATTTCCCGTGAATCTCCAACTGCCTTATGATGAAACCAACACGATGATGAATCATCGCGGCATCGGAAACACGCGGGTTGTCCCCAGGTTCCCCAAAATGGCGCTCCCAGCATGCCTGCTATTGGGGAGCGTAGCGTTAGCGGAATCTCCTCGCGCACTTTCGGTTTGCGAGGCAGCTAAGACGGGAGACCACTTGGACGGGGAAACCGTGCGAATCAAGGGCGTATGGCGGCAAGCGTTCCCTCAACTGGGGCTTTTCGACGAACTCACCGACAGCGCCTGCGCTGGGGTAGAAATACGTGTGGTTGCCAACGCAGAGTCCGCTGGCCATATCCCCCCCGCCGATTATAAGTTGGACGCCAAATCGACCAGGATTGCTCAACGCATCGCCCGAAAGGCCCTCGCCGATCGGCGCGATCTTTCCGCCACAATGGTGGGAGTCCTGTACGTACAAAAGAAGGAAGATTACATACCGGCTCGGCCGCTGAATAAGGCGGCTACAGTTTCACCGCACCATAAGTGGTATCCCATGGTGCTCTTGATTGAGTCGGTACCCGAAGTCAAAGAGCGTTAATTACGATGATGGCGGGAAAGCCGGCGTGTTTCCTGCGGAAGATGGCCCGTGCGTCGCCGCGCGGCGGGTCAGGAGCAATCGCCATCTCCAACTGCCTTATGATGAAACCAACACGATGATGGAACCTCGCGGCATCGGAAGCACGCGGGCTCGCCAGGTTTCCCATATGAAAACCCTGCCGGCGACGACGAGTGGTGTGAGTCCAGCGAGCCGACGCAGTAGAATGGACGCATGCCCGAACCGCCTGTCACTGCCGGATCGCCGCGCGTGACGGTGATCATCCCCACTTACAACTGGAGCAGCGTACTGCCCTATTCCACCGGAAGCGTGCTGCGGCAAAGTTTCACAGACTTCGAACTGTTGGTTGTCGGCGACGGCTGCACCGACGATTCCGAGCAGGTGGTGACCGCCATCGCCGATCCGCGTGTGCGATGGATCAACCTGCCGGTCAACAGCGGCCACCAATCCGCGCCGAACAACGAGGGCCTCCTTCAGGCCCGGGGTTCGATCATTGCCTACCTCGGCCACGACGATTTGTGGCTGCCACATCATTTGGAAGTTATGGTCGCCGCGATCGATGCCGGCGCCGACGTAGCCCACTCGATCGTCCACATGATCGATGCCGAAGGGAACATCCTGCCGCCGCCTAGGGGACTGCTGCGGTTCGAGCCCGGTCTATCGTTGCCGCCCACCGGCGTCGCGCATCGGCGGAGCGCCACCGAAGTAGTCGGCGGCTGGCGGGACTACCGCACGCTTTCCGTGGACCCGGAAACCGATCTCTGGCAGCGCATGCAACAGGCGGGATTTGCATTCCAATGCGTGCCCAGGCTCACGGCCGTGAAATTCCCCGCCAGCGGACGCAAGGATATCTACAAGAAGCGATCGAGCCACGAACAGCGGCAGTGGACTGAGCGTATCCGCGAGGAACAGGACCTGGAAGCGGTGGAACTGGGAAGACTCTTGATCGCCGCGGACGTGCACTTGCCCCCCGTGCGAATCAGCGTCGCCTTCCGTGCGCTGCTGGGCCGAAGCAGCCCCGATTCGATTCGTTGGCGATTGTTGTTCGCCATCCGAAGCCTCCTTTCGTTCGGTCGACTCCAGCCGCCGGAAGGAGGCGCGGTGATCCGCCGAATACAAAAGTTCAAAGGAGTGCCAAACGCCAACTGATATAGATCGCTTCCCGCCTCCGACCGGTTATCATGTTCCCGTGAGAGTGTGCCGCGGAATAACATGGAGGGCGAAAAAGGATGATCAAGACAGCCAAGAAGGATCCGCAGATCATTTCCGAGGATTGGCATTTTCTCAAAGAAACCATCCAGGGCGTGGAAATCAAGGAGGTACTCCATGTGCCCCGCGATCATGGCGTGATCACCGAAGTCTTCCGCCCCGAATGGGATCCGACTGGCATGCCCGTCGTACAGGTCTACCAATCCCGCCTCTTTCCTGGCGCGATCGGCGCCTGGAGCTGCCACACAGGCACCGTCGATCGACTCTTCGTCAATCAGGGTAACCTCAAGGCGGTGCTCTACGACGGTCGGGAAGACAGCCCCACCTACGGCAGGATCAACGAAGTCTACCTCGGAGACGCCCGCCCCGCCTTTGTGGTTATCCCGATCGGAGTCTGGCACGGCCTACAAAACCTGGGGACCTGCGACGCCCTGGTCCTCAATCTCCCCACCCAGGCCTATAACTACAAAGATCCCGACCACTGGCGCCTGCCCTACGACACCGATGAGATTCCCTACAAATGGGTCAGCCGAGGCGTCGCCACCCGCCTCCGCGCCGACGCTCGGTGAAGCGTATCCATCGGGAAAGCCGGGGAAAGCCGGGTACAGCCCGCGTGTTTCCGCAATGAAGGTGGGCCGTGCATCGCCGCGCGTGGGTCAGGAGCATTTCCCGTGAATCTCCAACTGCCTTATGATGAAACCAACACGATGATGAATCATCGCGGCATCGGAAACACGCGGGTTGTCCCCAGGTTTCCCAGTGACAGGAGGAGCAACGGCTACGACGTTCCCCAGGTTTCCCAGTGACAGGAGGAGCAACGGCTACGACATACTCAAATCCGA
>JBBIVT010000169.1:0-6720 GCA_037439565.1 Acidobacteriota bacterium | reverse complement strand
GTGTCCTTTCGGCAAGATTGCGTAATGCCCCGAGACGATTCCTATTGCCTTCCTATAGAACTCGTAGTATGCTCCTATTGAAGGCCAATAGGAGCCATGAGCCACCAGGAAAGGGCTGAAATTCGCCAGGGGACACTCGCTCTTATGATTCTCAAGACTCTTGAGAGCATGGGCCCCCTGCACGGCTATGGCATCGCCCGGCGGATCGAACAGACGAGCGGCGATCTACTCGCGGTGCCCTACGGCACGATCTATCCTGCCCTCGTCAAGCTGGAACAGGAGGGCTTTGTCGTGTCCAGATGGGATGTTTCCGAGAACAATCGCAAAGCGAAATATTACGAACTCACCCGCGCCGGCAGAAAGCACATCCACGACGAAGCGCGCCTGTGGGAACAGACGGTCAACATCATGGCCCGCTTCTTCGACCCTGAAAAGGAGACAGCGTGAGACAAATCCGCGCTTTCCTGCTTCGTTTGGGTGGTTTGTTCCAACATTCGCGACAGGAACAGGATCTCACCGACGAATTGGAAAGTAACCTCGCGTTTCACATTGAAGACAACCTGCGGGCGGGCATGCCCCCCGAAGAAGCCCGCCGCCAGGCGATCCTGAGGTTGGGCGGCATCGAGCGTACGAAGCAAGCCTGTCGCGATCGCCTGCGTTTGCCCTTGCTGGAGACATTCCTCTACGACCTCCGCTACGGCGCTCGATCGCTCGGAAGAAGCCGGATGTTCGCGGTGATTGCCGTCGCGACTCTCGCGTTCGGTATCGGCGCAAGCACAACCATGTTTACCGTGGCACAAGCCGTTCTCTGGCGGCCCCTGCCGTATGCCGAGCCCAATCGACTGGTCGCGATCTCTGAGGTTGACCGGTTGAAGCCCTCCACGGGCGCAAATGTCGCGTCTGCGGATTTTGCCGACTGGCAGCGCATGAACACGGTTTTTGCCGGCATGGCCTCTTACGTGGGCATCGACGAAAGAGGCAAGGCGCGCATCGACCTTCACCTCACCGGAATCGGGGAAACGCGTATTCTGAAAGGTCTCGTCGTGAGCAGCAACCTCTTCGATGTGCTCGGTGTTGCTCCTATGTTCGGCCGCGGCTTTGCCGGCGAGGATCACGTTGCCATCCTGAGCTACGACTGTTGGTTGAACCAGTTCGCTGCCGATCCGCACATCGTGGGCCGTTCCATTACGCTGGGCGGCGAGCCTACCGATGTAATCGGCGTCATGCCAAGCGGGTTCTTTTTTCCTAACCACGAAGTCGAGGTGTTCATCCCGCCTGGTCCCTTCACGCCAGACCGGATATTTTATGAGCAAGGCGTCATCGCGCGCCTCCGTCCCAACGCTTCGCTCCAACAAGCGGGCGCTCAAATGGCCACGATCGGTATTAGGCTCCAGCAGGCGTATCCCAAAACGAACGCCACCTTGGACCCGCAAGTCGAGGTTTTCCATTCCGCTATCGCCGCCACCAGCCGACCGGCGCTGCTGATGTTGTTTTCAGCCGTCGGCGTCCTGTTCCTAATCGTCTGCTCGAACGTCGCTCATCTCCAGCTTGGCCGCGCCGCTTCCCGGGTCCAGGAGTTTGCCATTCGTAAGGCGTTGGGCGCCGACCGTGGCCGCCTGCTCGGTCAACTCCTCACGGAAAGCTTGTTGCTTTCGGGCGTGGGTGGTCTCCTGGGGTTGGTCTTGGCGCGCGCCGGCAGCGCCGCCCTGCTGCGGTTCGCGCCGGAGGCAATCCCGTCCTATGCCGACTTGCGCATCGACACATGGGTCATTCTCTTTAACGCCGGGATTACCCTGTTTGCGCCCTTGCTGTTCGGAATCGGACCGGCGCTGTCTAACGCCCGTGCGGATAGCCTCCGGGATCGCGGCGAATCCTCGCGATTTTCGAGGCGGGGCGCCCGCGGATTTCTAGTCGGCGCCGAGGTGGCGCTCTCTGTGGTGCTTGTAGTCTGCGCGGGGCTCTTGATCCGCAGCTTTGTCCGTCTGGAAAACGTTGACCTGGGTTTCCGTAGCGCGCACACCCTCAGCTTTCGCCTCGATCTGGCGGAATTCGTTCCCTCCGATAAAGAGCGAACCCGGCAGTACGCCGAGATCGAGAGATTGCTCCTCGAACAGCCCGGAGTCGAGGCAGCGGGCGCCACCGCCAGACCGGTATTGGGCGGCGGCGCCGGCGGAGAGGCAACTGTTACCATCCACGGTCGCGAACGCCGGCTCCGCCTCGAACTGGTAACTCCCGAGTACTTCCTGGCCATGCAAACGCCGCTCCTCCGCGGCCGGTTTCCGAATCAGTTCGACACTCAAAAGAGCGGCCTGATCGCCGTGGTCAACTCCGCTTTCGAGAATGTCTACTTTCCGGATAAGAACGGGGTGGGCAAACAAATTGTGCTGGGTAACCGAGGGCCGGCGACGATTGTTGGAGTCGTCGCCGACTTGAAACAGGAGAGAATCGACCGGCCTGCCCAGCCAGCAGCTTTTATCCCCTCGACTCAAATCATCCCCCCTGCAGTTACATTTTTCGTGCGTGGACGTGGTGATCGAGGCACGCTGTTAAACGCCGCTCGCACCGCTGTGCATTCGGTCAACAAGGTTGTCCCTCTTGCGAATGTCGCCACGCTCGACGAACTGGTTCAGGCTTCCATCAGCGGCCAGCGTGTCCGCACCGCGCTGCTGTCTTTAATAGCCGGCGCTGCGCTGTTCCTCGCCGCACTTGGGCTGTACGGCGTCTTGGCCTATTCCGTTGTGCAGCGTTCGACCGAGATCGGCATCCGCATGGCGCTCGGGGCGGCGGCGCCACAGTTGTTCCGCATGGTCCTTCTTGATGGAATGCGTCCCGTTATCATAGGTGGAGCGTTCGGTTTCGCTGGCGCCTACTCTGCCAGCAGGCTGATCCGATCCTTACTCTTTGGCACAGTTCCGGCAGACCTTCCCACGTATTTGACCACTGTACTGATCCTGGCAGCGGTTTGCCTGTTTGCCTGTGCGATCCCTGCGCTGAAGGCGATTCACTTGGACCCCATTGCCTCGCTCCGACGACAGTAAAGCGCGGCCGTAGGTGAAGAACTCAGGAGTCACGGCCCTCAGGCCGGGAGCCGCCTTATTTGAAAACTGGCGTGGAATCAGCCTGAGACCGCTTCGAGGAAAGCGGCGAACGGTTTACACTAAAACATTTTCAGCCATCCCCGTGCTTGGCCAAAAACGTGGTCAGATTTTTGCTTCCTGGGAAGCCCGTTTTTCTGGCGTTGCAGCGGGGTCCGCGCTGGCTGACCGCCAGTCGATCCTTTTAGGCCGGGCAGGATTGATCCTACTACGCCGCCGCTGGCCGTGCGAGCCGTGCCAGCGTATCGCGATAGTTCCATGGCATCCACTCCGCTGGATTTCGGTTCAGCTCCTCGGCATGGCGCTGGAGCTCAGTGAGATAATCGACTGAGTTGGCTCCGTTGAGTTCGCAGGTGTGAATCAGGCTCATGAATAGATCGCCTATCTCGGCGCCATTCATGGTCTTGTAGAAGAGCGAGTTTCTCCGGTGAAGGATCGCTTTCTTCAACGCCCTTTCCGCGATGTTATTGTCGAGCGGGGCGCCAGGTTCGCGCAGGAAAAGAGTCAGCGGTGTCCAGTGGCGAAGCATGTACTGGATGGCTTTACCCAGTCCGGAGTTCGGCTCAGTTTTGTGCTCCGCCAGTTGGGCCGCCATCCACTCTTTGAGGGTTTTCATCAGCGGTCCGCTGTGCTCCTGATGAAAGCGCAGGCGCTCTTCGGGCGACAGACCGCGCTCTCTGGCCAGTTCGTCGTTGTACCAGACGCCACCTAACGTCTCCAGCACGTAACGGCATTGCTCGGGAAAATTTTCGGCTACGTCCACGAACTGGCGTCTTCCATGAGCGAGGCAGTAGGCCAACAGAAGGCGCACGCCTTCCGACAGCTTTGGCGTGTTACGCGATAGCGCGTCGCACATTTGGATTAACGGCGCCAGCCCGGGGGCACGCCGCTTGAGCACGTCGGCCAAGTTCTCTCCGGCATGCTTCCATCCACTGAAGAATAACGCGATGAGCCGGGCTCCCACCTTGGATACAATGCCGCTGGTGAACACGCCAGTACGCTCTTTCCCCTCCGGTGCCGGTTCTCGCGCCAGTTTCAGGATGCGCATGCCGGTATCATCGTTGTGCACCACTTCGCCTTGCGCGGCTTGGCGGATCAACTCGTCATATGCGGGCCGGATCAACTCGGCCCGTTCCTCGACCAGTTCCCACTGCGTGGCGGCCGGCAGCGGGATTCCGAGATTGCCTTCGAGCCGCTCAAGTCGCTTGAAGGGCACGCCGCTGCCATAGCGGAACTGCGCGATCATCGCCGCCGCACTCTCGTCATACTTTTCCTCCCCGGCGTCCCCGGGAGTTTCGGCCGCGAACACCTCCCCGCAGCCGTTGCAGCGCAACTGCTCCATCTCGTACACGGTCGCCTGCAGCGGCGGCTGCCCGACGATCCGGATCAACGTCTTGGGTTGCTTCTGACGGTAGACCTTTCCCACACGGCATTCCGGACAAACATCGCCGGGCTGGAGAGTGGCATGCGCGACCACGATACGGGTTGTTGCGCCGGTGAAAGCAGCGGCGCCGTTGCGCCCGTGTCCCGCCGTCGGCCCATTGCTTTCGAGCTTTGACTCCTTGGCCGCGGGTGCGGCGGCACTGTTCTTGTTCAGCACGGCGCGGGTCTTTTCCGTGGTGCGCGATCGGGGCGCCACCCGTTCGGCCAGTGCGCTCAAGACAGTCTTGAGTTTCTCGCCGTCGGCTGCACTCAGCGGCGACTGCATGCCGCCCTCGATGATCCGATAGAGTTCCTCCAGATTCACTTCGATCCGCGGGCGGGATGATCGAGATTTCTTCACTGACTCAGTAACTCCCGAAACTGCGGTGTCAGGGGCAGGCCGAGCACTTCCTTGATGGGGCGGTTCGGCTTGTAGGTGTGGTCGTTTTTGCCGCGCCCCGTAGTCAGGCCCAGGAACTTCCAGTTGGCGGCGCGATAACAGGTCCCACGAAAACGCCCCGGATCAATGAAGGTTTCCGCGAAGTACAGCGGATGGCCGTACATTCGTTCCCAGTCCGCGGAAAGCACGGCAACCATGCGCCCGAGAAGATGCGACGCCAGATGCGGCACCCGAACCCAGGGCAAAATTAGAAAACGAGTGTTGTAGGCGAGAAAGCGGATGTTGCGCCGCCGTGCCTCCGCGTTCCAGCCGATATAACGGTCGCGGCTGCCCAGGTGCCGCGGCGCCGAACTCCAGGCCAGGCAGGCGATGGGACGACCATGTGCCCAAGCCAGATACTTCAGGTGCTCGCCCACCGGTTGCTCGTACTTCAAGTAATGATGCTGCTCCATCAGGCTGTTGAATAACGGCTCGTCGCCGGTTCGGCGGACCTGCTCGAGTTGGATGGGCTGTAGCTGGCCGAGGGCGCCGGTGATCGGCGTCATGTCGACCAGCATGGGCGCCGGAGCCGCGCGTAGCACGAAAGGATTGAGTGTCTTGAAGCGGATGGCCGGCAACTCGATCTCGCCGGCGCGATGAAGCATAAGCAGCAGCCCGCGGCAAACCATGTCGCGCAGCGCGCCGTTGGCCTGCCGCCACTGCCATACCTCACAGAGTTTGGCGGAAAGCCGACGCCGGCTGGCGCCGGGGTTATCAGCGATGAACTGACGGATAAAGATAATATCGTCGGCGGTGATGTCCCGGCCCCGATATCTGAACTGAGCAGACATCTGCCTCAGTGTGCCAGAGCCCAAAACGGAACGCAAGGGTTTTGTTGCAATTGTTTTCAGTCATTCTTTTTAGGCGCTCAACGGCCGCCAGACGGGTGGCGCATCAGTATCCGGGTTGGCGGCGGCCAGCAGCAACTGCGCCTGGTGTGCGCGCAAGGTGCGGACCGGTTCTGTGCCGGTGGGCCACCAGCGGAAACGTCCTTTGGACAATCGTTTCGTCGCTATCCAAAACCCCTGGCCGTCGAACTGTAAGAGTCGGATAGCTGTTCCGCTTCGCGCCCGAAAAATGAACAAATATCCGGAAAAAGGGTCGGCCGACAGCTTCTCGCGGCATAACTGGGCCAGGGCGTCTATGCCCTTGCGGCCGTCGATCGGCTCGATCGCCACCAGGATGCGGATCTGCGGAGCAATCTGAATCACGCACCCGGCTCCCACAGCACGCGACTGAAGCCCGCCAGGTCCGGTGCCGTGGAACCCTTCCACTCAATGCGCATGCGTCCGCGCGGTCCTTCTATTTCGATCACACATTCACACGGCTGTGATGCCGGCGACGTGATCAGTTCTACGAACGCCGATGCTGGCGCCGGTAGTGACTGTGCGGTGGACTTGCTTTGCGGAGCAGCCGCACGCACGCGTTTCATCAGTTTGGTTGAGTCCAATCGCAACGCCTGCGCAGTTCGAAACACTCCATGCTGCCGGCCCATCTCAATCGCCAGCGCCCATAGCGGTTCCGGAATCGGTCGCCGTCCCGGTTGCGAACCCCTCCACTCCTCGAACCGTTGCTGCGCGTCCCGTAGTGCAGCTGGCATTTCGTACTGAACTCGCCTGCCCATTGTCGGCACCTCCTCGCCATCCCCGGCGTTCCCGACGTTAGCAGCTATCGACCGATGGAGTCACGCACGGCTGCCGAAAACTCACGTCGCGGGCGTGCCCGCGGCGCGGGCCAGACTGGGCAACACCATCATCTTCTACG
>JBBIVT010000168.1:0-6729 GCA_037439565.1 Acidobacteriota bacterium | reverse complement strand
CCACCAGGCGATCCAAGCCAGAAACCGCTTCAACCGATCCTATGAAGCCAGACGCTCCGCCGCTTAGTGGACCGTTCGCAGTGGGGCGCGAAGGAAAACGGCGAAAATAGCTAAGATATCTAGATGGCAACCAGCACCGAAGCCCTGAATCGCATCCGGTTCCGCAGTGACCGCACGCAGCGCGTCAACGAAAGTGTGATCCGCGAAATGACCCGCCTGGCGATGGAGCACAAGGCCGTGAATCTGGCGCAGGGGTTCCCCGACTTCCCCGCCCCGGAAATTCTGAAGAACGCCGCGCGGGAGGCGATTACGGCGGACATCAACCAATACGCCATCACCTGGGGCTCCAAGCCCTTCCGCGACGCGATCGCCGCGAAATACCAGCGGACCTACGGCCTGGACGTCGACCCGGAGCGCGAGATCACGGTGTGCTGCGGCTCCACGGAAGGCATGATGGCCACCCTTCTCGCCGTGACGAATCCCGGCGACGAACTGGTGATCTTTGAGCCGTATTACGAAAATTACGGGCCGGATTCGCTGCTGTGCGGCGCGACGCGGAAATTCGTCCGCCTGCATGAGCCGGACTGGACGTTCGATCCGGACGAGCTGCGCCGCGCGTTTTCGAAACGCACCAAGGCCATCATCATCAACACGCCCAACAATCCCACCGGCTGCGTGTTCAACCGCAAGAGCCTGGAGTTGATCGCCGAGTTGTGCCAGGAATACGACGCGCTGGCAATCACCGACGAAATCTACGAGCACATCCTCTACGACGGCGCGGAGCACGTGCCCATGATGCAGATTCCCGGCATGCGCGACCGCACAATTTTGATCAACAGCATGAGCAAGACCTACGCCGTCACGGGATGGCGCGTCGGTTGGGTGATCGCGAGCCCGGATCTATCGCATTCCATCCGCAAGGTGCACGATTTTCTCACCGTCGGCGCAGCCGCGCCGCTCCAACACGCCGGCGCGGTGGCGCTGGCGCTTCCCGACGAGTACTATACGGCGATGTCGGCCGACTACTCGTCGCGGCGCGATGTGATGCTGGAGGTGCTGGAAGGCGCAGGGTTCCGCTGCTACCGGCCTCGCGGCGCGTACTACATCATGACGAATATCGCAGGATTCGGCCACTCCGACGACACTGCCTTCGTGCATCATCTGATTAAGAACGTCGGTGTGGCGGCCGTCCCAGGATCCAGCTTCTTCGAGGACCCCAAAAACGGGCACGAAATGGTTCGCTTTTGTTTTTGCAAGAAATATGAGACGCTCAAAGAGGCGCAGGAGAGACTGCGAAAAATCTAGGCGACCCCGTAAAGCCGCCGGGTTCTGGAGGTAGTGATGCCAGAAGTCATCGTCCCGGAAATGGTTGCACGCGAGGACGGCGCGAGCAACGAAATCGCCTTGGGGAGTATGAGCGGAAAGCCTCTTCTGCTCACCCTGGGCATCACACGCATTTTGGAGCAGGATAGCCTCGATGTCTCCGTGTGGGGATCCACAGATCGCCAGCAATGGCGGCAGGTCGCGGCGTATCCGCAAAAATTCTATTGCGGTACATACCTGCTACTCGTGGATCCGCCGCGCGAAGCGAACGTGCGGTATCTCCGCGTCCAATGGAGGATGGGGCGCTGGGGCGAAACCGACCCCAAGCCGGTCGTCGGTTTCTTCGTCACAGTCGAGGAACTGTTATATCAGGCCGCCGGCGCGGCCTAGCGAGCGCAAAACCTACGGCGCAATGCTGACGGTCGCCGCGTTGCTGGTTTGCCCGTTGATCGTCACAATCATCGGATAGCTTCCTGCTGCCAGACCCGAAGGCACTGTAATATCGAGCTGCCACAGCGGAATCAACCCCGGCGTCAGTCCCGAAAAGAGCACCGGAGCGTTCACGCCTCCAATGGTCACCGTCGGCATGTTCGTGGTCTGAACCAGACCGGTGGAGGGCGTCGCCGCGCCATCGGGGATGGTGGTGTTCACCGGACCGGATCCGGTGAGATACGCGATGATAAAACTGCCCGCGTGCGCCGGATTGCTGGACGTATTCAGCGAATAATCATGATTCTGTGCGATCGCCGCGCCGGAGCTAAAGTAGAAAATCCCCGGAGCCGTCGCGGTCACCGGCACCGTCATGGGATTGCTGGCGACGCCGGTCACATTCACCACCACGGAAGCCGTTCCGGTCGCGGTTTCCCACGGCACCTGAAAATTGATCAAGGTGGGCGAAGCGTACAGAATCGGCGCGCTCTTGCCATTTACGGTGACCGTGGCCCCGGCGAGCGATGTGGGCAGAGGCGTCGCGGCCGCTGGCGGCGTGGAAGTGGCAAGGCCCGTTCCCGCGATACTCGCCAGTGAACCAGGAGCGACCTTCGGCAGGAAGCTGGCCGAACTCACCACGCCGTTGGCCGCGATCGTGGGAGAGGAGATGGTCAGGTCGCGAATGACATTGTTCTGGGTGTCGGAAATGTAATAGTTCCCCGCGCCGTCGAGGCAGATGGTGTTCGGGAAGTTGAAGAGAGCTCTCAGGGCCGGGCCGCCATCCCCGCCGTAGCCGACGTGGCCCGCGCCGGCCACCGTGCTGATGATGCCGCCCGGCGAGACCATGCGCACGCGGAACGCATTGGCGTCCACGATGTAGATGTCCCCGGCCTTGTCCATCGCCAGACTCGTCGGATTGTTCAACAGCGCCTTTGTCGCAGCCCCGTTGTCGCCGGACGTGCCGATGTCGCCTGTGCCGGCGAAGGGGGTAAGGACGTTGTTGGCGTACTTCAGCACGCGATGGCTGGTGTCGGCGATGTACACGGCGCCGGCCGGATCCACAAGAAGGGCATTGGGGTGATTCAGCGATCCCCCCGTGCCGTTAATGCCGACAATGGTGACGAAGTATCCGTTCGACGCCGTGATCTCCCGTACCAGGTTGTGCACCGAATCGGTCACATAGATGTTCCCGGAAGCATCGGCTGCGACCGCGGTGGGCGCGTCGAGCATGCCGTTGTTGGCCGCGCCGTTGTCGCCCGAATATCCCGCGCCCAGCGAGTAGTTGCCCGCGAACGTGGTAATGATGCCGGTTTTGGCGCTCACCATGCGCACCACGTTGTTGCCGGTGTCGGCGATATAGAGGTTGCCTGAGCTATCGACGGCCAGGCCCGAGGGATGGTTCAGCGATGCCTGATTGGCGGCCGCGCCATCGCCCGAAAACCCCTGGCTGCCCTGGGTGCCAGCGTAAGTACTGATGATCCCGTTAGTGATGACCCGGATGACATTATTGCCGGTATCGGAAATATAGAGACTTCCGTTGAAGAAGGCCATGCCCGTGGGCAGCGTGAATTGCGCCGTTGCGGGCGGTCCGCCGTCGCCGTTATACCCCGAGCCGGCTGAATAGTTTCCCGCCACCGTATTGATAATAAACTGACCTCGCGCGCCGGATGCCAGACACGCCAGGCCAAACACAATTCCGCTGAAGCGAACACGCATATCTTTCTAGTTTAGACGCCTCCGGCGGTCCGTGTGTTTCCCCGGAAACAACTCACAGCCGGTTCATCAGGCTGGCGGCGTATCCGGCGCCGAAACCGTTGTCGATATTCACCACGGTGACGTTGCTGGCACAGCTATTGAGCATCCCCAGCAGCGCGGCCAGTCCGTGAAAGCTGGCTCCATAGCCGACGCTGGTGGGTACTGCGATCACCGGCGCGGACACCAGTCCGCCCACGACGCTGGGCAGCGCCCCCTCCATTCCCGCGCAGACAATGACGACGCGCGCCTCGGTGAGCCGGTCGCGGCTCTGCATAAGCCGGTGGATGCCGGCCACGCCAACATCATGGATGGCGTCAACTTCGTTGCCCATCACCTCGGCGGTGACCTGCGCTTCCTCGGCCACGGGAAGATCGCTGGTGCCGGCGCAGACCACGGCGATTTTCCCCTTGCCTTGCGCGGTCTTTTCCCGCCAGAAACGGATGGCTCCGGAGGACGGAAAATATTCGGCCAGTCCCGGATACTCCTGTTCCAGCCGCCGGGCGGTTTCCGCGTCCGCTCTCGTGATCAGAACATTTCGCGAGGTCGCCAGCAGGGTTCCGGCGATCGCGGAAATCTGGTCCGGAGTCTTTCCCTTCCCGAAGACCACCTCCGGCATGCCATGGCGGATGGCCCGGTGGTGGTCCACCTTGGCAAAACCCAAATCCTCAAACGGCAGATTTTTCAACCGGCCGAGCGCGGCATCGATATCCACATCGCCGGAGCGTACCTGCTCCAGTAGGCTGCGTAAGAACCCCTGATCCATACTTCCAGTGTACGGCGGTTATTTGCGCGTGGGTGCGAGCAGGCGGTTGGGGGAGCTCAGGAACTCGAGGAACCGCTTCGGTTCCTTCGCGGGAGCCCGCCTTTCGATGAGGCTGTGGGCGAAGGTGTCGAACTGACGGCCCATTTCCGTCTCCGGATCGAGCCACTTGCCATCGGTCATGGCCTTATTGACGGCGTTGTAGTCGTTGAGGAACGTCTGCGCTACAGGCAGACCCAGCAGTTCCTCCACCTGTGTCTTGGTGAACAGCGGCTTCTTGTGGACCCGGTTCAGCACCACCGACACGCGGCTTTCAAGATCGAAGCCCCGCAGAAAGGCCAGCTTCTCGCGGGCCAGATGAAGGGACGGAATCTCGGGCGTTACTACCAGCATCACGCGCTTGGATTCCTGCATCAGTTCCATGGAGTATTTCTCCAGGTTGCCGGACAGATCGAAGCACAGCGCGTCGTAGTTCCGCCGCATGAACTCCACCATGCTGCGGATCTGCGCGCCTTCAATGCGCAGGTTGGGATTGACCCGCCCGGCATGGAGGACATCCAACTGGCCGATGGTGGTCACCAGTTGCGGCCACAGGTTCTCGTCGATGTGGAGCGAGTGCTCCACCGCGTCGATCACCGAAAATTCATTGCGCAGGTTCAACAGGAACCGCATCATGCCGCTGTTCAAATCGAAGTCGGATAGCAGCACGCGCGTGTGCTGCCGGCGCGCGATCGCGGCGCTGACGTTCATGGCCAGGGTCGACGTGCCGACGCCGGCCTTCGACGGCAGAAACGAGAATACCTCTTTGGTCTGGCCGTGGGTGGGCGGCTTCCGCTCCAGGAGCGCCTTCACGTGGCTGATCGAATCCAGCAGCGCCGCCCGGTCGATCGGGTCCGAAAGGAACTCGCGAATGCCGATCCTCATGCTTTCGCGTAGAATCCGGGCATCGCAGGAACGGTGAAACGCGATGATCTGGAGGCCATCCGACTCTTTTTCAACAAAGGTGACAATTTCCTGCGCCTTCTCGAGCGATTCAAAATTCAGAAAAAGAATATCGGGAGCGTGAGCTCGCAGCGTGCGGACTAAGTCAATGGCCGGCGGATATTGCTCCAGCACGCGATTGACCGAGACTTCGCCGGACGACGTGATCGCAGCTTCCAGACGTTCAGAAAGCTCAGTGTCCGGGCTAATGATGATGCTTCGAAGCAAAATTCGCCCTCCTGTTCATAGCCTAAAGAGAATATCGGATGGTGGCAATCATTACTGACCCCCAATTCGGGCCTAAGGTTCGCTCTAGTAGGCGTGGGTTTTTCCTTAAGCATTGCTCCGCAAAAGACCTTAGTACCCTGACAAGGGCGCTCCGGCTTCTGTATCCTCTTAAGAATGCTCCGCGTCTTCATGCGAGTTCTCTGGGTCCTGCTGGCCGTGGCCGGCGCGTCCGTGCTGGCCTTCGTCGCTCAATCCCGGGGAGAGCCGGTGAACAGCCTCTGGCTGGTGGTGGCGGCGGTCTGCATTTATCTCATCGGCTACCGGTTTTACGCCGGTTTCCTGGCCGCGCGCGTGATGGCATTAAACGACCAGCGCGCGACGCCCGCCGAGCGGCTCCGCGACGGCCACGATTACGAGCCGACAAACAAGTGGATCGTCTTCGGCCACCATTTCGCGGCAATCGCCGGGCCGGGACCGCTGGTGGGTCCGACGCTCGCCGCCCAGTTCGGGTATTTGCCCGGCTTTCTGTGGATTGTTGCGGGCGCAGTGCTGGCAGGCGCGGTGCAGGATTTCGTGGTGCTGTTCTGCTCCATGCGGCGTGACGGAAAATCGCTGGGGCAGATGGCGAGGGAAGAGATCGGGCGCACGGGCGGCTACGCGGCGCTGGTGACGGTGCTACTGATCATGGTGATCCTGCTGGCGGTAGTGGCGCTGGTGATCGTCAACGCGCTGAAGTCGAGCCCCTGGGGCGCCTTCACCATCGCGGCGACGGGGCCGATCGCCGTTTTCATGGGCCTTTATCTGCGGTATTGGAGGCCGGGCAAGGTGCTGGAGTGCTCCGGCATCGGCTTCGTATTGATCCTGGCGAGCATCTTCGGCGGGCAGGCCGTATCCGAATCCGCCACCTGGTCGCCGTGGTTCACCTTTTCCGGAATGGCGATTGCCGGGGCGCTGATTGTTTATGGATTCCTCGCCAGCGCGCTGCCGGTGTGGCTGCTGCTGGCGCCGCGCGACTATTTGAGCACGTTCGTGAAACTGGGTGTGGTACTGATGCTGGGCGCGGGCGTTCTGGCCGTGCATCCGGCGCTGCAGTTACCTCCGCTGACGCGCTTCATCGACGGCACCGGCCCGATTTTCGCGGGCAAGATTTTCCCGTTCTGCTTTATTACGATCGCTTGCGGCGCGGTTTCCGGGTTCCACGCGCTGATTTCCTCCGGCACGACGCCGAAGATGCTGGCCAAGGAGACCAACGC
>JBBIVT010000167.1:4984-6818 GCA_037439565.1 Acidobacteriota bacterium | reverse complement strand
CCGACGAATCAGGCGAAGGACGGCAAGTTCCGCAAGCTGAAGGTGGAACTGGTGAACGGGGACAACCAGCCCTTGAAAGTGGTGGATGAGAAGGGCAAGCCGATCAAGGTGCAGATCATCGCCAAGGCGGGCTACAAAGCGCCGCGCGAAGTGGAATAAGAAGCCGGTTAGAAATCGAATCGCGCAAGTCAAGAACTGAATCTCGCCGCATATCAGGCCGTTACAAACGCGTTGACAGAGACATTGCAGCTCTGTTACTTTCGCGGTGACCTGATCCCATGTCCGTTCGCAAAAATTCATCAACAACCTCGCCGCTGGGAAAGATTCTTCTGGTGGACGATAACAAGCTGGGACTGAGCGCGCGCAAATGCGTTCTGGAAGAGTTGGGGCATCGCATCGTGACGGCGGCGAACGGGGCCGAGGCGCTGGAGCAGTTCGCGCAAGAGCGGTTCGATCTGGTGGTGACCGACTACAAGATGCCGAAGATGGACGGGTTGGAGTTGATCGGCAAGCTGCGCAGGGCCGCGCCGGGATTGCCCATCATTCTGGTGTCCGGGTTCGTGGACGCGCTGGGATTAAGCGAGGACGGCACGGGCGCGGACGTGGTGATCCAGAAAAGCGCCAACGAGGTGACACACCTGGTGCGGAGTGTCGCGAGACTGCTAAAAAAGAAGCCGGCGAAGAAGCCAGCGGCGGCGGCGGGGCGTAAGGCGCCGGGCGTCAGGCGGCAGGCATAGCGCCGTTGGGCGGCGTTAAGACAGCAAAGCGGTGGGTTTGATCCAGCCGAGCGATACGGCGGTCATCACCAGGCCAACGCAGACAATCACAAAGGCGGAGAGCACGGGAACCAGGCGGAACAGCGGATGGCGGCTGGTCTTGACCGGATCCGGCAGCCACTTCTTCGCGTAAATCACCATCATCCCGATGGCCATCAGGACACCGGCGAGGCCGAGGCTGAACGATACCAGCAGCAGCAGGCCGAGGCCGATGTGTCCGAGCGAAATCGAGATCAGCAACAAGACCAGCGCGGAGGGGCATGGGACGAGTCCTCCGCTTGCGCCGAGAGCGATGAGGCTGCGGAGGGTCACCTCGCCTTCGGGAACGTGGCTGTGGCCGTGCGGGCCGTGATCATGATCGTGATGGTGGGGATGATCGTGGGTGTGGTGATGATCGTGATCGTGCGCATGATCGTGATCGTGGTGATGATCGTGATCATGGTGATGGTGGTGGTGATGAGCATGCGCAGGCGCGCGGAGGGTACGAAGGCGTTTGTAAAACAGGGACGCGCCGATGGCCACAATGGCGATACCGGAGGCCGCGCCGAGCCAGGTGACCAATGTTTCCGGCGCGAGATATTTCGCGAAGGCCAGCGTCACCAGGCCAAGCAAAAATACGCTGATGGTGTGCGTGAGGGTGACCATCGCGCCGAGGAACGCAGCGTGCTTCATGGTGCCTCGCGAGCCGACCAGATAGGCCGCGACCATGGTCTTGCCGTGGCCGGGGGAGCGGGCGTGCAGGGCGCCGAACGCAAAGGCGACGGCGAGGCCGATGAGCATCACGTCGAAGGGGATGTCGCGCTGGGTGAGCATGCGCGAGAGATAGTCGCCGCGGGTGAGCTCGCCGGCGGCAGGTTTGGCGGCGGGAGTGGGCGTCGAGGACTGCGTAGCCGGCGGCGCGGGCTGAGGGATCGGCACGATTTTCGTGATCTGGCGGGGCGAGGGCGCGGCGGCGCGCCATTCGAAGCTCGCGCGGAGGTCCTGAGGGGGGGCGAGCGTTGGATCGGCCGGATAGGCGGTGAGGGCAGCGCTGCGGTCGGCGGCGGACTGGCTGGCTT
>JBBIVT010000167.1:0-4884 GCA_037439565.1 Acidobacteriota bacterium | reverse complement strand
TTCCAGTCGCGAAGGAGCTGATAGGCGGGGATTTCGGCGAGGTCGAGGACATAGGTGACGTGGACCGAGGCGGCGGTGACATCGAATTTCGTGTAATGGCTGACGCTGAAGTTGCCCATGGGATGGGCGAGGAGAAGGGTCGCGAAAAGGATCGGGATCAAGCGGCGCATTTTGGTCACGATGATTATACGATGCAAAAGGGCCAACGGATTTCGCAAAGCGCGGAATTGCGAATGGCTATTGTTTTTGGGCAGGCTTAGCTTCGCCTTTGCGGACTTCGTCGAAGTATTGCTGAACGAACTGCTGGTACATCAACGGCACTTCGTCGCGGTGGATTTCGCTGCCGGCTTCGACGTGGGTGGCCTGCTTCTGCGCCCAAGGCGTTTTTAGCTGCTGTTTAGTGGAACCGACCTCCACCATCACCTCGCCGCTGACGTTTTGGGCGCGCTTGCCGATAATTTCGGTGATTTTGCCCATAGCCTGCTGCTGCTCGGCTTCGCGGGCAGCCTTATCGCCATCGGAGGAACCGATGCCGCTCTTGGCGTCCGGCGAGTTGGTTTTGTCGGCCGCTTTGTCTCCGGACTTGGCATTGGCGTTTTGCTTCTTGTCGCTCTGGTCGCCCTGCTGCTGATCGGACTGGGCGTCAGCGTCCTGGGATTCATTTTGCGAACCCTTCTGGTTCTGTCCGCTTTTCTGGCCCTTTTCCTGGCTGCCAGACTTCGTATCCTGGCTGTTCTGCGCCGATTGCTGGCCTTCCTTGGGAGGATTGCTCTTCATTTTATTGAGCATGTTGGCCATGGCATCCTTCAGCTTGTCCAGCATGGAGGAGTTTTCGTTGTTGCCCTTCTGATTCCTGGGGTCCTGTTTGCCGTCCTTCTGCTTAGCGTCCTGGGATTTATCGCCGGACTTACCGTTCTGATTGTTTTCGGCGGCGTCGGCGGCCTTCTCGCCTTTTTCACCCTCATCGGAGTTGTCGCCCTGCTGATCATCGGGAGTGGTTTTTTGACCCTTGGCGGCGGATTTGGATTGGTCAGGCGCGGCGGGATTATTCACGTCGGGCGTTTCGAAGGACTGCATCGGCGCTTCGGGGACCTGATCGTTTTCGGTGGTGGGCGCGTCGGGGTTGCCGGGATCGAGGGGGTTTTTGTCGTTGGCGGCCTTGCGGATGTTGTGCTTGGCCTGCTGCTGGGGGCCGCTGCCGAAGAACGTATCGTAGGCCATCCTGACCAGGGACGGTTCCAGGCTCATGGTTCCCGTAACGGCGTAGCGGACGGCGAAGAGTCCGATGGCGACCAGAGTGAGGCCGGCGGCGGGAATCAGGAAGCGCGAGCGGGTGAAGGGGACCGCGGCGCGAGGATCAATGGTGCGGGCGATTTCTTCGGCGGAGGCGCGCTGCCGGGCAATAATTTGAGAATCGGCGATGGACGACTGGGTCCCCTCAAAATATTTCGCGGTGGAGAGCGCGTCGGCGAGGTTGAGCTTGTAATCGATGCGCTGGGCGAGACGGTACCCGGTCGGGACACGGCCGCGGAAGCGATAGAGCGCGGCTCCGGCGGCGGCCAGGGAGATGAGGGCGATCCAATACCATTCGAGCAGCGAGGTGCCGGTGAGCAGCAGCAAGATGGCTCCGGCCATGAAGATCGACAGGGCGAGGGCCGACTGGTCCAGAACGAGATCAAGGAGCGAGCGGCGGCGAGCCTGCTTCAAGAGTTGGGTAACGGGAGAGGAATCGTTCACCTTAAGAGCATTATCGCATTGCCGCGGCGCGGGGATTCGGAAGCCGACGGGGCTTACGCGTCCTCGGGACCCAGGGAGGCGCGGAATGGATGCTACGCTGGGATTTTCCTATGAATCCGTTGCTTGAAATTCAGTTTCGCGTCCCCTTTGACAAGATCCAGGCGCCGCACGTGGAGCCGGCGATCGATCAGTTGTTGGAAATGGCTCAAACGCGGCTGGGCGAGACGATTTCCGCCCGGGATCCTCTGATGGCGCTCGACACGATGACGGAGAACCTCGACTATGCGATGGCGGTGGTGAGGCATCTGGAGAGCGTCGCGACGACGCCGGAACTGCGGGCGGCCTATAACGCGGTGCAGCCGAAGGTGAGCGCGTTCTATTCCGGACTGGTGCTGAATGAAGCGCTCTGGAATGCTATCAAAGCCTATGCGGCGACGGACGAGGCGAAGGCGCTTGCGGGAACGAAGAAGCGCTATCTGACCAAGACCGTAGATTCGTTTAAGCGGCATGGCGCAGATCTGGATGCGGCGGGGAAAGCGCGGCTGAAGGAAATCGACGTGGCGCTGGCCGAGGTCACGACAAAGTTTTCCGAAAACGTTCTCGACTCGACCAATGCCTGGGAACTCGTGCTGACCGATGAGTCAAAGCTGGCAGGGCTGCCTCCATCGGCGGTCGCGGCCGCCAGGGCGTCGGCAGAAGCGAAGGGCGCGGCGGGCTGGCGATTCACGCTGCAAGCGCCGAGCTACATGGCGGTGATGACGTATCTGGACGATGCCGCAATTCGCGAGCAGGTATGGAGGGCGTTTAACCTGCGCGGGGCGGCCGATCCGTTCAACAACCGGCCGTTGATCGCGAGGATTCTGGAACTGCGGCGCGAAAAGGCTCAACTGCTGGGGTTCAAGGATTTCGCGGACCTGGTATTAGACGACCGCATGGCGCACGAGGGAGGGCGGGCGCAGACGTTTTTAGGAGATCTGCGAGAGAAAACGGAAAAGCGCTTTCGCGAGGAGAATCTGGAACTGGAGACATTCGCGAATCGCAAGCTGGAGCCGTGGGACATCGGCTATTGGGCGGAAAAGCAGCGGCAGGCCCTTTACGATTTTGACGAGGAGGCGCTGCGGCCCTATTTCCCGCTGGAGCGCGTGGTGGCGGGAATGTTCGAGATCTTTCATCGCGTGTTCGGCATCGTGGTGGAGGAAGAACACGGCGTACCGGCGTGGGACGCGGCGGTGAAGACCTACAAAATCGCGGATTCGGGGTCGTTTTACGCGGACTGGTATCCGCGGGAGAACAAGCGCGGCGGCGCGTGGATGGATTCGCTGCTGCCGAAGCTGGGCTTGATCTGCGGAAACCTGACTCCTCCTCTCGATGGGAAACCGGCGCTGCTGACGCATCGCGAAGTGGAAACGATTTTCCATGAGTTCGGGCATCTGCTGCATCATTTGCTGAGCCGGGTGGAGATCCGGAGCCTTTCGGGCACCAGCGTGGCGTGGGATTTCGTGGAACTGCCGTCGCAGATCATGGAGAACTGGTGCTGGGAGCGCGAATCGCTGGATCTGTTCGCGCGGCACTGGGAGACGGGCGAGACGATTCCCGAGGAGTTATTCCAGAAGATGAAGCGCGCAAAAACGTTCCGCGCGGCGAATGCGCAGATGCGGCAATTGGGCTTTGGGTATGTGGATCTGGCGCTGCATCGCGAGTGGTCGCAGGAGTTGGGCGATCCGGTTTCCTGGTCGCGGCCGATTTTGCAGCAGTTCGCGGCGTCGAAACTGCCGGAGGATTATTCGATGATCACCGGGTTTACGCATTTGTTCGCGAGTCCGGTGGCGTATGGGGCCGGGTATTACTCGTATAAGTGGGCGGAAGTGCTGGACGCGGACGCGTTCACGAGGTTCAAGAGAGAAGGCGTGTTCAGCGCGGCGGTGGGCGGAGATTTCCGGGAGAAGATTCTGTCGAAGGGCGACAGCGAGGATCCGGCGGTGCTGTACCGGTCCTTCATGGGGCGCGATCCGGATGCCAGGGCGCTGCTGGAGCGGGCGGGGTTGGTTTAGCAGTCCATGCGACACATCCTGATCGGGGTCGGAACGGCGCTGTGGTTCGCGCCATTCGTGCTGTTTTGGAGGGGACAGCGCAACCCGATGCACGTGAACCGCAAGGCGCGGTGGGGGATGCTTCTGGAACTGGTGGCTTATTCGCTCCTTTGGCAGGGCCGGTTTTGGGAGCTCGCTCCGGGAGCGTGGCAAGTGGCCGGATCGGCGGCGCTTTTCGCGCTGGCATGCCTGATTTCCTGGACGGCAACGCGGGCGTTGGGAAAGGAATTTCGCGTGGACGCGGCGGTCGGCGCGGATCACGAGCTCATCCGTTCCGGTCCGTACCGCATCGTGAGGCATCCGATCTATACGTCGATTTTGTGCGTGATGCTCGCCACCGCCTTACTCATTTCACGGGCGCTGCTGACGGCCATCTCGATCGCGGTATTTCTGACGGGCACGCTGATAAGAATGCGCATGGAAGATTCTCTGCTTGAGGCGCATTTCGGCGCGCGCTTCCGGGAGTACAAAGGCTCGGTGGCAGGGCTGATTCCCTTTGTGTGGTAACGGCGGCCTAGAACGCGTCGAGGTCGTGGCCGCTGACCACTTTGCCTTGATAAAGCCGGGTGACTTCGGCCAACAAATCCTCGTCGCTGGTGCCCCAAAGAAGTTGATGCGTCAACACGAGCAAACCGGGGTGGGCTTTCTTCGCGATTTCGGCCAGTTGGGCTGAGGACGTGTGATAGCGCGCGTGGTAGCGCTGCCATTCGGGAGGACGGCGGACGAAGCCGGCAGTGGAATAGACCTCGTGGACCAGGACGTCGCAGCCGTGGCACAGATCGGCGACCGCGCCGGTCGGTCCTGTGTCGCCGGAGATGACGATGCTGCGGCCATCGGCGGTGTCAAAACGGTACGCATAGGACTCCGTCTTGTCGCCATGGAGGACGCCGGCCGCCGTCACTTTCACATTCGCGTCCTGATAAACCAAGCCTGGCCTGATTTCGTGGACGTTCACCTTGTATCCGGTCTTGTTGGAAGGCTCGCCGCCGGTGAGGCGGATTCTGATGTCTTCGGCGTAAGCCTGCTCGATGTGATCCGCCATGGATTTCAGACCGGT
>JBBIVT010000166.1:0-6916 GCA_037439565.1 Acidobacteriota bacterium | reverse complement strand
GCTCGCTTTCATTGTCGGCCTTGAGTTCCGTGCGTTCACGCTCCAGCTCAGCCCGCTCCGTATCGGCTTGTGAGTGGACGGACACGTACTCACCCGCCGCCATCGACATTGCTCCGGCGACCAGTCCGGCGACGCCCGCGGTCAATATATTGGTTCGAGTCGCATGGGCCGAGGCCACCCCGAGCATGAGACTCGCTGTTGAAACGATGCCGTCGTTCGCGCCCAGGACAGCTGCGCGCAACCAGCCGATGCGCCCAATCAGGTGCTGTTCCATCTGAAGTCTAGACATTCTTCGTCATCCTCATTAGCACAAACTCTCAATGCAAAACGGCCACCCCGATACGGGTGGCCGTTGTTATTTTTCGCCTCATCGGCAAGCTCTGCCGGGCAATTCTCGCCGGGATGATTCCTCCAGCCTGGGCCGTCAGGTCCGGCGAGGAACGGACAATCTTAATTCTTTTCGAGCAGAATGTCTTCTTCAATCGGCGTGTCCTGAAACCGCAACGCCGCCGCCTCTTCCAGAGACATGATCTCGGGTCCGCCGGTCTTTTCCTTCGATCCCGATTGCAAACGCTTCTCCGCCTTGTCGCGCTGCTTTTCCACGCGTGCAAGTTCCTTTTGCCGCTTTTTGAATGTCGAATGCGAACGTCCAGCCATACGATTCCCTGATTTCTCCGGCTGGCTATGCGAAGGCCAGCCGTATGGATTTAAAATCTGAAACTGCCAGCCCGCGAAACAGGTTCCGCGGGCCTTCCTGCTTTAATTGATGCGAAAAACTACCAGCGCGGTTCGCGCCGTTGACGAGGTCCGCCGCCGCCGGGTCCACGGCCACCGCCGCCCGATCCCCGGAAGCCGCCGCCACCGCCGCCCGCGGGCTTCGGCCGTGCCTCGTTGACGTTTAATGCCCGCCCGCCGACGTTGGCGCCATTCAGCGCCGTAATCGCCCGGTCCGCCTCGTCCGTGTTCGTCATTTCGACGAACGCAAATCCCCTGGAGCGGCCCGTTTCCCGGTCCGTCATCAGGCTCACACGCTCCACGGCTCCATACGCTTCAAACAACTGCCGAACCGTATCTTCCGTCGCGCCAAAATCCAAATTTCCAACGAAAATGTTCTTCAAAGTGATCTCCTTAACGGGTTGAAAGCGGCGACAAACGGAGGCGGACACAGCATAAGCCAGGGCTTGCGGGACAATCAAACGCCAACTTTAGTGTATCACCCAGCGTCTCACCTGTGAAGTACAAAAAAGGACGGGTATCCCATTTATGGAATGTAAGGCTCTGTGGAATAGGAACTTGAAGCAAGTTTAATTTGCCGGGAGGAGGATGCTCGATGGCTATCCCAGCTCCTTCAGCGCCGGCTTATACCCGGAGCCTTCGAGATTCTCCCGAGCCCTCGCCTCATCTTCCGGCGCGACGTAGAAAAACGCTCCGGTTCGCTGCGTGCGGAAAATGATCCCGCCCGAATAGGTGTCGGGCTCGACCAGATATTCAAGTCCAGCCGCCTTAAACAGTTCCTCGATCGCAAGCGCCTCCTTGAGACGCTTGGCGACATAGACGAGGACGCCGTCCTGTTCCCCGGGCGTCATCCGGCGACGCGCGCGGCGAACGATTCGTAGGCTTCTTTGCCCATATGCTCAGCGAAGGCGTTGGCGACAGCTTCCATGTTGGCGTACATCTTGGGAGCCTTGTTCACGGCCCGATATTCGGCCACGATCGGCTTCAGGCGCAACCAGAACAGCAGCAGTTCCCTTCCGCTCTGGAAAAACAGCTCCTGGTTCAGGACGCCGGCGGTGATGAAGCTAGCCACCATGTCCCAGTAGGAAGTCGATTGGCGGAAGTAGGCGTTGGCCTCGGTGCCCGGAGCGGCTAGGGCGCTCATCTCGGCCACGGTCTTCACCTTGAAATTGGCCACGAACCAGACCCGGGCGGCGCGCAGTTTCTCCTCGCGGCGCATGTCGTAGAGGCGGAGGATCAGGTTTACGTCGTCGTAGGTTGCTTTGCTCATATCCCAACAGGGTAGCGCAGGTGAGATTTCCCGCGTCCTGAATCCACCACCAATCAGAATGCAACCTGCACGGAGTACGGACGAATCGCTTCACTGGCTGGCGTTACGGATGACGGTGGGGCTGGGAACCCGCAAAGCGGGGCTTTTGGTCGAGATCTTCCGGTCTCCCCAGGCCATCTTCCAGGCCTCAGTCACGGAACTGGCCGCAGCGGGCATTTCGGCGGCGGTGGCGCAGAGCATCGCCAGCGGCTGCGCCTTTGAGGAAGCCGCCCAGCAGCACGAAAAGGCCACCCAAATGGGGGTAGAACTGGTGCCGATCACGGATTCCCGGTACCCGCCGCGTCTGCGGGAGATTTTCGATCCCCCGACGCTGCTATTCGCTCGGGGCCGGGTGGAACTGCTGGACCGCTTGATGCTTGGGGTCGTTGGCACCCGGCGGCCGACATCCTACGGCACCCAGGTGGCGGCGCGGCTGGCCAGGGATCTGAGCGAAGCCGGGCTGACCATCGCCAGCGGCATGGCCCGCGGAATCGATACGGCGGCCCACAAGGCCGTGCTGGAGGTTCAAGGGGATACCATCGCCGTGTTCGGATGCGGCGTGGACGAGGTCTATCCCTCGGAAAACCGGAAACTGGCCGAGACTCTGGCGGAAAAGGGCCTGGTGATCTCCGAATTTCCTATGGGCGCGCCTCCGTACCCCCAGAATTTTCCGGTCCGGAACCGGATGATCAGCGGGATGAGCGCCGGGGTCCTCGTGGTCGAAGGCGGAGAGTATTCGGGCTCGACGATCACCGCAAAGCTCGCCAGCGAGCAAAACCGGGAGATGTTCGCGGTGCCGGGGAATGTCACGTCGAAGATGAGCTGGGGGCCAAATCTGCTGATCAAACAAGGGGCGAAACTGGTCCAGGAATGGAGCGATGTGGTAGAGGAATTGAAGGCGGAGGACCGGCGAAGGCTCCTGGAGCAGCGCCGCAACCAATTGAATACAGGGGGGAAATCTCCCGCTGAAACCAGTTCGTCGTTTCCGGCATCGGAGATAAGGGCGAATACCGGAGCCATTTTGAGGGTTTTGAAGCACGATGCGCCGGTCGGCCTGGACGGGCTGCTCGAATCGATGGAGGGCATGACTGCCTCCGACGTGATGTCGGCCCTGTTTGAGCTGGAACTGAGTGGGCTCGTGCGCCAACTGCCCGGTAAAAGCTATATTAAGGTTTGGAGCGATTGAAGGGGTCACTACCTTCCGCCGTGGTAAGATTCGGTTGTTTCGCTCTCATACACTCAAGAAATCTGGAATCGTAACCTTATGGAAAAAAGTCTCGTCATCGTCGAATCCCCGGCGAAGGCGAAAACGATCGGCAAGTATCTCGGCAAGCAGTTCGTGGTGAAAGCCTCGCTCGGACACGTGAAGGACCTTCCCAAGAAGAATCTTTCGGTGGACGTGGACAACGACTTCAAGCCCGTTTATGAAGTGATCGAGGGCAAGAAGAAACTGATCGGGGAGTTGCGTTCGGCCGCCAAAGGCGTCGACAACATCTATTTGGCGGCTGACCCTGACCGGGAAGGCGAAGCCATCTGCTACCACCTGCAGGAAGAACTGCAGACCAAGGCCAAGGACGGCCCCAAGTTCTACCGGGTGATGTTCAATGAAATCACCAAAAACGCCATTCAGAAAGCCTTTGAAAAGCCGCTGTCCGTGAATCTGCACCTGGTGGACGCGCAGCAGGCGCGCCGGATTCTGGACCGGCTGGTGGGCTATAAGATCTCGCCGCTGCTGTGGGATAAAGTCCGGCGCGGGTTGTCGGCGGGGCGCGTGCAGACAGTGGCGCTGCGGTTGATTGTCGAACGGGAGCGGGAAATCCGCGCGTTCCAGAAGCGCGAGTATTGGACCATCGACGTCCATCTGGCCGCGAAAAAGCCACCGCAACTGGTGACCCATCTGGCCAAGCGCGACGGCGAGAACGTCGAAATCGCCGACGAAGCCGGCGCGAAGGCGATTGTCGAGACTCTCGATGGCGCTGCCTACATCGTCAAGAGCGTTGTCAACCGCGAAAAGCGGCGCAACCCGGTTCCTCCGTTCATTACCTCGACGCTCCAGCAGGAGGCGGCGCGCAAGCTGCGGTTCAGCGTGAAGCGCACCATGATGCTGGCGCAGAGACTGTACGAAGGTGTCGAAATCGGCTCGGAAGGCTCGGTCGGACTGATCACATATATGCGTACCGACTCGACGCGCGTGTCCAACGATGCGCTCGATGAGGTGAGGACGCTGATCGGGGAGCGCTTCGGCGCGGACTACCGCCCGGAGAAACCCAATTTCTACAAGAGTAAAAAGGACGCGCAGGACGCCCACGAAGCGGTGCGCCCCTCCTCGTCGATGCGGACGCCGGAGAGCGTGGCCCCGTACCTGGACGAGGACCTGCTGAAGCTGTACCGGTTGATCTGGATGCGCTTCGTCGCGTCGCAGATGGCGCCGGCGGTGTTCGATCAGACCACCATCGATGTGGAAGCGTCCGGCAAAGACAAGTCTGTGTATCTGTTCCGCGCGACCGGCAGCGTGGAGAAGTTCGACGGCTTCCTGAAGGTCTACGAAGAAGGCAAGGACGCCAAGGACGAGGACGACGAGGAACGCAAGCATAAACTTCCGGCGGTGACGCCGGGCGAGACGCTGAAGTTCCGCTCCATCGACCCCGAGCAGCATTTCACGGAGCCGCCGCCCCGGTTCACCGAAGCGACGCTGGTGAAGGAACTGGAAGCCGACGGCGTGGGCCGGCCTTCGACTTACGCCTCGATTCTTTCCACCATTCAGGAGCGCGAGTACGTCCGGAAAGAGGGCGGCAAGTTTTCGCCCACCGAGCTGGGCGAAGTCGTGACGGACCTGTTGCTGGAAAGCTTCAGCGATCTGTTCGACGTGAACTACACGGCGCGCCTGGAAGGCGAGCTGGACGCCATCGAAGAGGGCAAGATCGACTGGCGCACGGCGATGGGCGAGTTCTACGATCGCTTCACCAAGGATCTGGATCATGCGGCCGAGCACATGACCGACATCAAGCGCATGGAGGAGCCCACCGACCAGATCTGCGAAAAGTGCGGCAAGCCGATGGTGATCAAGTGGGGCCGCCACGGCAAGTTCGTCGCCTGCACGGGCTATCCCGAGTGCACCAATACCCGCGAGCTTCCGGTGGCGGATAACGGCGAAGTCTCCGAGCAGGACGAAGCGGAGATGTGCGACAACTGCGGCCGTCCGATGGTGCTCAAAAAGGGCCGGTTCGGGCAGTTTCTGGCCTGCAGCGGCTATCCGGAGTGCAAGACGACAAAGCAGTTGGGGGCGGCGCAGCAGCAGAAAGACGTGCCGCTGGAAGAAAAATGCCCGAACTGCGGCAATCATCTGGTGAAGAAGTTCGGCCGCTACGGCGAATTCGTCGCGTGCAGCAATTATCCCACCTGCAAGTTCGTCAAGCAGAAGACCATCGGCGTGAAGTGCCCGAACTGCAGCGAAGGCGAAGTGGTGGAGCGGCGGTCCAAGCGCGGCAAGACGTTCTATGGCTGCAACCGTTATCCCGATTGCGACTTCGTGGCCTGGGGCAAGCCGTTGCCGGAAAAATGTCCGCAGTGCGGCGGCAGCTACCTGATCGAAAAATATCTGAAAGCCGGCGCATTCGCCCAGTGCCCCAACAACGAGTGCAAGTTCAAAAAACCGCTTGACGTTCAAGCTCCGGTGGAGGCGGTTGTCTAATGGCCGAAGCGACGCAGCCGGATTACGGCCTGGACGCGCCGTTCCTGGTAAAGCGGATGTTCTCGCGCGCCGGGTGGACGTTTGCCTTCGGGGTCGCCGTGTTCCTCATGAACAAGAGCGAGTATCCCGGTCCAGCGGCGGCCATTTTGGCCGTGTTCGCGGTTCTGGCCGTGATTTTCGCCGGGGTGGGCGGCGTCATGACCTGGTCCAGCCGGTCGGCGAAGCTGGTGTTGCGCGATCAACTGCTCGATTCGCTTGCGCTCAACGGCGACGAGAAGGTTCTCGACGCGGGTTGCGGGCTGGGACTGATGACCGTCGGCGTCGCCAAGCGATTGAAATCGGGCAAGGTTACCGGGATCGACTCGTGGGATACTTCGGCCCTGTCCGGCAATTCGGCCGAGGCGGCGAAGGCCAATGCCAAGCAGGAAGGCGTGGCGGACAAGGCGCGCTTTGAATCGGGCGACGTGCGCAAGCTGGTGTATCCGGAAAAGAATCTCGACGTGGCCGTGTCCGCCCTCGCAATCCACAATTTCCAGGACGACGGCGATCGCATCAAGGCCGTCGCGGAGATGTACCGTGTGCTAAAGCCAGGTGGCAAGCTGCTGATCCTCGATATTCTGCATGTCGGCGACTACGCCGCGGAGTTGACCAGGCTTGGCGCGAAGGACGTCGCGGTGGCTTCCCATGGTTTCCTGTGGTGCCTTCCGACCAAAAGCGTGATGGCGGTGAAGTCCTAAGATGCGCTGGCTGGTTTTCTGGGGTATGGCCGTCGCCGGAGTGGCGCAAGTGCGCTCCGTCCCGTTGTTCCGTATTGATAAGAGCTCCAATGCGAACCACGTGCAATACGATGCGCGCTTGTTGCCGGACGGCCACTTCGACGCGAAGCAGCCGGTGGTGGCGTACTGGGTGATGGCCGCGGAGGATGGCCGGCACCAGGAGCTGAACTTCGTCGAGCGAGCCAAGGCATACGGGTTTACGATTCGCCAGGATGCCCCCGATTCCTACCGGCTTTGGGTGGTCAGCCACAAGGAGAAGGAAATCCATATCTTTCGCGACGGCACAGGCGTGAAGGCGGAGGCGGTCATCTCGGGCAGGGAAGCGCTGGTGGAAAAGATTTTCGTGCAGCAGCGCGCGAATCCTTTGCTGATCGCATTCCCGGCGTTCGCGGAGATGGTGGGCTC